>JAICJM010000023.1 GCA_025928435.1 Thermoleophilia bacterium
AGGGGCACACACGAAACCCCGCCTGGTGGTCCGTCGCGGCCTTCGGCGTCATCGTCGCCGTCGCGCTCGCCATGCCGGCCATGGCGCGGGCCTCCGCGATCTCGGACCCGGACGACGTCCACGGCAAGCTGGACATTGCGAGCGTCACCCAGGAGCACGGGACGACCGGACCGGTCGTCCATACGATCACGACGTACGAGCCCTGGAGCGGCCGGGCGATCAGCATCCGCCGCGGCTCGGCGTTCCTGATCGACTTCGACACGGCCGGCGGGACGCGCGCGGAGCGGTTCGCCATCGTCTACCGGAGCCACGGCATCCTGCGTGTCGCCGTCCTCACCCGCAACGGGCGCGAGCTCGGCTTCGGCACCGCGACGCGGCCGAGCCTGAAGTCGATCCGCGTCTCGATCCCGCGCAAGCTGCTCGGGAAGCCGAACGGGTACCGCTGGCGGCTGTTCTCGGTCTACTTCGGCCCCGGGTGCCGCGCGGGGTGCGTCGACCGGGCCCCGAACAGCGGCGAGGCGCTCCACGACCTGGTCGCGCCGGCGGTGACGTTCCCGAAGCCGGGCGTGCCGGCGTCGACCACGACGGCCGTCCGCTTCGGCGTCATCGACAAGGGCCACTCCGGCCTTCAGACCTGGACGCTGCAGGGCCGGGACGTCGGCGACACGGCCTGGACGGACGTGGCCACCGGCTCGGCCAGCGGCGACCAGTCCGTGGCCATCACCGCCGCGGAGGGTGACCGGCGCCAGTTCCAGGTCGTCGCCCGCGACGTCGCAGGAAACGTGTCGACGAGCCGCATCCGGACGATCTCGTTCCCGTTCGATGACGGCAACGCCGGGATGACCTACGCCGGTACGTGGGCCACCAGCGGCGCCGACGCGCTCGACTACCTGGGCACGCTCCACACGTCGAGCGATCCGGCCGCGACCGTGTCCTACACGTTCCAGGGGGCGTCGGTCTCGATCATCGGCCGCGGGTCGTGCGGCAATGCGTCCGTCGCGATCGACGGCGGAGCGGCGCAGCCCGTCGCCGAGCCCTGCGGCGGCGAGCATCGGGCGACCGTGTTCACGGCGGCGGTCGACCCGAACGCCCCGCACACCCTGGTGCTGTCGATCACGGGTGGGACGTTCGGCTTCGACGGGATCGTCGTTCGGTAGGCGCGGTCGGGGTGGCGCCCGCGTCGGGCGCCGCCCCGGCCGCTAGAGTGCGGTCGTGACAGGGCGTGGTGGCGGATCACGGCCGCCGTCCGCAGCTCTCCCGGGCGATCTCTCCGAGACGGTGCAGGCGGTCGCGATCGCGCGGGCGAGCGATGCGGTGATGGTCGAGGTGAGCGACGGGTTCTGCGTGCTCGTCGGGCGGCCCCGCGAGGAGATCCTCGGCCGCACGGCCGACCAGCTCGGCATCAGCGACCGGGCCCGCCTGGACTGGCTGATCGACCGCTTCCCCGAGCGTGGGCGCAGCCACCGCCAGCGGCGCGTCTTCGACACCCCCGACGGGCCGCGGTTGGCCGAGCTCGACATCCACGGGATCGAGCTGGGCGGCGAGCGCATGATCGTGTCCGTGATCAGCCCCGTGCCGGTCGACGGCCCTCACGGCGACGTCGAGGTGCTGGCGGCCGTGCTCGAGGCGGCGCCGCTGGGGATGGTGCTGTTCGGCCCCGACCTGCGGATCGCGCGCGTGAACCGGGCCGTCGAGCGGATCGGGACGATCCGGCCCGAGCATCTGGGCATGCGGCTCCTGGACGCCTTCCCGACGGTGAGCGCGGACATCGTCGCGACGGTCGAGCACGTGTTCGCGGGCGGCGACCCGGTGGTCGGACTGGAGTCGACGGGCGTCGACGGCCGCGCGTACCTCCTGACGATGTTCCCCGTGCGCAACGCGGTGGACGAGGTCGAGCAGGTCGGCTGCATGTTCCTGGACGTGTCCGATCGCGTGTCCGCCGAGCGGGCGCTGGCCGACAGCGAGCAGCGCCGGCGCGAGATCCTGGCCACCATGCTCCAGGCCGAGGAGGTGGAGCGCAGCCGCATCGCCACCGAGCTCCACGACGACACCGTCCAGGTGATGGCGGCGTCGCTGATGGCGCTCGACCGCGCAGCGCTGGTCGCGACCAAGGCCGGCAGCGACCGTCTCGCGGCGGCGCTCGGCGTCGCGCGGGCGACGCTCGAGGAGGCGACCGAGCGGACGCGGCGGCTGATGTTCGAGCTGCGGCCGGCCGTCCTGCACGACCACGGGCTGGTCGCGGCGATGCGGCTGCTGGCAGGCCAGATCGCCCAGGAGGTGGGGGCGACGAGCGAGGTGAGCGGCCCGTCCGGGCGCTACGACCTGGCCGTCGAGGAGCTTGTCTACCGCTCCGCCCAGGAGGCGCTCGCGAACGTACGCAAGCACGCCCGCGCGAGCCGGATCACCGTTCGCATGGCCGAGCACGACGGCGTCCTCGTGGGCGAGGTCGCCGACGACGGGCGCGGGTTCGACGTCGACGACGTGCGCTCGCGGCCCGGAGCGGCGCTGCACATGGGGCTCGACAGCATGGTCGAGCGGGTGCGGGCCGCGGGCGGCGAGGTCACGATCGACTCGGAACCGGGCGCCGGGACGCGGGTGCGCTTCGCCGTCCCGACCGTCCCCGAGCCTCCGCGGGCGTAGCGGCCTGCCTCCGAAGGGTGGGAGCGGCTCCCCCGAACGCGGGGGGTTCGTCTACGGCGTTTGGCGGGAACGTTTCGGACGGACCCGCCGATTACCAGGGTATGAGCGCCGAGCGCACCCCACCACCGATCCTCGCGTACGAGACCCAGGCCCGCTACGGGCCGGGCGAAGCGTGGATCACCCTCGACGTGAGCGTCTCGCACGCGCTCGCCGTCGACGAGGCGTTCTTCCGCCGCGACCCGTGGGGGCGCAAGCCGACCGAGGTGCGCGTGCGCTCCATCGTGCAGCCCAAGTCCGACTAGGTCCGCGTCACAGCCGCTGCCGCCGCGGCGACCTACCCTGGAGTGCGTGCGGCGGCGCGTCGACTTGTGGCTTCTGGGAACGGCGCTCGCGGCCGCGTTCGCCACGGGCCTCGCCGGCCTGTGGGTGAGCGAGCGGCACGCGGGGCTGGTGGTGTGGGCGCACGACGCCGCCGGGATGGTCGTGATCGCGCTCGCCTGGTCGAAGCTCGGCGTGATCCGGCGCGGCCTCCGGCGGCGGTGGCCGCAGGTGGGCGGCTCGCTGGCGGCCGCGGCCTGCGCCGTCGGGCTGCTGGGTTCCGGGGTCGCCCACTCGGCCGGCCTCCACGATCTCGGGCCGCTCACCGCGCTCGGCTGGCACATCGCGTTCGCGCTCGCGCTCGCACCGCTCGTCGTCGCGCACCTGACGACCCGGCCGGTGCGGCTGCGCCGCGGCGACTTGAACCGCGCGGCGTTCCTGCGGCTGGCCGCGTTCACGGCCGCCGGCGTTGCCGCCAAGGCCGCCTTCGACCGCTCGCTCGGCGCGAGCAGGGCGGCGACCGGCTCGCTCGAGCAGGCCCGGCCGGCGCCGACCGTGTGGTTCGAGGACTCGACGCCGCGGATCGACCCGGGCGCGTGGCGGATCGACGTCGGCGGCCGCCCGCTCGGCCTGGCCGACCTCGCCCGGCTGCCGCAGCACGAGTGGACGTGCACGCTCGACTGCACGAGCGGCTGGTACGCGCGCAACCGCTGGAGAGGCGTGCGTCTGGTGGATCTGCCGCTCGCGCTGCCGCAGGGGACGGGCAGCGTCGAGGTGCGCTCGGCGACGGGCTACGCCCGCCGGTTCGACCTCGGGAGCCTCCCCGGGCTGCTGCTCGCGACCCATCTCGACGGCGCCCCCCTCGACCCGGGCAACGGCGCGCCCGTGCGGCTGGTTGCGTCCGGCCGGCGCGGGTTCTGGTGGGTGAAGTGGGTCACCTCGGTGCGCCCGAGCGGCCGGCCGCCGTGGTGGCAGTCGCCGTTCCCGCTCTAACGTGGGGAAACCCATGGCCCGGATGAAGTCACGAGTTTGCGGTACCACGAAGGGCCGGCGTGCCTACCATTCGGGTATGGCCTCCGACGAACTCGAGGCGGCGGCGAACCGGGCGTTCGACGAGGCGCTCGACCGCATGGGCGCCGACGTCTGCGTCTGGTCGGTCGACCTGGCGATCGACGGCATCGCGGCCGACCTGGGGGCGGACGCGGCCGACGAGGCGCGGGTGCGGGTGCTCCTGCGCGAGCGGTTCGGCCTCGCGGTTGATCCCGCCGATCGCGCGGGCTAGCGGCTAGCATCGCGCCGATGAACGACGAGCCGCCTTCGGACATCGATACCTGGGCGCAGGCGCACGGCTTCACGCCGTCGGACGACCAGATCGGAGGCGCCACCCAGCTGCTCGACCTCGGTATCCTGGACACGACGGATGCCGCCTACCGCGGCCCGGTCGACGGCCACGAGGCCGTGCTGGCCGAGTTCTCGGTCGGCTCGCCCGACTGGTCGGAGGCGTTCGGCGGCGGAGGGGTCGACTCGACCGGGTTCACGGTCTTCCTGCTCTTCGTCGACGCGACCCGCTGGCCGCGGCTGACCGTGCACCCGAGCGCCTTCTCGGAGCAGGACTGGGCCCGCCGCCTGCTCCGCGCCGACCGGCGCGTGCACACGTCGTCGCCGGGCATGGACGAGCGCTACCGCATCGTCGCCGCCCGGGGAATCCCGGACGAGCAGCTCGAGACCGTCTTCACGCCCGAGCTGACCGAGTGGTGGGTCTCGCAGGATCCCGAGGTGCTCCTGGACATCGAGGATCACGGGAAGGAGGGCGGCTTCCTCACGGTTGCCCGGCTGGGCATGGGCATCGGCGACGAGGCGCTCTCGCGCCTGCAGGCCCAGACGGCCCACCTGCTGAAGGCGTTCTTCCCGGCCCAGCCCTAGGGCGGGCGGGCCTTGGAATCGATCGTCTAGCCGGGGCCTGGCCCCGATTCCAGCGCGGCTTCCAGCGGCGAGAGGTCGGCGAGCGGGGGCTCGCCGGGTCGGCGGCGGGGGGCGTGGGCGCGGACCAGGTCGTAGGCGCGGCGGGTGCCCACGCCGAGCTCGCCGGCGCGGTCGCGCAGGTCGACGGCCTGGGCGGCCAGGTAGAGCTCGACGGCCGCCACGTAGCGGCCAAGCCGGGTCATCTCCTCGACGCGGCGGGCGGCCACCGGTGTCGGGATGACGCGGTCCTCGATCCCCTCGGCCGTCGACGAGGTGGAGAGCTCGAGCGTCGCGGGATGCGCCAGCAGCCGGGCCTCGGCCGCGGCCGCGTTCGCGCCGTAGACGACGATGGCGAGGCCGTCCTGGCTGGTGGCGTCGTCGTCGCGCAGCCCGGTGGGGAGGCCGCTGAAGGCGGAGTAGACCAGCTTGTTCGCGCGTTCGCACGAGGCGGTGATGACGTGCGCGAGCGCGAGCCGCACGTAGTCGAGGGTGATCCCGTACGGCACCGAGTCGAAGTTCCCGGTCGAGAGCGCCCGGCCGTCCGGCGTGATGCAGGGGTTGTCGTGCGAGGAGGCGAGCTCGGCCTCGACGATCGCGCGGGAGTGGGCGAGGGCGGTGCGGGCGGCTGCGTGCGTCTGGGGCACGACCCGCATCGTCAGCGGATCCTGCAGGTGACGGTGGAGCGTGCCCGAGAGCAGGCTGCCGCCGGCCAGCAGCGCCTGGAGCCGCCCTATCTGCTCCGGGATGCCCGGCACCGGGCGGGCGTCGCCGACGGCGGGGTCGAGTGCCTGCACGTTCCCGAGCATGCCCTCGAACGTGAGCGCCGCCGCCTCGTCGAAGCGGTCGAGCAGGCCGCCGACGCCGACCAGCGCGAGCGCCGACCAGCCGAGCGAGAAGCCGTTTGAGTTCACGAAGGCAAGCGCCTCCTTCGCCGTCGGCTCCCAGGGCTCCAGCCCGAGCCGGCCCAGCTCCTGCGCCCACTCGCCGTCGCCCGTGAGCGCGGCCGCGAGGTCGGCCAGCGGGCCGAGATCTGACTGGCCCAGCGACCCGGTCGTGCGCACGCGCGGGACGAGGCCGGCGTTCAGGGCGCCGACCAGGTGGTCGGCCAGCTCGGTGCGGACGCCCGAGCGGCCGCGGGCGAAGCCCGCCACCTGCGCCAGCATCACCGCCCGCACGACCGGCTCGGCCACGTCGGGGCCGGTGCCGGTGCGATGCGAGAGCAGCATCAGGCGGTTGAACGGGAGCTGCTCACCGCCGGTCGCGACCGCCACGCGCTTGAGCGCCCCGACGCCCGTCGTCAGCCCGTAGACGCGCTCCCCGCGGGCCAGTAGCCCGTCCGTCGCGTCGCGCGCGGCGGCGATCCGGGCCCGGGCGGCGTCCGCGAGTTGCACCGGCCGCCGGCGCAGGGCGACGTCGGCGACGTCGTCGAGCGCGAGGCTCGCATCGAGCAGGAGCGGTTCCGTCACGACGCCCGGAAGAACGGCTCGCCGAGGTCGGCCTCACGCACCTCGACGCCGAGCCCGGGCGCGGAGGGCGCCGCCATCCGCCCGCCGGCGTGGGCCGGGAGCCCGTCGGCGTTCGCGACGGTGACCCAGTCGGTGAAGTCGACGGTGTGGAGCCGGTGCGGCTCGGGGGTCGAGAGCGAGAGATGGAGCATGGCGGCGGTGTCGATCGTAGCCCCGCCCGTGTCCTCGACGGTGACGGTCATGCCGAGCTCCACGGCGACGTCGCGCAGCGTGGCGGCGCGGGTGACGCCGCCGACGCGCGCGATCTTGATCGTCACGCCGTCCGCGATGCCCTCGCGCCCGGCCCGGACGAGCGCCGGCAGCGCGTCGATCGACTCGTCGAGGATGAGGGGGTGGGGGCAGTGCGGCCGCACCGCCGCGCACTCCTCGAGCGTCGCGCACGGCTGCTCGAGCGTGTACGTGTGGCCGGCCGTGGCGAGCAGGAAGCGGCGGGCCGCGGCCGTCGTCCAGCCGCCGTTCGCATCGGCGAAGAGGACGACGTCGGGGCCGACCGCGTCGCGGACGGCCGCCAGTCG
Organism: Thermoleophilia bacterium; assembly: GCA_025928435.1. The sequence continues at coordinate 6,962 of JAICJM010000023.1, forward strand.
TCGTGCATCCGTCCGGGGATCGCCTCCGACCTTCACTTGCAGCCGCCGGTAGCCGTCCGACGCGTAGCGGCGGGCCAGTCCGGCCGCGGCGCCGGGCTCGGCCGGCGGCAGCGAGCGGTACAGGTCGACCGCCTCGCCGAAGCGGCCGCCGAGCGCCTCGCAGAGCGGCTGGCCGCGGAAGCGGGCCGCGGCGTCCCAGCACGCCATGTCGAGCGCCGACTTCACGTAGGGCTGGCCGCGCATGGCGGAGTCCATCCGCCGCACCAGCCGGCGCGGCTGGCACGGATCGGCGCCGAGGACGTTCGGCGCCAGATCGGCGATCCCGGCCCGCGCCCCGGACGCGAACGCGTCGGCGTAGAACGCGCCCAGCGGCGCCATCTCACCCCAGCCGGTGACGCCCGCATCCGTGTCGACGGCGACGATCAGCGAGTCGAACCCCTCGGCCGACCCGCCCGCGGTCGAGTAGGTGCCGTCGGCGAACGGCTGCTGCTGCCGGAACGCCCGGACCGCCGTGATCTTCAATCGCCGAGCTCCGTGCGCCGGCGGGCCGCGTACGACTCGAGCTCGGCCCGCAGGCCGGCGTCGATCGGCGGCGGCTCGTACGCGGCCAGCGCCTCCCGCCAGATCTCGCCGGCGCGGACGGCGGCGTCGCGGCCGCCCTTCGACTTCCACCGCTCGAAGTTCTCGGTCGAGGACAGGAGGGGCCGGTAGAAGCAGGTGCGGAAGCGCTCCAGCGTGTGCGCCGCCCCGAGGAAGTGGCCGCCGTGGCCGACCTCCTGGTGAGCGTCGTAGGCCAGGCTGGCCTCGTCGATCTCGAGCGGCGTGAACTCCTCCTGCAGCATCCGCAGGATCTCGATGTCCACGATGAACTTCTCGTAGCAGGCGACCAGCCCGGACTCGAGCCAGCCGGCGGAGTGCTCGACGAAGTTCGCCCCTGCCAGGAACGCGGGCAGCATGGTGTTCAGGCCCTCGTATGCGGCCTGGGCGTCGGCGGTCTGGCTCGACGTGAGGAAGCCGCCCCCGGCCCGCCACGGCACCCCCAGCCGGCGCGCCACCTGGCCGGAGCAGAGCAGGCCCATCGCCGACTCCGGCCCGCCGAACCCGGGCGAGCCCGACTGCATGTCGGTGTGGGAGAGGAACGATCCCAGCACAACCGGCGCGCCCCGGCGCACGACCTGGGTCAGCGCGAGGCCGGCCAGGGCCTCCGCCGTCTGCTGGACGAGCGACCCGGGGACCGAGGCGGGCGACATCGCGCCCATGAGCAGGAACGGCGTGATGATGACGGCCTGCCCGGCGGCCGCGTAGACCATCATCGCCTCGATCATGCGGGTGTCGTAGCGCATGGGCGAGTTGGCGTTCACGACCCCGAACACCCGCACCGCGCCGTCGCTCGGGCCGCCGAACAGGATCTCTGTCATCCGCATGGTGTCGACCGCCGCTCCCTCGGTGATGACGGCGCCCATGTACGGCTTGTCTGTGAGCGTCTGGACGGCGAGCAGCATGTCGAGGTGGCGCGAGTCGAGCGGCCGGTCGCCCGGCTCGCAGCAGAGGCCGCCGGGCGTGTCGAGCTGGTCGTAGGTCTGGCTCAGGCGGCACAGGTTCTCGAAGTCGGCCATCGTCGCCTCCCGCCGCTTTTCGCCCTCGCGCACGAACGGCGGCCCCTGGGTGGGGGAGAAGACCATGTGGTTGCCGCCGAAGTGGGCGGTGCGATCGGGGTTGCGGGCGACAAGGTCGAACTCGCTCGGCGTGTTCGCGACGCACTCGAGCACCCACTCCGGATCGAACCGCACGACCGAGCCCTCGACCCGCTGGCCGGCCGCCCGGAAGAGCTCCAGCGCCCCGTCGTGCAGGAACTCGACGCCGATGTCGGAGAGCAGCCGCCGCCAGCCCCGCTCCAGCACGGCCATCGCGTCCTCCGAGAGGATGTCGTAGCGGGGCATGTCGTTGCGGAACACCCTCAGCCCCCCTTCCCGGCGGCGGGGATGGAGATGCTGAACACCGTCTTCCCGGGCTGCGAGCGGACGCTCATCGCCCCGCGCTGCCCGACCACGATCCGGCGGGCGATGTCGAGGCCGAGGCCGGTGCCGTCGCCGACCTGCTTCGTGGTGTAGAACGGGTCGAAGATGCGCGGCTGCACGTCGGCCGGGATGCCGGGGCCGTCGTCGGCGATCTCGACCACGACGTCCTCGCCCACGCCCCGGGTGGTGATCGTGATCTTCCCGCCGCCGCCGTCGAAGGCGTCGAGCGCGTTCGTGAGCAGGTTGGTCCACACCTGGTTCAGCTCCGATCCGTGGACGGTGACCGGCGGGAGGCTGCGGTCGTAGTTGCGCTCCACCTTCACCGGCTCGTGCTTGATGCGGTACTTGAGCATGGTCAGGGTGCTGTCGAGGCCCGCGTGGACATCGACGTCCTCGACGGCGGCCCGGTCCATGTGCGTGTAGTCCTTGATCGCCGCCACGAGCTCGGAGATGCGGGCCGTCGACTCGTGCAGCTCGCCGACCAGCGTGTGGGCGGTGAGCGACGCGGCCACCCACTCGAGCGCCGCGCCCGTGGCGGGCCCGGCGGCGGCCTGCACCTGCTCGAGCCACGCCTCGTCCACGCACGCGCGGGCCAGCGGCTCGGCCAGCCGCCAGCCCTCCTGGCCCATGTCGTCGAGCTGGGCCGCCAGCCGGTCCTCGCGATCGGCGGCGGCGACGCTGCTCTCGCCCTCGCCGGCCCGCGCGAGCGCCGCCTGCTGGAGCCCCACCAGCCGACCCGCGTCCTCTCGCTCCACGCCGCTCGAGACGAAGTGGTGGACCGTGTCCTGAAGGGTCGCGAGCGCCTCGCCCAGCTCGCTCGCGGTGCGGCGGGCCGCCGCGGCCGGGTTGTTCAGCTCGTGGGCGAGACCGGCCGAGAGCGTCCCCAGCGCCGCCAGCTTCTCCTGCTGGCGCACCAGCGCGTCGGCGGCCTGGGCAATGGGGGCGATCAGCCGCACCGTCGTCTTCATCGCCGTCGGCGCGTCGCGCAGGAACGCCCGGAAGGTGGGCACGTCCCACGTCAGGAGCTCGACGTCGGTGATCGCCCGGCCGCTCGCGACCGGCGGGTCGCCGGTGAGCACGTTCGACGCGCCGGCGTAGGTCGGCCCCTCGCGCTGGCTCAGGATCACGTCCACGCCGTTGATGCAGCGCGACCACTCGATCCGCCCCCTGACGACCACCGAGAAGCGCTCGAGCGCCTTGCCCTCGGTGAAGAGCTCCTCGCCGATCGAGAGCCGGTCGGGCACGGCCCGCGCGGCGAAGTCCTCGAGCACCGGCCGCTCGACGCCCTCGAACAGGTCGAGCCCCTCCAGCACCTCCATCGCCGTCATACTGCGGCCGCCAGGTACTCGTGTACGAAGTGGACGGCCATCGAGCCCTCGCCGACGGCCGAGGCGACCCGCTTCATCGACTCGCTGCGGACGTCGCCGGCGACGAAGACGCCGGGCATGCTGGTCTCGAGCAGATACGGGTCGCGGTCGAGCCGCCAGCGCGGCCGCACCTCCTCGCGCAGGATCTCGGCGCCGGCCAGGACGAAGCCGCGCGGGTCGCGGGCGACGCCGGCGGGCAGCCAGTCGGTCTGGGGGCGGGCCCCGATGAACACGAACATCGCGGCGACGTCGACATCGTCCGTCTCCCCGCTCGCGGTGTCGCGGACGGTGATCCGCTCGAGCGACTCTCCGCCGTGCGCCGCCGCGACCTCGCCGTGGAGGCGCACGTCGATGTTCGGGGTGGCCTCGATCGTGTCGATCAGGTACTGCGACATGCTCTTGCCGAGGCCGGCGCCGCGGTACAGGATCGTCACCCGCCTGGCGTAGCCCGCGAAGTAGATCGCCGCCTGTCCGGCCGAGTTCGCCCCGCCGACCACCACGACGTGCTCGTCGCGGCACGAGATGCCCTCGCTGCGGGAGCCGCCGTAGTACACGCCCCGTCCGGAGAGCTCCTCGATGCCCGGCGCCTCCAGGCGGCGGTAGTCGACGCCGGTCGAGATGATGATCGCCTTCGCGCCGAGCTGGTCGTGCCCGGCCATCTGCACGAGCCGCGCCGGGCCGCGCTCGTCGATCGCCGTCACCTCCTGGACGGTCAGGAGCTCGGCGCCGAACCGTTGCGCCTGCGCCGTGGCCCGCCGCGCCAGATCGGCGCCGGAGAGCCCCACGGGGAAGCCGAGGTAGTTCTCGATCCGCGAGCTCTGTCCGGCCTGGCCGCCCGGTGCCTCACGCTCGATCAGCGCGGTGCGCAGGCCCTCCGATGCTCCGTAGACCGCCGCGGCCAGCCCGGCCGGGCCACCGCCGACGATCACGAGGTCGTAGAACTCGAGCTCGGCCCTTCGCCGCACGCCCGAGCGCTCGGCCAGCTCCGACACGCTCGGCCCGTGCAGCGCCTCGCCGTCGGGGAAGAGCACGAGCGGCAGCGCGGGCTCGCCGTCGGCGGCGGCCAGCAGCCGGCGGCCCTCGTCGTCGCGCTCGACGTCGAGCCAGCGGTACGGCACCTGGTTGCGTGCCAGGAAGTCGCGCGCGTCGTGCGACTCGCGCGACCAGCGGTGCCCGACCACGCGGATGCGGTCGGCGTCGTCGGGGGCCTCGGCCCGCCAGGCGTCGAGCAGGTCGTCGACGACGGGGTAGAGCTGGTCGTCGGGTGGGTCCCACGGCTTCAGCAGGTAGTGGTCGAGCGAGACCCGGTTGATCGCGTCGATGGCAGCCTGGGTGTCGGCGTAGGCCGTCAGGAGGACGCGCTTCGCCTCCGGGGCGAGCCGCATCGCCTCCTCGAGGAACTCGACGCCGGACATCTCCGGCATGCGCTGGTCGGCGAGCAGCAGGGCGATCTTCGCGCCGCGCAGCTTCGACTCGCGCACGGCCGTCAGGGCGTCCTCGCCGCTCTCGGCCCGCAGGACGCGGAAGTCGCGGCCGTAGCGGCGGCGCAGGTCGCGCTCGACGGCCCGCGCCACCGACGGCTCGTCGTCGACGGCGAGCAGCACCGGCCGGGCCCCATCGGAGCCGGCCGCCGGCGTGCTCATGGGGCGCCTGCCGCCGGCGGGGTCACCGTGAAGGCCACCTCGTCCTCGTAGCACCAGAACCAGTCCTCGCCCGGCTCCGCGGAGCGGATGATGGGATGGTCGCTCGCGTGCACGTGGGCCGTGGCGTGCCGGTTCGGCGACGAGTCGCAGCAGCCGATGTGGCCGCAGGTCGCGCACATGCGCAGGTGCAGCCAGCGGCCGCCGATCGCAAGGCAGTCCTCGCATCCAGCGATCGCATCCGGAAGCTCGGTGCGCTCGATCCGATCGGTGTGCGTGCAGGCCTCGGCCATCGTTCCCCTCCGTCTCGCCCTGGAACCGGAGAGGGAATCCTATGCGCGCCGGCGTCAATCCAGGCGGAAGTGCGCGACGAGCCGCTCGAGGCTCTGGGCCGTCGCGGCCAGCTGCTGCGACGAGGCGCTGATCTGCTGCACGGCGGCGTTCGTCTGCTCGGCCGAGGCGGAGACCTGCTGGGTGGCGGCCGACGACTCCTCGGCGACCGTGGCCACCTCCGACGAGGCGACGGCGATCCGCTCGATCCGGTGCGACATGTCCTCGACCGCGGCGCCGATCTGCCCGAACGCGACCCGGGTGTCGGCGACGATCGTGGCGCCGTCGTCGCTGCGGCTCGCGCCCTCGGTCACGACGCCGACGGTGCGCTTGGTCTCGACCTGGATCTCGCCGACCAGCGTGGCGATCTCCCCGGCGGCGCGGCGCGACTCCTCGGCCAGCTTGCGCACCTCCTCGGCGACCACCGCGAAGCCGCGGCCCTGCTCGCCGGCGCGGGCGGCCTCGATGGCCGCGTTCAGCGCCAGCAGGTTGGTCTGGCCGGCGATGGCGGTGATCGTCTCGACGATGCCGCCGATGCGGTCGGAGCGGTTGGCGAGCTCGCCGATCGCCTCGACCACCTCGGCGGACGAGCGTTTGACGACGCCCATCGCGTCGGTCGCCTGCTCGGCGGCGCCGATGCCCTCGGCGGCGACGGAGCTGGCCTGCTCGGCGGCGGTGGCGGACTCGGCGGCCAGGTCGCGCGTGGTCTGCACCATGTGCACCTGGCGCTCGGCGCCCTCGGCCACCTCCTGGACGGCGCGGGTGATCTCGTCGACGGCGCGGCTCGTCTCGCCGGACGTCGCGGTCAGCTCCTGCGAGGCGGCGCTCATGTCGGCGGCGGCGGTGCTCACCCGGGCGATGATCCCGCGCAGCGCCTCGACCATCTCGGCGACCGCGGCGCCCAGCACGTCCTGATCCGATTTGGGCACGACGGTCACGGTCAGGTCGCCCTGGGCGACGCGGGTGACGGAATCGGCCATCTCCTGCAGGTAGCCCACCATGTCCTGGAAGGCCCGGGACGTCTGGCCGATCTCGTCTCGGCTCGTGCTCTCGACGCGCTGGTCGAGGTCGCCGAGCGAGATGCCCTCGGCGGCCTGGAGGATCCGGCGGGTGCCGCCGGCGATCCGGCGGGTGAGGACGACGGCCAGGACGGACGCGATCGCGACCTCGAGGAGGGCGAACAGGATGACGGCCCAGCGCACCGTCGTGGCGGTGGAGTCGGCCGACGCGGCCAGGTGGCTCTCGGACCCGCGGATGGTCTTCTGGTAGGCGCCGAGCGCCTCGGCGATCCCGTCGCTCGCGGCGTCCGCCTGGGAGTTCATCTGCGCGACGGCCCGGGCGTGGTGTCCGGCGGCGAGGAGCCCGAACATCTGCGTGTCGATCGCGTCGGCCGCCTCGACGGCCACGTGGATCTTGCGTAGCGCGGCGCGATCGGCGTCGTCACGGGAGAGCGCATCGAGCTTGCGCAGGTCGGCGGCGAACGTGGCGTGGTCGGCCTGGAAGTCGCGTCGGGTCTCCGCGCTCCCGTCGAGCACCGCGCGCGTCTGCGAGAAGTGCATGTCGCCGGCCGCGGAGGCCAGGTCGTCGACGGCGATCAGGCGGGGCGTGACCGTGCGGTCGATCTCGTGCGACACGGACGTCGTCTGCGACAGTCCCCAGCTGGCGAGGCCGCACAGGCCCAGCAGCAGGACCACGACGAGGCCGAAGCTCCCTCCGAGCTTCGAGCCGATCGAACCGGTGAGCCGCGAGACACGCATAGCACACCGTGTGATCGGCAAGAGGGGCTGGGGGATTAGTGTCCGCCGACAATGCCGCCGCGCCCCCGCCAGCACCTGATCTTCGACGCCGACGACACCCTGTGGGAAAACAACATCGTCTTCGAGGGCGTCATCGCCGACTTCATCGCGTGGCTCGACCATCCCGGGCTGACCGCTGACGAGGTGCGCGGGGTCATGGACGGCATCGAGCGCGAGCACGCCGCCGAGTACGGCTACGGGACGAAGGTGTTCGAGCTGACGCTCGAGGAGACGGTGCGGCGGCTGCACGACGGGCATCTGACCGCGGCGGACCGGGAGCAGATCGCGCTCCTCATGCGGCGGCTGCGGTGGGACCGGCTGGACATCATCACCGGCGTGCCGGAGACGCTCGTCGAGCTGCGGAGCCGCCACGACCTGCTGCTCCTGACGAAGGGCGACCAGGAGGAGCAGGTGCGCAAGATCGAGCGCTCCGGCCTGGCGAACCTCTTCCGGCGGGCGCTCGTCACGCCCGAGAAGAACGAGGCGGCCTACCGCGGGGTGGTCGCCGACGAGGGCCTCGACCCGGCCCGGACGTGGATGATCGGCAACTCGCCGAAGTCGGACATCCTGCCGGCGCTGGCCGCCGGCCTGCGCGCGGTGTTCATCGCCCACTCGCACACGTGGCACCTGGAGATCGTGGCCCTGCCGGACGACGAGCGCATCCTGCGCGTGGGGGGCGTCCGCGAGCTGCTCGAGTACTTCTGAGCCAGGCAGGAGCCAGGCCCCTCGACGAGGGGCCTGGCCCGATTCTCGCCCGCCAAATCGGGGACAGTCCCCGCGCGGGGACTGTCCCCTTTCGGGCTAGTAGCGGTAGTGGTCGGGCTTGTACGGCCCGTCCTCGGGCACGCCGATGTAGGCGGCCTGGTCGGGGCGCAGGCGGGTGAGCTTCACGCCGAGCGCGTCGAGGTGCAGCCGCGCCACCTTCTCGTCCAGGTGCTTCGGCAGCGTGTAGACCTGGCGCTCGTAGGCGCCGGCCTTCGTGTGCAGCTCGATCTGCGCGATCACCTGGTTCGTGAACGAGTTGGACATCACGAAGCTGGGATGGCCGGTCGCGTTGCCCAGGTTCAGGAGCCGGCCTTCGGAGAGCACGATGACCGAGTGGCCGTCCGGGAACACCCACTCGTCCACCTGCGGCTTCACGTTCTCCCTGCGGATCCCCTCGAAGGAGCCCAGCCCGGCCACGTCGATCTCGTTGTCGAAGTGGCCGATGTTCCCGACGATCGCCTGGTGCTTCATCCGGGCCATGTGGGCTGCCGTGATGATGTCGCGGTTGCCGGTGCAGGTGATGAAGATGTCCGCCGTCTCGACCACGTCGTCGAGCGTCGTCACCTGGTAGCCGTGCATCGCGGCCTGGAGGGCGCAGATCGGGTCGATCTCGGTCACGATCACGCGCGCGCCCTGGCCGCGCAGCGACTCGGCGCAGCCCTTGCCGACGTCGCCGTAGCCGCAGATGACGGCGACCTTGCCGCCGATCATCACGTCGGTGGCGCGGTTGATGCCGTCGACGAGCGAGTGGCGGCAGCCGTACAGGTTGTCGAACTTCGACTTCGTCACCGAATCGTTCACGTTGATGGCGGGGAAGAGCAGCTGGCCGGCGAGCTGCATCTGGTAGAGCCGGTGCACGCCCGTCGTGGTCTCCTCGGTCACGCCGCGGACCCCCGCGGCGATCGCCGTCCAGCGGCCCGAGTCCTCCTCGAGCGACCGCTCGAGCACGCGCAGGATGACCCGCATCTCCTCGGAGTCGGCCGCCTCGGACGACGGCACCGCCCCGGCGCGCTCGTACTCGGCCCCGCGGTGGACCAGCAGGGTCGCGTCGCCGCCGTCGTCGAGGATCAGGTTGGGGCCGCCGTCGGGCCAGGAGAGCGCCCGCTCGGTGCACCACCAGTACTCCTCGAGCGTCTCGCCCTTCCAGGCGAAGACGGGGATGCCCTGGGGGCTCTCCGGCGTGCCGTCCGGGCCAAGGGCCACGGCCGCAGCGGCGTGATCCTGGGTCGAGAAGATGTTGCAGGACGCCCAGCGCACCTTCGCGCCAAGGGCGACCAGCGTCTCGATCAGGACGGCGGTCTGGATCGTCATGTGCAGCGACCCGGTGATGCGGGCGCCGCGCAGCGGCTGCGACTCGCCGTACTCGCGCCGGGTGGCCATCAGGCCCGGCATCTCGTGCTCGGCCAGCTGGATCTCCTTGCGGCCGAAGGCCGCCAGGCTCAGGTCGGCGACCTTGAAGTCGGCGCCGGTGGGGACTGTCGTGGTGCTCATGGGTGCTCCAGGGTCGGGTGAGTGGGCCTGCGGCCGCGCCGGATCATGCCGAGACGGCGGCGGCGGCAGGGGCGCCCAGGCCGGCGGCGGCGCGCAGGGCGTCGGCGCGGTCGGTGCGCTCCCAGGTGAAGTCGGGATCGTCGCGGCCGAAGTGGCCGTAGGCGGCGGTCTTCTGGTAGATGGGGCGGTGCAGGGCGAGCTCCTCGCGGAACGCGCCCGGGCGGAGGTCGAAGTGCTCGGCGACGAGCTCGGCGATGCGGCCGCGGCCGATCCGCTCGGTGCCGAACGTCTCCACCATGACCGACACGGGATGGGCGACGCCGATCGCGTAGGCGACCTGCACCTCGGCCCGGTCGGAGAGGCCGGCGGCCACGATGTTCTTCGCCACCCAGCGGGCCGCGTAGGCGGCCGACCGGTCGACCTTGGACGGGTCCTTGCCGCTGAACGCGCCGCCGCCGTGGCGGGCCATGCCGCCGTAGGTGTCGACGATGATCTTGCGCCCGGTCAGGCCGCAGTCGCCCATCGGCCCGCCGATCACGAACCGGCCGGTCGGGTTCACGAGGAAGTTCCCGCGCAGGCGGCCCTCGTCGTAGAGCTCGGGCGGGAGCACCGGCTCGACGACGTGCTCCCACAGGTCGGGCTTGATCCGCGTCCCGGGGTCGATGCCGTCCGCGTGCTGGGTCGAGATCAGGAGCTTCTCCACGGCGACCGGGCGGCCGTCCCGGTAGCGCACGGTGACCTGCGTCTTGCCGTCCGGGCGCAGGTAGGGGATCTCCTCCGAGCGGCGCACCTCGGCGAGGCGGCGCGCGATCCGGTGGGCGAGCGAGATCGGCAGCGGCATCAGCTCGGGCGTCTCCCGGGTCGCGTAGCCGAACATCATGCCCTGGTCGCCGGCCCCGGCCCGGTCGAGCACGTCGTCGTCGTTCGCGTCCGTGCGCACCTCATAGGCCTGGTCGACACCCTGGGCGATGTCGGGCGACTGGCGGTCGAGCGCGTTCATCACAGCGCAGGTGCCGGCGTCGAAGCCGTAGAGGGCGTTGTCGTAGCCGATCCGGCGCACCGTCTCGCGGGCGATCTCGTGCACGTCGATGTGGGCCGTCGTGGAGATCTCGCCGGACACGACCACGAGGCCGGTGTTGACGAGCGTCTCGCAGGCGACGCGGCCGTACGGGTCGTCGGCCAGGACGGCGTCCAGGACGCCGTCGGAGATCTGGTCGGCGACCTTGTCGGGGTGACCCTCGGTCACCGACTCGGACGTGAAGAGGTATTCGTTGTCCGCTGCGGTCATGCCGGTGGAGCCTCGCTTTCTGCCCCGCGCGTGACCTCGATCAGGTACGCGACGATGACGTTCTGGTCGCCCAGCCGGAGGTGGTATGCGTCCGACAGCTGCTCCACCCGGTGGATCTGCTGCTCCTTGTCCTGGAACAGCTCGTTGTACTCGAAGAACCCGAAGTCTACGACCCTGGACGCGAATCCGGCTCGGTCGAGCAGCGCCGCCGTCCGCCGCTGTCCGATGATCGAGAGCTGCATCAGGTACGCGACGCCGTCGTCGGCCAGCGCCGCGGGCAGCATCGCGATCAGGTGGTCGATCAGGTTCCGGCCCCAGTAGTCGAGCGGGCGGTGGGTCGACGCGCCGTCGAACGGGTCGACCGGCGTCTGGTACAGGCTCGCGACGATCACGTCGTAGCGCTCCTCGGGCACCCACGGGAAGAGGTCGACCGCGGCGGCGGTGACGCGGTCGGCGACGCCGTTGCGAAACGCGTTCGTGAGCGTGTTCTGGGCGGCGCGGCCGTCGACGTCGATCGCGTGGACGTGGGTGGCGCCGTTGCGGGCCAGCTGCACCGTCTGCAGGCCCGTCCCGCAGCCGACGTCGAGGCAGCGGCGGTCACGCCCGATGCCCTCGCGGAAGAGGTACTTCCAGACGAGGTAGCTGCCCTGGGTGGGGACGAACACGCCGGGCTCGCACAGGATGTCGGGGAAGTCGAGCGGGTAGAGCGACGAGCCGCGGGCGTCCGTCCACGGGCCCGGCTTCGCGCCGGCGGGGGCGTCGCCGCCGTCGTCCGCGGCCGCGATCCCGCGCGGGCGGGCGTGACCCGGGACGGTGCCGTCGAGGGCCGCGCGGGCGGCGGCGAGGTGCTCGGGGCCGACGCCGCAGCAGCCGCCGATGATCTGGGCGCCCTCGTCCCGCCAGGCCAGCGCCATGCGCGCGTACTCGGCCCCGTCCACGCCCGCCTCGGTGCGCCAGCCGGCGGTGGAGAGGTAGCCGAGGTTGGGATAGGCGCCCAGCGGGAGGTCGGTGAAGTCCCGCATCCACGAGATCATCCCGGCGACGTGGTCGGGCGGGATGCAGTTGATCAGGAGGGCCGAGACGCCCATCTGCTCGAACCGGCGCGCCGCCCGGCCGAAGGAGTCGCCCTCGGGGCCGCCCCAGTGCTCGCCGTAGACGCCGCACACGCCCTGGCGGCAGCGGCGGAAGCTCAGCCACACCGGGATCCCGCTGCCGAGCAGGCGCTCGACGGTGTCGTACGTCTGCGGTCGCACGAGCGAGAGCGTCTCGAGCAGCACGATGTCGGGCGGGTCGTCCTCGAACACGCGCGCGAGGAGGCGGATCGTCTCGGCCCCCTCCGGCGTGTCGACGTCGCCGTTCATGGAGAACGCGACGGCGCACTCGTCGCCCCGGCCGCCCTCCTCGGCCGCCTGCCGCGCGAGCTGCACGCCGCGGCGGGCGACGTCCATCCAGTGCACCGGCCGGTCGGCGTCCCACAGCTGCGGCCGCTCGTCGCGCAGGGCGGTGGGCAGCCCCCACGTGTCCGTCGAGATCACATCGCAGCCGACGTCGACGTAGCGGCGGTGGACGCGCAGCACGTCGTCGGGCGCGCGCACGAGGGCGCCGGTCCCCCAGAGCCGCTCCTGCAGGTCGGGCCGGTCGCCGACCACCTCGGCGAGCTCCGTCGCCGTGCCGCCGTCGAGGATGACGGGGCGATCGGCTTCGATCAGCTCGATAATGCGCGCGTGCCTGCTCAAGATCGCCGGAATGGTAGGGGACTCGGGGCCGTGCCCATCGACTGGGACGCGCACGAGTTCGCCGAGCTGCGCCCGGGCATCTTCGGCGCGACGATCGTGTCGGACGATCTGACGGTCACCATGTACCGCTACGCCGCCGGCTCGACCTGGGAGGAGCACGAGCACCCGGAGGACCAGCTCACGGCCGTGCTCTCCGGCGAGATCGTCTTTCGCTGCGGCGGGGAGGAGCTGCGTCTCGGCCCTGGCCGGCAGGTGCTGATCCCCGGCGGCGTCGCGCACTCCGCCGAGGCCGGCCCGACCGAGGTGGTCACGCTCAACGTCTGGCCCCCACGTGCATAAACGGGGTCAGACCCCTTTTATGCACCAAGCGGGGTCAGACCCGTCTTGGCGGGGATTACGATGGGGCGCATGGCGACGACGTCCGAGGTGCCGTACTTCGACGTCTCCGACCCCGACTTCTCGGTGTCATCGGCGGAGGTGCGCGCGGCGCGTGAGCGCAGCTGGTACGCGCGGACGAACTTCGGGATCGCCGTGCTGCGTTACGAGCAGACGAGCGCGCTCCTGAAGGACCGGCGCCTGCGCCAGGGCAGCTTCGCCTGGCCGGAGCAGCACGGCATCACCGAGGGCCTCCTGCACCGGTGGTGGTCGCGGATCATGCTGAGCGTCGAGGGCGACGACCACCGCCGCCTGCGCCGCCTCGCCAACCCGGCCTTCTCCCGCGCGCTGATGGAGGAGATGGTGCCGGGCTTCCGGCTCCTGGCCGGCGAGCTGATCGACGCGTTCGCGGAGCGGGGGAGGTGCGAGTTCGTGTCGGAGTTCGCCGAGCCCTACTCGGCCCGCGTCCTCTGCCGCCTCGTCGGCCTGGACGAGGCCCGCTGGCGCGACCTCTCGCACTGGTCGACCGACATCGGCCTCGCCTTCGGCGTCACCATCGCCCGCGACCGCGACCGGATCGAGGCCGGCCTGCGCAACATGTGCGGCCTCGCCGACGAGCTGATCGCCGAGCGCCGCGCGAGGCCCGGCTCCGACGTGATCACCGCGCTCGTCCAGGCCCACGACGGCGACGGCCGGCTCTCGCACGAGGAGCTCGAGGCGATGATCACCCTGATCGTGTTCGGCGGGATGGACACGACCAAGAACCAGCTCGGCCTGGCGATGCAGCTCTTCGTCGAGCATCCCGGCCAGTGGGAGCTGCTGGCCCGGGAGCCGGAGATGGCGCCGCGGGCCGTCGAGGAGGTGATTCGCTGGAACCCGACCGTCGTCTGGACGACCCGGCGGGCGACGGAGGACCTCACGGTCGACGGGCTCGACATTCCGGAGGGGACGACGCTCCATCTTCTCGGCCCGCCGGCCAACACCGATCCCCTGGCCGTCGGGGACGAGCCGTTCGACATCACGGTCGAGCGCCGCGCCCACTTCGGGTTCGGCGGCGGCGCCCACCACTGCCTCGGCCACTGGCTGGCCCGCATCGACATGCGCGAGGCGCTGCCGATCCTGGCCCGGCGCCTACGCCAGCCGCGGATCGAGGGAGCGCCGGTGCTGCGGCCCGTGAGCGGGGTCACGGGCCCGGTGGAGCTCCCGATCACCTTCGACCCTGGGGAGGACGTATGAAAGTCACCGTCGACGAGGCGACCTGCGACCACCACGGGCAATGCATGATCGCGTGCCCGGAGGTCTTCAACCTGGTCTCGCCGGACAAGCTCGAGTACGTCGCCGAGCCCGACGAGAGCCTGCGCGACTGCGTCGAGGAGGCCGAGGCGGCCTGCCCGACGCTCTCCATCCTGATCGAGGACTGAGTAGGCCTCCCGCGGGCTGCGGGGGACCCAAGACCACCGCATTGCGGTATGGCGCGCGCGGCGGGACCCGGTCGAGGATGATCCCATGCGGCGCGCGATCCTCCTCGTCCTCGCACTGGCGGCAGCCGGCCTGGCCGCCGCGCCGGCCGCGCAGGCAGGCTCGATCACCCCGACCTCGGGCGTCTACCTCGGCGCATTCGCCAACGAGGCCGGTGGGATCTCGGCCCTCGAAGGCGACATCGGCCGCCGGCTCGCGCTCGACCGCAGCTACATGCCGTGGACGTTCACCGGCTGGGCGAATCGGGTCGCGCCCGACGCCGCCGCCGGCCGCATTCCCGAGCTGGCCTGGTCGGCCGCGCCGACCACGACCGCTGCCGCGATCGCGTCCGGCACCCAGGACAGGGTCATCAAGGCTGCGGCCAAGGCGATGCGCGCGACGGGCACGGACATCATGCTCGTGCCGTGGTACGAGTTCGACCAGCCCAAGGGCCACAAGCGCTGGATCGGCGGCCCGAGGAAGGTCATCGCCGCGTGGCGCCACATGGTCACCCTCTTCCGCGCCGCCGGCGCGACCAACGTCCACTTCGTCTGGACGCCGATGGCGTTCGACTTCGGCGCGCACGCCAAGGTCGACGCCCGCACCTTCTACCCCGGCGACGCCTACGTGCACTGGATCGGCGCCGACGCGTACAACCTGCCCGGCGCGCCGTTCCGGACGCAGGACGACCTGCTTGACGCGGCCGTCGCCTTTGCGCACGCCCATCACAAGCCGTTCATCGTGGGGGAGACGGCCAGCCTCGCCTCGGTGGCCGCGACGCCCGGGTGGATCCAGGCGTACGGCGCCTGGGCGGCGGGGCACCCGACCGTCAAGGCCGTCAACTTCTTCGACTCGATCTCGCCCAGGGGCTACGACTTTCGCCTCGTCGCGAACGCCGCCCTCCTGACCGCCTTCACGAATCTGGGCCAGGAGGCGAACATGGGCGCGATGCCCTGACGCCGGGCCGCGGGCGTGCGAAGCTCCCCGCGGCCGATGATCTGCCTGCTTCCCAACTGCCGCTCCCTGTCCGGGACATCGCGGATGCTCGAGATCTCCCGGGCCCTGCGAGCGCGCGGCGCCGACGTGCGGTTCGCCACCCACGGCGGGGCGTACGAATGGCTGCTGCGCGAGGCCGGGGTCGAGTACGACCTGCTCGGCGGTGACGACGCTCCGGCCCGGGAGGCCGTCGAGGCCGAGCATCTGCGGGCGATCGGCGCCCGCGTCGTCGTCACCGGCCGGACGTTCACCGCCCTGGGGTCGAGCCGCCTGGCGGGCATCCCGCTCGTCACCGCGCACGCCGGCTCGTGGGTGCCGCCGATGTGGGAGCGCCGGCTCCTGCCGCTCCCCTTCGAGCCGCTCGGCATCCCGCTGGAACGAGGGCTGCCCCGGATGCTGCGCCGGCGCATGTTCAACACCCGGGCGGCGGGCATGGCCGGGGAGCCCGCCATGGCGCTCGGCGACGTCACGCTCGTCACCGACGTGAAGGAGCTGCTCGGGATCACCGGGACGGGGATCGACGGCTGGCGCCCGCGCGAGCCGGCGCCGTACCGCGAGGGCGCGCGCCTGAAGCTCGTCGGGCCGATCCCCGGCAACCTCGATGTGGCACTGCCGGACCGGGTCGAGCGGCTCCTGGCCGGACCGCGGCCGATCGTCTACGTCGCGATCACGTCGAGCGAGCCGGCCCTCGTGCGGTCCGCCGTGGGGGCGCTGCGGCCGCTCGGCGCGCGCATCCTCGTGGCCTCGACGGTGCACGATCTGGCCGGCCTCCAGGACGGCCAGGTGGCGGTCGAGCCCTTCCTGCCGGGCGGTCTCGTCATGCCGCGGGCCGACCTGGCCGTGATCGCCGGCGGCCAGGGGTCCGTGCACACCGCGCTGGCCGCGGGCACCCCCTTCCTGGGGCTCCCGATCGGGCCGGAGCAGCACCTGAACGTCGTCCTGGCCGAGCGCGCCGGCGCGGGGCTCGCGCTCGCGCCGCACCTGGCGGGCACGCCCGAGCTGACGCGGACGGCGCGCGTACTCCTGACCGAGACGCGCCACCGGGCCGGCGCCGCGCGCCTCCGCGAGGCGTTTGCGCGCGCCGACGGCCCCGGCCGGGCCGCCGACGTCATCATCGCCGCGGCGTCAGGAGTGGCCGTCCATCCAGGTTGAGGCGTCGACCAGGTAGTCCGGGGGGCGGTCGGACCGGATCTGGGTGAGGGCGCGGATCTCGTCCGCGCGGTAGAGGCGGGCGCGGCCGGTGCCGCGGCGGTACGAGCGCAGCCGCCCGCGCGACGCGTACGCGTACAGCGTCTCCCGCTTCACGCCCAGGGCCGCGGCCGCCTCGTCGGCGGTCAGGTACTCGACTCCCTCGACCATCACCGGCATGGCGCCAGTGTACGAAACGGCGCTTCGGAGCACCCTGCTATCATCTTGAATCAATCTATGTCAATACAAATCAATGATACGAACGAGCCGAACCGCCACCGCGACACCTACCCGGTCGGCGCCGCCCCGCGCCTGATCGCCGACGGCGGCCTCGAGGCCGCCCCCCTCCGCATCACCGACACCACCTTCCGCGACGGCCAGCAGGCCGGAGAGCCGTTCCCCCTCGCGGCGGCCGTCGCCCTCCATGCCGTGCTGGCCCGCCTCGACGCGGGCAGCGGCCGCATCGCCCAGACCGAGCTCGTCCTGTACTCCGACCGCGACCGGCGGCTGCTCGAGGCGATCCGCGACAGTGGCGCCACGTGGCCCGAGCCGACGGCGTGGATCCGCGCCGACCCGCGCGACCTCGGCCTCGTCCGGGCCGCGGGGGTGGCCGAGACCGGCATCCTGTGCTCGGCGTCCGACCACCACATCCACGGCAAGCTGCGATGGACGCGGCGGGAAGCGTTCGACCGCTACGTCGAGCTCGTGCGCGCCGTCATCGACGCGGGCATCCGCCCGCGCGTCCACCTCGAGGACGTGACGCGGGCCGATCTGGACGGCTTCGTCCTCCCGCTCGCGAGCGCGCTGGCGGAGCTCGGGCGCGAGCGCGGCGTGCCCGTGAAGCTGCGCCTGTGCGACACGCTCGGCCTGGGCCTCCCGTGGCGCGAGGCGGCGCTCCCGCGCAGCGTCCCCCGGCTCGTCGAGGCGCTGCGCGCCGCCGGGATCGCGGGCGAGCAGCTCGAGTGGCACGGCCACGACGACCTCGGCAAGGTGCACGCGAACGCGACCGCGGCCTGGCTGGCCGGGTGCGCCGCCGTGAACGGGACGCTGGGCGGGATCGGAGAGCGCACGGGCAACGAGCCGATCGAGCTCGCCGCCATCGAGCTGGCCGGGATCGCCCCCGCCTGCGGGCTCGACCTGGCCGCGCTGGGCGACCTTCCGCCGGCGCTCGAGGCGGTGGGGGCACCCGTGTCGGCGCGCCGGCCCGTGATCGGCGCCGACGCGTTCCTGACCCGCGCCGGCGTCCACATCGACGGCCTGCTGAAGGATCCGGAGATCTACCTCCCGTTCGACCCGGCCCTCGTGGGGCGCACGGCCGACGTCGCCCTGAACGACCGCTCCGGCGCCGCCGGGGTCGCCTGGGTGCTCGGTCGCGACAAGCGCGACCCGGTGGTCGAGGCGGTCGCCGCCCGCATCGCCGCCTCGTACGCCGACGGCCGTACGGGCGACGTCTCGCCGGCCGAGGTGCGGGAGCTGGCGGCGAGCGTGGCGGCCTAGCGCCACGTCAATTGACGGTCGTCGCGTGCGCCAATTGGCAGGGGGCTTCGCGCGACACCCGGCTCGCTAGACTCGGCCCGCAATGGCCGACTGGGTCACCATCTCGTCGCTCGCGACCGCGGGCGGGACGCTCGTCCTGGCCGTCGCCACGTTCTCGTCGGTGAGGTCGGCGAACCGCTCCGCCCGGGTGGCGGAGCGGTCGCTCCTGGCCGGGATCCGGCCGGTGCTGATGCCGTCCCAGCTCGAGGACGCCTCGGTCAAGGTCGGGTTCGCCGACAACCGCTGGCTGCACGTGCCGGGAGGCGGTGGTGCGGCCGAAGTGACGCCGGACGCGGTGTACGTGGCGATGTCGCTGCGCAACGTCGGCAACGGGATCGCGGTGCTGCACGGGTGGAAGTTCTGGCCCGATCGACAGGCGGGAAGCGATGCCGCGCCGCCGCCGCTCGAGGAGATGCACCGGCTCACCCGCGACATCTACATCCCGACCGGCCAGGTCGGGTTCTGGCAGGGCGTCTACCGCGAGCCCGGGTCGGCCGAGTTCCGGGCCGCCGCCGACGCGATCGACGGGCGCGTGCCGTTGACCGTCGACGTGCTCTACGGTGACCACGAGGGCGGGCAGCGGACGATCACGCGGTTCGGGTTGAGCCCGCGGCAGGGCGAGCATCAGGCCTGGATCGTCTCCGCCGCCCGGCACTGGAACATCGACCGCGACGATCCGCGGTAGGGGCGCAAGCGGCTCAAGGGATCGTCGCCGGGGGCCGATACGTGCCAGGTGACAACGACCACCGAGCGTTGAGCGATGGGCATCCCCGTGTGGATCACCGTGGTGATCGCCCGCTTCATCGGCGGGTTCATCACCGGCTTCCTGGGCGCCGCCGTGTTCGCGACGGTGCTCATCACGAACCCGGCCGGCGCGCCCGCGCCGCAGTCCTCGCTGGTCACCTACTCGCTCATCCTGTCGATCGTGAGCGCGGGCGTGATCGGCCTCGTGATGACCGGCCTCCTGCCGGCGCTCTCGGGCTGCCGGGTGGGCCTGGGCACCGCCGTCCTGGCGTCGTTCGCCGGCGAGATGGTGCCGTTCATCGGCGGCGCGCTCCTCACCCACGCGCTGCTCTCCTCGCGCGACGGTGCCTACTCGCTGACGCTCATGACGACCGCGACGCCGCTCGTCGCCCTCGGGCTCACCGTGCTCGGGATCGCGGTCACCGCCTGGATGGTGCAGTCGTCGTCGCCCGGCGGCGGCTCGGGCCGCGGGCCGCGGTACGACCTCTACAGCCGCGCGCGCCAGACGAGCCTCGACGAGCCGCCCGAGCTCTGATCCGGTCCGCGCCTACACTGCCTGCGTGAGCGTCCCTGCCCGCGCCGGCACCGTCACCCGCACGCGTCTGACCGCGGTCGAGCTCGGTGACGGACGCCGCCGCACCGCCGACAAGCTCGCCACCGAGGAGCCCATGGAGATCCGGGTCGACGCGCCCGGCCTCGACCAGCGCCAGGTCGCGGTGACGATGCGCACGCCGGGGCACGACTTCGAGCTCGCGGCCGGCTTCCTCTTCACCGAGGGCATCGTGTCGGCACAGACCGATGTCGGCACCGTGCGCTACTGCGACGTCCCCCGGGAGGAGCAGCAGTACAACGTGGTCACGGTCGACCTGCGCCGCCCGTACGACCCGGAGCTGCTGCAGCGCAACTTCTACACGACGTCCAGCTGCGGCGTGTGCGGCAAGGCGTCGCTCGACTCGATCTCGGTGCGCTGCGCCCCGGTGGGCGAGGGGCCGGAGGTGGCCGAGTCGGTCATCGTCGCCCTTCCCGACCGGCTGCGCGACGCGCAGCGGGTGTTCGACCGCACCGGCGGCCTGCACGCGGCCGGCCTGTTCGACACCTCCGGGACGCTGCTCGAGCTGCGGGAGGACGTCGGCCGCCACAACGCCGTCGACAAGCTGGTCGGGCGTGCGCTCCTGGCCGGCGAGCTGCCGCTCTCCGAGCGGGTGCTGATGGTGTCGGGCCGGCTGAGCTTCGAGATCGTCCAGAAGGCGGCCGTCGCCGGCATCCCGATCGTGTGCGCCGTCTCGGCGCCCTCCAGTCTGGCCGTCGACGCGGGCCGCCGCTTCGGGATGACGCTCATCGGCTTCCTGCGCGGGAGCCGCTTCAACATCTACACGAACGCCGAGCGCATCACCGGTGAATAAACGGGGTCTGACCCCGTTTATTCACGTGCGCGGTTCTGGACGTGCTGGAAGCCGAACCGGCCCTTGATGCAGAGGTTACCGCTGGTGACGTCGTGGTCGAGCGGCGAGGTGACCTTCACGATCGCGTTGTCCTGGACGTGCAGCGTCAGGTTGCAGCCCACACCGCAGTAGGGGCAGATCGTGTCGGTCTGCGTCTGCTTCGACTCGTCCCACGTGCCGGCGGCGCGGTGGTCGTGCTCGCTCTTGAACATGAGCGCGCCGGTCGGGCAGACCGCGATGCAGTTGCCGCAGTAGACGCAGGCGGAGCCCGGCAGCGGCACCGCGTACTCGGTGGCGATGCGGGCCTCGAACCCGCGCCCGGCGACGGCGATCGCGAACGTGTTCTGCCAGTCGCTGCCGCAGCCCTCGACGCACTTGTAGCAGAGGATGCACTTCGAGTAGTCGCGGACGTAGAGCTCGTTGTCGACCTTCACCGGCTGGGCCACGGTCGCCGCCGTCTGGCCGTCGCCGGCGTGGTGGTGGCCGGCCTGGGCGCGGTCGCGGTCGCCGGGCTCGGCGGGCGGCGCCGGCGGACCGTACCGCTCGGGCTTCGCGCCGTACTCGGCCATCCACTCGTCGGCCCGCTCCGTGGTGGAGAGGTCGACCGAGGAGCCGAGGAACTCGAGCACCATCTTGCGGGCGTGGCGGACGCGCTCCGACGCGGTCTTGACCTTCATCCCGTCCTCGACCTTGCGCGCGCAGGAGGGCACGAGCACCCGCGAGCCCTCCACCTCGACCATGCACACGCGGCAGGCGTTCACCGGCGTGAGCGTCTCGCCGAAGCAGAGCGTGGGGATGTCGAGCCCGGCGCGGCGGCAGGCGTCGAGGATCGTCTCACCCTCGCGGGCGCGCACGGCCTCGCCGTCGATCTCGAGCTCGACCGTGCGGCGCAGGGTGACCGGGACGGCGCTCACGAGACGGCCTCCGTCCGGAAGGGGCGCAGGCCGCGCAGGGCCGACTCGATCGCGTTCGCGGCCGTCTGGCCGAGACCGCAGATCGAGGCGTCGCGCATGCCGCGGGCGATCTCGTCGAGCAGCGCCAGCTCGTCCTCGACGGAGCCGCGCGGGCGCTCGTTCACGAGCCGCAGGAGCGCCTCCTGCTGGCGCACGGTGCCGACCCGGCACGGGACGCACTGGCCGCAGGACTCGTCCCGGAAGAACGCGGCGATCCGCAGCAGCACGGGGGCGAGCGGCACGGTTTCGTCGAAGACCATGACCACGCCGGAGCCGAGCGTGACGCCCGCCTCCCGCGTGGCCTCGAACGAGAGCTCGAGGTCAAGCATGTCGGGGCCGACGAACGCGCCCGCGGCGCCGCCGAGCAGGATCGACCTCAGCTCGTGCCCGGCGCGCACGCCGCCGGCCATGTCGAGCAGCGCGCGCAGGGTGGTGCCAAACGGCGCCTCGTACAGCCCCGGCCGCTCGACGCAGCCCGACAGGCAGAAGAGGCGCGTGCCGGTCGAGCCCTCGGTGCCGCGCTGCGCGAACGCGCGCCCGCCCTCGAGGACGATGTCCAGCACGTTCGCGAGCGTCTCGACGTTGTTGATCACCGTCGGCTTCCCGAACAGGCCGGAGTCGACCGGGAACGGCGGCTTGTTGCGCGGCTCGCCGCGGAGGCCCTCGATCGAGTTGAAGAGCGCCGTCTCCTCGCCGCAGATGTAGGCGCCGGCGCCCTTGCGCAGCTCGATGTCGAAGCGCATCCCCTGGCCCATCACGTTCTCGCCCAGGAAGCCGTGGCGGCGGGCGAGGGTGACCGCGTTCACGAGCCGCTCCCACGCGAGCGGATACTCGCCGCGCAGGTAGACGTACCCGTGCTCGCAGCCGGTGGCGAAGGCGGCGACGGTCATCGCCTCGATGACGCTGAACGGATCCTGCTCGAACACGATCCGGTCCTTGAAGGTGCCGGGCTCGGACTCGTCCGCGTTGCAGATCAGGTAGTGCGGCCGCACCGGCTGGCGGGCGACGGCCTCCCACTTGCGCCCGGTCGGGAAGGCGGCGCCGCCGCGGCCGAGCAGCTTGGAGTCGGACACCTCGCGGAGCACGCCCGCCGGGCCGAGCGAGAACGCGCGCCGCAGCGCCTCGTAGCCGCCGTGCGACCGGTAGCTGTCCAGGCTCTCCGGGTCGACGATGCCGAACCGGCGCATGAGCAAGACGTCCGGGCTGCCCTGCTGGGCCACCGGATCGGGCGTCATCCGCTCGGGCACGCGCCCGGCCAGGGCCGAGGCGACGTCCTCGCCGGTGGCGGGGGCGATCGAGCGCTCGGACGGTTCCTCGCCGGCCTCCGTCACGAGCACCGCGGGCGCCCGCTCGCACAGGCCCAGGCACGGGCTTTCGAGCCAGATCGCGTGGCCGTTGCCGGGATGCTCGCCCGCCGGCCCGACGGTGCGCTCGAGCTCGGCGACGAGCTCGTCGCTGCCGCGGCACATGCAGCCGATGTCCGTGCACACGTGGGCCACGACCGGCGGCCGCGGCTCCATCGCGAAGAGCGCGTAGAAGCTCGCCACGCCGTAGGCCTCGGCCGGCGGGATCGTCAGCCGGCGGCAGATGTAGCCGAGCGCGCCCGGGCTGATCCAGCCGGCCCGGGCCTGGACGGCGTGCAGCACCGGGAGCAGCAGGTGGCGCTGGTTGCGGGCGGCGTGCCCGCCGACGGCGAAGTGGCCGTCCGCCTTCGTCCGGGCGGCGCCGACCCAGCCGGATTCGGGCTCGCCGAGCACCGCGTCGACCGCCTCCCGTTCGACCGGGGTCGCCGTCTGATCCTGGATCCGGAGGTCCACTACCTGGCGGGGACCGCCACCTGGCCGGGGGCTGCGTCGGTCTGGGGCAGGGGCAGCTTCTCGACCCGGATGGCGGACGCCTTGAACTCGGCGGTGCCGGACTTGGGGTCGGTCGCGTCGATCGTGAGGACGTTGGTCTGCACGTCGTCCGGGAAGTGGAACGTCATGAACGCGAGCCCGGGGCGCAGCGTGGGGTCGATGCGCACCGGCGCGACCACCGTCCCGCGCCGCGAGCTGACCTGGACGCGCTCGCCCTCCTCGACGCCCAGCTGCTCGCAGTCCTCCGGCGAGAGATCGAGCGACTCGGAGCGCCGCAGCGGCGAGGTGAACCCGCCGGACTGGACGCCCGTGTTGTAGGAGTCGAGCCGCCGCCCGGTGGTGAGCCGGATCGGGAACTCGTCGGTGAGCCGGTCGACGGGCAGCTCGTGCTCGACGACGAAGAACGGCGCCGGCGGACCGGAGATCGGGTTCTCCCACAGCCGCGCGTGCAGGAACTGCGCGCCCGGGTCGTCCTCGCTCGTGCACGGCCACGGGATCCCGCCCAGCTCCTCCAGGCGGGCGTAGCTCATGCCGGCATGCATGGGCGAGAGGCTGCGCAGCTCGTCCCACACCTCCTCGACCGAGCCGTAGCTCCAGTCGTGGCCCATGCGGCGGGCGATCTCGCAGATGATCTCGATGTCGTCGCGCGCGCCCTCGGGCGGCTCGATCGCCTTGCGCACCCGCTGGACGCGCCGCTCGCTGTTCGTGACCGTGCCCTCGGCCTCGCACCAGCTCGCCGAGGCGGGCAGGACGACGTCGGCCATCTGGGCCGTGCGGGTCATGAAGATGTCCTGGACGACGAGGCACTCGAGGCCCTCGAGCAGCTCGTGCGTGTGCTTGGCGTCGGCCTCGGACTGGGCCGGGTTCTCGCCGATCACGTAGGCCGCCGTCAGCTCGCCCCGCTCCATTGCCGCGAACATCTGGGTCAGGTGCCAGCCGTACTTCGGCGGGATCTCGACGCCCCAGGCTGCCCGGAACTTCTCGCGCGCCTCGGCGTCGCGCTCGATGTCCTGGAAGCCGGGGAGCTTGTTGGGGATCGCGCCCATGTCG
>JAICJM010000157.1 GCA_025928435.1 Thermoleophilia bacterium
CGATCACTTCCGCTCCATCACGCCCGAGTACGAGATGGAGATGAGCCAGCTCGAGCCGGCGCGAGGCCACTTCACCTTCGCGGCCGCCGACCGGATCGTCGCCTTCGCGAACCGCCACCACATGCCCGTCCGCGGCCACACGCTCGTGTGGGACGAGATGGTGCCGGGCTGGGTGCTGCACGGCGACTGGACGCGCGCGCAGCTCGAGAACGTCCTGCACAGCTACATCACGACGGTCGTCTCGCACTACCGCGGCAAGGTGGAGGAGTGGGACGTCGTGAACGAGCCGCTCCTGCAGAACGGGGGCATGCGCCAGAGCGTCTGGGAGCGCGTGATCGGCCCCGACTACGTCAAGCTCGCCTTCAAGTGGGCGCATGCCGCCGATCCGAACGCGCGCCTACTCCTGAACGAGTTCGGGGCGGAGTGGAACGACCCCAAGGAGCGGGCGCTCTTCCAGCTCGTCTCGGGTCTGCGCGCGCAGCATGTGCCAATTGGCGGCGTCGGCTTCCAGGCCCACCTGCTCCTGGACGCCCACCCGCCGCAGGCCGAGCTCACCGATGTCCTGCGCCAGTTCGCGGGCCTGGGGCTGCGCCTCGAGGTGACCGAGCTCGACGTCCGCGCCGGCGGCTCGGCGCCGCTCGCCAGCCGCATGGCCGCGGAGGCCGCGATCTACAAGACCGTCGCCGCCTCGTGCGCCGCCGTCCGCGCGTGCGCCCGCGTCACGACGTGGGGCATCACCGACGCCGCGACGTGGATCGGGACCGCCAACCGGCCGCTCCCGTTCGACACGCACTACCGGGCCAAGCCGGCCTGGTACGCGCTCCGCGCCGGGCTCACTCCTCGCGGCTGACGACGTCGCGCACGAGCTCGTGGATGGCGTCCACCTTCTCGGTGCGCTCCCACACCCGGCCGCCGTCGCGCAGGTACATCGACGTGCCGACGGCGATCGGGATCGACCACCACAGCCAGTAGGCCCACAGGAAGACCGGGTTCACGCGCAGCATGTACTGGAGCCGGTCGGCGCGGCGGTCGAGCACGATCGCGGTGCGCCGCCACGTCGAGGCGTACGTGATCGCCATGCTGACGCAGTAGAGGACGATGGTCGAGACCGCGAGCGCGGTCAGGTAGAGCGGCAGCGGGCTCGTCCCGTCGTACCAGACCCACAGCGCCCAGATGCCGATCGGCACGCCGAGGGGGTTGACGGCGAGCGACAGGCAGGGCAAAAAATTCGTCCACGCCCGGATGCGGTCGCGGCGGCGCATGCCCATGAGCGCGAGCGGGCGGCCGAGCGACTGGTAGAAGCCGCAGATCCAGCGCTTGCGCTGGGTGAGGCCGCGCCCGAGCGTGAGCGGCACCTCCTCGATCAGCGGGCTCGCGATCACGCCCAGGCGGCGGCCGTTCACCCACAGGCGCATGCCCACCTCGGGGTCCTCGATCGTCACCCAGGGGTTGAAGCTGCCGAGCGCGATCAGGTCGGGGGCGTGGTAGAAGAGCCCCTTGCCGAGCACCCAGTAGGGGTGGCGGCCGCGGGCGCTCAGGTGCGGGTAGCGCATCCCGTCCCAGCACATGTGATCCATCGCATGCCATGACGCCGCCCAGGTGTCGAGCAGGTTGCCGGCGACGTTCGTGCTCTGGATGACGTCGAAGTGGGCGGCCCCGGCCGCGCCGGCGAGCAGGTGGTCGCGGGGCGGCACGCTGTCGGCGTCGATGTAGTTCAGAAGCCAGTCGTCCTCGGTCTCCTCGGCCTCGAGCGTGTAGAGGGCGTAGACCAGCTGGCGGGTCTTCTTCGGCGGCAGGTCGGGGTTGCCGGCGGTGGCCCCGGTGTGCCACCAGTAGGCCTTCTCGGTCCGGTCCCAGCTCTCCCAGACCACCTCCCAGCTGGGGTCGGACGTGGCGGGCACGACGAGCATCTCGAGCCAGGAGAACTCGTCCTGCAGCTCCTCGAGCGCGGCGATCGTGACGTGGTCGTCGTGGTTGGGGACGGCGATGATGCGGTAGCGGTCGCGCGGATATTCGAGCTCGTCCAGGCCGACGAACGTCGTCCGCATCGTCTCCTGCGGCTCGCGCAGGACCGGGTAGAGCAGCACGATCTTCGGCACCGGCCCGGCCAGCACGGCCTCCTCGTCGAGCTCCACCCAGTCGACCTTGCGGGCGAGCATGTAGAGGTCGTGGACGAGCGTGATGAGGTAGAGGAGTTGCGTGACCACGAACACCGCCGTCAGCACGACGGCGGCGATCGACACCGCAAGGATCGTCACGGAGGGGTGGTTACCGCGCGAGCCCGCGCTGCGCCAGCTCGGCGTGCGCGGCTTCTGAGCGGTCGTCGGCCTCCTGCTGGCGTACCCACGAGACCAATTCTCTCATGCCCTCGGCGAAGTCGACGGCGGCTTCGAACCCGAGCAGCTTCCGGGCCCGGGTGACGTCGGCCCAGCAGTGGCGGATGTCGCCCGACCGCGATGTGGCGCTGATGCGGGCCGGGAGCGCGACCCCGATGTGCTCCGCCAGCACCTCGGCCACCTCGAGCACCGACACCGGCCGCCCGCTGCCGATGTTGATCGCCTCGCCGACCGCTGCGTCGGAGCTGAGGGCGAGGACGGTGGCGCGGGCGACGTCGTGCACGTGGACAAAGTCGCGCAGCTGCAGGCCGTCCTCGAACACGAGCGGCGGCTGGCCGTTGATCAGGCGGGAGCTGAAGATGGCGGCGACCCCGGTGTAGGGATTGGAGAGCGCCTGCCGCGGCCCGTAGGTGTTGAAGTAGCGCAGGGCGACGACGCCGATGTCGTAGGCGCGGCCGATGGCGAGGCACATGAGCTCCTGGTCGAGCTTGGAGATGGCGTAGATCGACGCGGGGGCGATCGGCGTCGCCTCCGTCGTGGGCACGGGGATCGCGTGCGCGCCGCAGGCCGGGCAGCGCATCTCCCACTCGCGGCGGCCGAGCTGGGCGTCGTCGCGGACCTGGGGGTGGACGAGCCGGTGCTCCTCGCACCGGTATGCGCCCTCCCCGTAGACCGACATCGAGGAGGCGACGACGATCCGCTTCACGCTGTGCCGTTCGTTCGCGAGCAGCTCGAGCATGACGCCGGTGCCGCTCGTGTTGCCGTCGACGTAGCGGGTGAT
Source organism: Thermoleophilia bacterium (assembly GCA_025928435.1). Next base: position 3,118 of record JAICJM010000157.1, read on the forward strand.
CTGGTACATCGACTGGCCGACCCCGACCTCCGCGGCGTGGTGGACGATCGCGTCGACGCCGCGCAGCGCCCGGCGCAGGCCGGCCGCGTCGCGCACGTCGCCGCGGATGAACTCGGCGTCGGTGGGGACGTGGCGCGGGCCGTGGCCGTTGTGCACCTGCTCGACCAGGCGGTCGTAGACGCGCACCTCGTGGCCCTCCTCGAGCAGGAGGTCGGCGACATGGGACCCGATGAAGCCGGCACCACCCGTGATGAGCACGCGCGACACGCTCTCCGCTCCCTTCGAAGACATGGATGAAACGGCCCTTCGCGTCGTCACGCGTGGCCGGGGCTGCCCGTTGCCGGAGTGACTACCGGGATGACGTCCCTGTCACGCCCTTCCGGCACCGGAATGGTTACCCGCGCAAGTGGTTCTGTCAAGGAATCGGATTCCCTCCTGGCCGGGTGCAAGAATCCGCCCGTGGCGACGGCTTCCGAGACGGGCGCGGCCGAGGTGCTCCTGCGCCCTCGGGGACCGTACTCGCTGGCCGACTCGGCCGGCCGCCCCGACCCCACCCGCCGCTACCGCCGCGGCGTGCTCGACATCGTCCTGGCGACGCCCGCCGGCCCGGCCCGGGCGCGGGTCTGGCAGCGGCGAAGCGGGGAGCTGGGCGCCCGCATCGCGGGGCCCGACGCGGCCGCGGCGCACGACGCGCTCGCGTTCGTGCTGGCCGTCGACGTCGACCACTCGCCGTTCCTGCGCATGGCCGAGCGCGACCGGCTGCTGGCCGACGCGGTGCGCCGGCGCAGGGGCGCCCGCCCCGCCCGGCTCGGGACGGTCGCCCACGCGCTCGTCCGGGCGGTGTGCGGGCAGCTGATCACGTGGCACGAGGCGATGACGATCGAGCGGCGGCTGATCGGCCTCACCTGCCCGCGCGAGGGCGACCTGCGCGTCCCGCCCACGGCGTCCGAAATCGGCCGCCTGAGCGCCGCGATGGCCGAGCGGTCGGGGCTCTCGCCGCGGCGGGCGGCGGCGCTCGTGCGGGTGGCGCGCACGCTCGACCTCGAACGGCTGCGGCGCGTCCCGCCCCAGGCGGCCGTCGACCGGATCTGCGCCGAGCCGGCCCTCGGGCCGTGGTCGGCCGGCGTGATCGCCCGCGACGGCCTCGGCTCCTACGCGCACGGCCCGGTGGGCGACCTCGGGCTGCTCAAGCTCTGCACGGCGCTGCTCGGCCGCAGGGCGGACGTGGCGGACACCGCCGAGCTGCTCGGCCGCTACGGCGAATGGGCGGGCCTGGCCGCGTCGCACCTGCTCCTGCACCCGATGGCGCACGCCCGCTGGGCCGTGGCCCGCGCCGGCTGAGTCAGTCCCAGACGGCGGGCTCGGCGCCGGCGGCGGCCAGGGCCTCGCTCCGGGAGACGTAGTCCTGCATCTGCGTGATCAGGCCGTCGCGCAGCGTGAAGACGATCGACGCCTGCCCCCGCATCGGCGCGCCGTCCTCGAGCGGCATGCCCACCGTGGGCGCGCGGACCGAGAGGACGACGTGGTCGCCGGCCGCCACGAGCTCCACGGCGCCGACCTCGGGCAGCTGGTCCGAGCGCGCCCGGGCGTTCTCGATCACCGCGTCGCGGTCGGGGCAGATCAGGTCGGCTCGCACGCCCCGGTGGGTGACCTCCGGCGCGAGCCGCGCGGCCAGGGTCTCGAGGTCTCCCCGCCGGATCGCATCGAGCCAGTCGCTCCACACGATCTCGATGTTCGCGCGAGGGCTGTGGGCCATGCCCGGAGGGTAACGCGAGCGGGCGGCGGTGGGGCTGCGTGAGGCCCCACCGCCGCCCGCCGGGGCCGGCTAGAAGCGGCCCTTCGCGACCGACGTGCCCGCGGCGGTGTGGACGCTCAGCCGCGTGCCGGCCGCGATGCTGGGCACCGCCTGGCCCCGCTGGGTGGAGCGGTCGAGACGGGCGTTGCCGAGCTGCCCGACGACCATCGTGCCGATCTTGCGGCCGGCGACGAAGAGCGTCAGCCGCTTGCCCCGCAGCGCCCGGGCGTGCTCGACCTCGACCTCGAGCTCACGCCGTCCGTTCTCGCGCGAGAAGGTCGCCTTGCCGCTCACCGCCGGAAATGCGGTCGTCCCATTGAGCTTCGCGGTGATCTTGCTGCCCTTGGCCTGCGCCGCGGGCGTGAGGGCCGTCGCCAGCGCGGCGACCAGGGTGAGCGCCACGAGGGCGCGGGAGAGCCGTGTCATCAGTCGTCACCTCCATCGTGACCCGAGCCGTCGTGGCCGGAGTCGTCACTGCCGGGGCCGCGGTTCGAGCCGCCCCGGTCGTCATTGCGGTCGTGCCGCCGGTCGTCCGGGCGATCGTGGCGGCGGTCCTGCCCGCGGTCGTCGCCGGGCTCGCGCCCCTGGCCGCGCACGTCCTCGCCGGGCTCGTTGCCGCGGCCCCGGAGGTCGCCGGGCTCGTTGTGGTGGCGATGGTGCGCTGCCACGGTCGCCGGCTTGGCCGGCTGATTCTCGGCCGAGGGGCCGGACGTCGCGGCGCTCGCCGCCGAGGCGATGAGCGCCGCGGCCGCGGCGACCGTCGGGATGCCGGCCGCGAATGCGATCCGGCGGGTGCGGCTGTTCCTGGTCATGTGGCGTCTCCTTCGGATGGCTTGCCAGTGGACTGGACTCACCGTAGGAGACGCCGGGTTACGCCCGGGCTATGGCTTGGAACGGGATGGTCAAGCGGGTGGTTAGCTGTCCCCGCCGCCGTCGCCACCGCCGTGGCCACTGCCGCCGGGCGTGATGCCCGAACCGCCGCTCGACCCGCTGCCGGAGCCGCCGCTCGAGCCGCTCGAGCCGGCATCAGACCCGCCGCCGGAGCTCCCCGAGCCGCCGCCGGTCGAACCGCCGTGGTCGTCCGTGCCGGACGTCGTGGCCGCCGTGGAGCCGTTCCGGTCGCGGTGCCTGCGGCGAGGGTGCTCGGTCTCGGTCGTCCTCGGCACGGTCGTCAGCGGCTGCACGGTCGCCCCGAACTGGGGCGTGACGCCGCCCGGCGTATCGCCGATCGCCTGGTCGGAGGCGTAGAAGACCGCCATGGCCATGACCGCCGGAAGGGCGATGGCCGCGATCACGAGAAGGACGGTGGTGGCTCGTGCGCGCATGCCCTCAGGATAGGTTCGGGCGCGGAAACGGCGGGTTCGGGGAAGGTTAGGGCTTGGCAATGTCGGCCTCCCCGCCGGCCGGGAAGCGCACGGCGATGGACGTGCCGGGGCCGCCCGGCTCGAGCTCCGCGGCGCCGTCCCAGCGGGCCGCGAGATCGCGCACGATGGCGAGCCCGAGCCCGGTGCCGCCCGGCGTCTCGCGGCCGGCGCGGCCGCGGTAGAAGCGGTCGAACACGCGCGCCGCCTCCGCGGGGTCGATGCCGGGGCCGTCGTCGCGCACCCGCACGGCGCCGTCGGTTGCCACCGAGACGGCGACCGTGCTGCCCTCGGGGCTGTACACGATGGCGTTCTCGATCAGGTTGTCGAGGATCGCCGCGACGTCGGCCGCATCGGCGGCGACCGGCACCGGCTCGGCCGGCTCGTCGAGCGTCAGCGTCCCGGCGTGCTCCGCCGCCACCGGCCGCCAGCGATCGGCGGCGGCGCGGGCCTCCTGGCGCAGGTCGCAGGCCGCGGGGGCCGGGGGAGGGACGCCCGCGCGGGCGAGCACCAGGAGGTCGGCGACGAGGTCCGAGAGCCGGTCGACCTCGCGCAGCCCGGCCTGGGCGTCCGTGCTCTCGGATCTCGTCGCAAGCGACTCCAGGCGCAGCCGCAGGCCGGTCAGCGGCGTGCGCAGCTGGTGCGAGGCGTTGGCGACGAACTCGCGCTGGGCCTCGATCAGCCCGACCAGCTCGTCCGCCATCCGGTTGAGCGCGCGGGCCACGTCGGCGACGTCGGCCGGCCCGCCCTCGGGCGCCCGCGCGGCCAGGTCGCCCCGGCCGAGCCTGCCGGCCGTCGTGCCGACCGCGTGGATCGGGCGGGCGAGCGAGCTCGCCAGCAGCCACGCGACCGCGAGCCCGACCAGGCCCACGGCCGCGGCGACCCCGGCGATCGCGAACCAGCTGCGGTGCACGCGCGAGTCGACCGCGGCGATCGGCTGGGAGAGCCGCACGGCGCCCACGATCGTGCCCCGGTCGAGGATCGGGTAGGCAACCACGAGCAGGTCGCCGCCGAGGTCGGTGCTGTGCCGGATCAGGCGGATGCCGCTGCCGGAGAGGGCGGTGGTGATCTCGGGCCGCCCCGCGGTCGCGAACCCGATTCGGGCGGGGCGGGGCCGGTTCGAGTCGGCCAGGAGCACGCCGCCGCCGTTCGTGACGACGACGCGCGCGTCGGTCTCGCGGCCGTACCGGGCCACCGCGCGGCGGACGCCGGCGAGGGTGCCGCCGGGGGCGGGGGCGCCGCCGAGCGACGCGGCGATCACCTGTGTCTGCGAGTCGATCCCCGCGTAGAACGCGTCCTTCGCCCGCCGGTCGACGTTCACGGCCAGCGGCACCGCGAGCGCGATCACGGTGAGGACGAGCAGGTATGCGAACGCCGCCAGCAGGCGGCCGCGCAGCGTCACCCGGCGAGCTCCGCGGGGGCGGAGAAGCGGAAGCCGACGCCACGCACGGTGTGGATGTAGCGCGGCTCGTGGGCGTCGTCGCCGAGCCGGCGGCGCAGGCCGGCGATGTGCACGTCGAGCGTCTTGCTCGACCCGAACCAGTCGGCGCCCCACACCTCGTCCATGAGCCTGTTGCGGGCGAGCACGTTGCCCGCGTGGGCCATCAGCATGTGCAGCAGGTCGAACTCGCGCCGGGGTAGGTCGAGCGGCTCGCCTGCGAGGGTGGCGATGCGGGTGGCGGAGTCGATCGCGACGTCGCCGATCCGGATGGCCGTCGAGGCGGCGGGCGGGGCCGCCGGGGCCGTGCGGTCGCCCGTGCGGCGCAGCACTGCCCGGATGCGCGCGATCAGCTCGGCCATGCTGAACGGCTTCACCAGGTAGTCGTCGGCGCCGAGCTCGAGCCCGACGACCCGGTCGGTCTCCAGGCCGCGGGCGGTGAGCATGATGATGGGGACGTCCGAGCTCTGGCGGATCGCGCGGCAGACGTCGCGGCCGTCGAGGTCGGGCAGCATCAGGTCGAGCAGGACGATGTCCGGCTCGTTGGCGCGCACCGACTCGAGGCCGCCGTTGCCGGTCGCCTCCACCGAGACGGCGTAGCCCTCCCGCTCGAGCGCCGAACGCAGCGGATCCGAGATGGACGCCTCGTCCTCGATGACCGTCACATGGCCGCGCGCCGGTGCGGTTCGCTCCCCGCCTGCCTCCATGCGGGCGAAGTGTAGGTGGGGGGTTCCCGAAGCGCTGTGGCGCTGACCCCGGTATCGGGTGATGCCGGTAGCGATCGATCGCCGGTTCGCGGGAGTCGTAACCAGGCTCGGATTACCCCAAGCCGATGATTCGCATCACGGAAATGCAACACTTGCCGTTGCATATCTTCCCGTTTGCGATCTGGTCGTATACGTTGAGAGCGCACCCTCCGAGGCGGCCGGAGTGCCAAGCGAAACCCCGACCCCCGAAGGAGCCACAACGATGGCAGGATCCACCGTGCTCGTCGTCGACGACGAACCCCGAATCGTCGAATTTCTGAGCGAGAACCTCCGCGACGACGACTTCAGCGTCCTCACCGCCTCCACCGGTGCGGAGGCGATCGAGCTGCTCGGCCGCGCCCGCCCCGACGTCATCCTCCTCGACGTTGTGCTGCCGGACATGAGCGGCTACGAGATCTGCCGCACCGTCCGCGCCGGCGACGGGATCAACGACCCGTGGGATCCCGATCTGCCCATCATCATGCTCTCGGCCAAGGCCGAGCACGTCGACCGCGTCCGCGGCCTGCAGCGCGGGGCGGACGACTACGTGACCAAGCCGTTCCACTACCCGGAGCTGCTGGCGCGGATCGGCGCCATCCTCGCCCGGGTGTCGCGCTCGCGCGACCGCGACGTCATCCGCCACGGCGAGCTAACCGTCAACATGCTCTCGCGCGAGGTGACGCTCGGCGGCATCAAGGTCGACCTCTCGGCCAAGGAGTACCAACTGCTCACGACGCTCGCGTCCGAGCCCGCTCGCGTCTTCACGAAGGCCGAGCTGCTCGAGACGGTGTGGGGCTTCCGGTCGCAGGGCCGGACGCGCACGCTCGACTCGCACGCAAGCCGCTTGCGCCAGAAGCTGCGGGTCCACTCCACGTCCGGCTGGCTCGCCAACGAGTGGGGCGTCGGCTACCGCCTGTGCAGGCCGGAGTGATCCGGGTCCCCCTGCGCCGGCGCCGTGGCCGCGTCGACGACCGGCTGCACGCCTCGGTCGAAGAGCTGGCGACCCTGCTCGCCCGCGAGGAGCGGGCCCGGGCGGAGTTCATCGGCAAGGTGTCGCACGAACTGCGGACGCCGCTCACGGTGATCAAGGGCTACGTCTACACGCTCCACCGCTCGGAGTGCGACCCGGCCAAAGCCGCGAAGCTCGACGTGATCGACGGCGAGTGCGAGCGGCTCGGATATCTGATCGAAGACCTGCTCGAGCTTTCGCGCGCCCGCGCGGGCGAGTTGCGCGTGAACGCGGAGATCTTCCCGCTCGAGCCGTGCGTGCGGGAGGTCGCCGAACGCCTCCAGACCGTCGCGGAGCAGGGCAACGTCCGCGTGCGGCTC
>JAICJM010000257.1 GCA_025928435.1 Thermoleophilia bacterium
AACGCCGCGTCGCTGCGCGTGGCCGAGCGCCTGGGCATGTACCACCTGCGCGACGACGAGGACGAGGGCAGCCGGGTCGTCATCATGGCGATCGACCGGCCGCCCACATGAGCCGGTAATGCTTCCCGCCTAGCGTGGTGACCCGGTGGGCTCGCGGCTCGGGAATCGACTGGTCATCTCGGTCGCGGCGACAGTCGGGATCCTGGCCGCGGTCGCCGCGAGCGTGATCGTGACGGTCGACCGCAGCGAGGCGCGATCGGCCCGCGGGGCCGCTCCGCCGGTGACCTTGCCCCGGCCCCGTTCACGGCGCCGGCGGCGTCCGAACATCGTCCTCATCCTGACCGACGACCAGCGCTGGGACACGCTCTGGTCGATGCCGGTGGTGCGGCGGCTGCTGGTCGACCACGGCGTCACCTTCTCGAACGCCTTCGTCACCAACTCCGACTGCTGTCCCAGCCGCTCCACGATCCTCACCGGCAACTACTCGCACACCACCGGGATCTATGTGAACCGGCCCCCGCACGGCGGCGCCGTCGACTTCCGCCGCTACGGCGACGACCAGTCGACCATCGCCACCTGGCTCCACGACGCCGGCTACCACACCGGCCTCGTCGGCAAGTACCTGAACGGCTACCACGGCCGCTACATCCCGCCCGGCTGGGATACCTGGGACGCCTTCAACTGGGGCTTCCACTACTACGGGTTCACGCTGTACGAGAACGACCACCCGCGCGCCTGTCACGGGCGCAAGAAGTGCGCCGTCGTCTACCCGAGGCGCTTCTACTCGACGAACGTGCTGGCGGGCAAGGCGGTGAAGTTCATCCGCCGTGCGCCGAGGTCGCGGCCGCTGTTCCTCTACTTCGCGCCGTTCGCGCCCCACCTGCCCGCGACGCCCGAGCACCGCTACATCGGCGCGTTCGCGAACCTGCCGCCCTACCGCCCCGCGAACTTCAACCGCGTGACGGCCTCGCAGCCGGCGTGGCTCCGGCACACGCGGCGGCTGAACGCGAAGGGACGCGACTTCGTGCACCGGTTCCGGCGGCGCCAGTACGAGACGCTGATCTCGGTCGACAACGCCGTGCGCCGCATCGTCGGGGCGCTGCGCCGGACGGGGCGGCTGCACTCGACGATGATCGTGTTCGCGAGCGACAACGGTGTCGAGTGGGGCTCGCACCGCTTCCCCGCCGCCGTGAAGCGGACGCCGTACGACGAGTCGATCCGGATCCCGCTCGTCGTCCGCTACGACCCGTTGACGAGGGAGCCCCGGGTCGACGACCATATGATCCTGAACACCGACTGGGCGCCCACGTGGGCGGCGCTCGCCGACGTCCCCCATCCCGGCACGGAGGGCCGCAGCTTCCTGCCCCTGCTCCACGCCGGGCACGCGCACGTGCCCTGGCGCAAGGGGTTCCTGCTCGAGGGCTGGGACAAGGACCCGCAGACCGCCGACCCGACCTACTGCGGCATCCGGGCGCCGCGCTTCATGTACACGAAGTACGGGGACGGATCGCAGGAGCTCTACGACACGCGCACCGATCCGGGGGAGCTGCACAACCTCGTGACCCGGCCGCGGTTCCACGCGGAGCTCGAGCGGCTGCACACCGAGATGCTGCGCGACTGCCGGCCGCCGCCGCCCGGCTTCCACCCGCACTGAACGCCCCGCGGCGGTTTTGTGAGACCGCCGTAAGGACTCGGTAAATCGGCTCCCCCGGGCCTTGACCCGGCTCCGCCGGTCCGCGACCGTGCCCCGGTTGGAAAAAAGGAAGGAGCTGGATCTTGCCCCGCACCCATGCCGCGCTCGCCGCGCTCTGTGCCGCCGTCCTGATCGCCCTCGCCGCCCCCTCCCAGGCCTCCGCCGCCTGGAAGCTGCGGTTCGTGGCCGGGTTCAACCACGGCCTGAACACGAGCATCTGGACGCGCTACAACGGCACGCCGCGCTGCTGCCACGACACGCTCTGGCGCAAATCGCACGTCGTCGTCCGTGGCGGCGTGCTGCGGCTGCAGAACTACCGCGACTCCGCCTACGGCGGCCGGTGGGTCTCCGGCGGCATCTCGATGGGCCGGTCGCTCAACCAGACATACGGCCGCTACCGCGTCCGCTTCCGGATCGGAGCGGGCCGCGGGATCGGGATGTGCATGTTCCTCTGGCCGAAGCGGGGCTGGCCGCCCGAGATCGACTTCGCCGAGGAGTCCTCGGCGATCGGCCAGCGGCGCTGGGAGACCTCGACGCTGCACTACACGTCGCGCAACCGCATGATCCACCATCGGGTGCATGCCAACTTCACCAAGTGGCACACCATCGGCGTCAATTGGCGCCCGGGGCGGATCACATACGTCCTGGACGGCCACAAGTGGGCCAGGATCCGCAGCAGCGTCGTCCCGAACGTCCCGATGCATCTCGGCATCCAGACGCACGTCGGCACGAACGGCAACACCGGCCCGGACCCGGACTCGACGACGCCGAACAAGGTCGGTCTCCAGATCGACTGGATCAAGATCTGGCGCTGGCGGTAGCGGCAACCGGGGAGGGTCCCCGCGGACGCGGGACCCTCCCCACACCTGTCAGCCCGCGGCGCCGAGATACACGTAGCGCACGGCGATCAGGAGCGCGAGCGTGCCGAGCAGCCGCCGCAGGAGTGGCTCCGGGATGCGGGATTGGAGGCCGGCGCCGATGTAGGCGCCGATGATGCCGCCCGCGCCGGCGGCGATGCCGACGCCCCAGTCGGGCGAGATCGGCCCCGACGCGTTCGAGGTGGCGCCCAGGACCACGAACGTGATCACCCCGACGATGGAGGCGGCCAGCGTGGACAGCAGCGCCGCGGGCGCGACCGCGTAGGCGGTGTAGCCGCCCAGGATCAGGATCGGGGCGAGGAACGATCCGCCCCCGATCCCGTAGATGCCGCCGACGACCCCGACGCAGGCGGCGATCGGCGGAATCGCGGCCGGCCCGAGCCGCCGCTCGGCCGGGGCCGGCCGGCGGACGACGAGCATCGCCCCGAGCAGCGCGAGCACGGCCCCGGCGGCGAGGTAGAACGCCTGCTGCCCGGACAGCCACTCGACCCGGATCACCGCGCCGACGACGACGCCGGGCACGGTGCCGGCGAGCAGCCGGATCGCGAGCGGCGAGGCGATCGACCCGCGCCGCAGACCGCGGTAGCGCATGACTCCACTTGGCGTGGCGAACAGGTTGAAGATCAGGTTGGTCGGCGTCACCGCCGGGCTCGGCACGCCCAGCAGGCTGACCTGGACGGGCAGCAGCAGGACGGCGCCGCTGACCCCGGCAGGAGTCGTCACGGTGGCCACCAGGAGGCCCGCGAGAAAGGCGCCCAGGACGTGCATGCCGCGCGAGCCTAGCGACGGCCACGGGTCGCACCAAACGGGGTCTGACCCCGGTTGGTGCGGGACCCGCCGGACGGGGCCAGGCCCCATTTGGCGGGTCGACAGTCCCGCCGGCGGACGACACACTGAGCGGGTGGGCATCGGCGGTCGACTGGCATGGCATCGGACGCTGATCGTCTGGCTGGCCGTCCTCGTGCCCGTGCCGCTCGCGTTCCTGGGCTGCCTGCTGCTCGAGATCGACCTGTGGGAGCACGCACGCCCTCAGCCCGCGTTGCGTCCGTTCGTCGAGTGGTACCTCCTCGTCGGCGCGACCCCGCCAGCGGCGGCGGTCGCGGGTTGGCTCGCCACCCGTTCCCCGGCGCGCACGATCGCGTTCGCCGTGGCGGGGTTCGTCGCCTTCGTCATCTGGGGGATCGTCTACCCCGAGATAAATCAGTGGGTGACCGGTGTGCCGGTCTTCCCGCCTGACGGCTAGCCGAGCCGGTAGACCGAGAGGAAGCCGGTGCTGGAGCCGAACGGGCTGCGCAGCGAACGGATGCGGATGCGGTGGTGGCCGGGCGGGAGGACGAGCCGGATCCGGCTGTAGCCGGGCTCGTTCCAGGCCTGGGGGCCGGTCGAGGCGAAGGGCAGCCGGGTGCAGGAGGTGTCGACCGGCACCGCGCTCGTCGTGCCCTTGCGATGGCCGTGGTCGAGGACGCGGTACCGGTCGCCGCGGCAGAACGCGTCGGTCACGCGCAGCACCACCCGCCGGTCGCTCGTGAACCGGAACAGCCCCTGCGCATCGAACGTGCCCGCCAGGCCGGCGTCGAACGCCACCCACTGACCGAACGGGAGATGCCGCGCGCGCTGCTTCGCGCCCGCAGCGGAGGCAGGAGAAACCAGCAGCGCAAGGAGCAGCATCGCAAGCGAAACCGTGCCCAGCCTGCCGGAACGGAGAGGGGGTGTTCCGGTCAACGCAAAATCGCCCACCGGGATGCTGCCACCGGAATCGTCACCAGTCAAAAAGATCCCCCGGCAGAGGGACTCGCGCACCGGAAGGCGCCTCCCCGGCCGGGGTGGGGCGCGCTCTTGTCCCGAACTCCGGGGCCCCCCGCGCCGTCTAACCAGTGTGTTGTCGCGTTTGCTACGACCTCGGTTCGGCAGCGGAGTGATCCTCGGAGGCCTGGTGATCGGCCTTATCTGGCTCGGAACCTCTGGACTCCTCGGTCGGCACGG
>JAICJM010000081.1 GCA_025928435.1 Thermoleophilia bacterium
GCCGGCGCGGAACGGCAGCGAGTAGAACGCCATGTCCCAGGCCCGGGTCGCGTTCTCGATGATCGCCACCTCGTCGCGCTCGCAGCCGAGCAGGCGCGCGAGCGCGGGGTAGGCGGCGTCGAGCCGCTCCGCGGCGGCGTCCTCCGCCTCGTACCCGCCGAGCCGGGCCTCGAGCTCGAGGTGCGCGACGACGGCGTCCAGCACGGGTTGCGGCGGGAGCGAGGAGCCGGCCGCGTTCAGGTGGATGCGGTCGTCCGTGCACCCCGGCGTGTCGGCGCGCGCGCGGGCGACGTCGATCGGCATCGGCGCATTCTGGCACGGACTAGCCTCCACGGCGTGCAGCGCTACACCGTGACCACCCTGGACGGCGGCGAGCGGGTCGTCTCCGAGCGCGTCTCCTCGGTGCGCTCCGTCGCGATCGGCATCTGGATCGGCGCCGGCTCGCGCGACGAGACGCCGCCGCAGGCGGGCGTCTCGCACCTGATCGAGCACCTGCTCTTCAAGGGCTCGGCGCGTTACTCGACCGTCGAGATCGCCCAGATCTTCGACGGCCTCGGCGGCGAACTGAACGCCGCCACCGCGCGCGAGTACACGGTCGTCTACGCGCGCATCCTCGACTCGCACCTCGAAACGGCCCTCGACGTGATGGCCGACATGGTGCTCCAGCCGAAGTTCGACGCGGAGGAGATGACGTCCGAGCGCGAGGTGGTGCTCGAGGAGATCGCGATGTACGAGGACACGCCGCAGGATCTCGTGCATGACCTGATCGCCGAGGCGATCTTCGGCGACCATCCGCTGGGGCGGCCGGTGATCGGCACCCGAGCCGTGATCGCGGGGGCGACGCCCGACCTCGTGCGCCGGTACCACGACGCCCGCTACGTCGGCCCCAACATCGTGGTCGCCGCGGCCGGGAACCTCGACCATGAGCCGCTCGCGCACGCCGTCGAGACGCGTTTCGCGCCGCTCAGCCGCATCCCCGACACCGCGACCGGCGTGAGACCGGTGTGGGTGGGGGAGTCGCAGCCGCGCTCGCTCTTCCAGCGCAAGGAGACGGAGCAGTTCCACATCGCGCTCGGCGGGCTCGGCGTCCCGCGCTCGGACCGGCGCCGATTCGCCGCGTCGCTGCTCGACTCGATGCTCGGGGGCTCGGCCTCGTCCCGGCTGTTCCAGGAGATCCGCGAGCGGCGGGGGATGGCGTACTCGGTCTACACCTACGCGTCCCAGTACGCGGACGCGGGCATGGTCGGCGTCTACCTGGGGACGCGCGAGGACAACCTGGCGGAGTGCATCCGCATCGTCGCCGACCAGTTCCAGCTGATGGGCGAGGGCCGCTTCGACCCCGCCGAGCTCGAGCGGGCCAAGGAGAACCTGAAGGGCCGGATCGTGCTCTCGATGGAGTCCACCTCGAACCGCGCGAGCCGGCTCGGCAAGTCGGTGCTGACCGACGCCGAGCTGCTCTCGCTCGACCGCGTCTGCGCCGAGATCGACGCCGTCGACGCCGACGCGATCGCCGCGCTCGCGCGCCAGCTCTTCGCCCCCGAGCGGCTGTCGGCCGCCGGCATCGGCCCGAACGCCGAGCGCTTCTCCGACGCCGTCGCCCTGCTCCACCCGGGCCTCGCCGGCATCAAGGCGGCCTGACCAACCACCGCCGCTGCGCGTGCCAGCGTTGGATGGTGCGGCGGCTGGGGGGTCGGGCGGGGCCGGCGCCGTGTTCGTGCTGGACGGCCTGGTGGGCTTGGTGGGGTGTCGCGCCCCGGGCGTAGTGAGCCTCGAGCGTGCGGCGCAGGTCGGGCCAGGCGTAGCTGCCCGGCCGTGGGCGCTGGCGATTGGGTTGGCGCAGGTTTTCGAGATGGGCTGTAAGCGCCCGGTCGCGCGCGACCGTGAGGCAGTCGTTGGCCTTCCAGATGCGGTGAAGGGTGGTGACGAAGTCCCTGCCGCTTCGCCGCGTCTGGAACTCGCGGCTGGCATGGTCCTGGCAGAGCCAGACCGAGACGCGGTGGGTGAGTTGCACCCGCAGCGTCTTTCCGCGTGTGCGGTCGATGCAGATCGCGCAGACCTGTTGTTTGGTGGGGACGTGGCGGGCTTTGTAGAGGGTGGGCGGCGAGATCCACGGCATGCAACCGATTGTGCATGACAAGGTGCGTCGTGTGGGTGTCGACGTGTTACAAGGGTGTGGGGGAACTGCAAATGGCACGTGTCGTACGTGACAAGTGCCTGATCCCGGAAGAATCACCACCAACCCGACCGTCCCCTCGCCTGGCGGCGGCCGGCCAGCTCTCGGATGGAGCGCCGGCCGCCGCCGGCCCCGACGCTCCAGACCCAACTGCGCATGTGCCGCGATGGTGACGACCTGTCGCAGGAGCGTCGCCGAACCGCAAATGACACACGTCGCACGTGACAAGTGTCTGTCCCACGCTGAGCGACCCCGCACGGCCGCCCGCCGGCCGATGACGCTGCCACCCCGCTATCATCGGCCGCGAGAGGTATGACGGCCCGTGTTGAAATGCGACGGCTTGGTCAGGGCGTACGACGCCCTTCCTCTCTTTGCGGACGTCTCGTTCGTCCTCGCTGACGGCGACCGCGTCGGGTTGGTCGGCCCCAACGGGGCCGGCAAGTCGACGTTGCTGCGCCTGATCGCGGGGCTGGATCGACCGGACGCCGGCTCCGTGACGCTCGGCGAGCGCGACACGGTGGGGTACCTGGCGCAGCAGACGCCGCGGCCCGACCTCACGCTGGGCGAGCACCTGCACGCGGCGGCCGGCGAGGTGTTCGACCTCCACGTGGAGCTGCAGCAGCTGGAGGCCGAGCTCGCGGAGGGACGCCCGCGCCGCTCGGCGCTGGAACGCTACGGCGACGTCCAGGAGCGCTACAGCGTCCTCGACGGCTGGGGGTTCCACGCGCTGGTCCACGACGTTCGCCGCCATCTGGAGATCGCCCACATCGATCCGGGGACGCACCTGCGCAACCTCTCCGGGGGCGAGCAGGCGCGGGTGATGCTGGCCGGCGTGCTGCTCGCCCGGCCCACGGTGCTCCTGCTCGACGAGCCGACGAACCACCTCGACCTCGGCGGCCTGAGATGGCTCGAGACGTACCTGGGCGCGTTCCCCGGCGCCGTCATGGTCGTCAGCCACGACCGCCGCTTCCTCGACAACACGGTGGCGCGCGTGTTCGAGCTCGACGGCGTCAGCGACCGGCTCCAGACCTACGAGGGCGGGTACACCGCCTACCGCACGGAGAAAACCCGTCGGTGGCAGCGCCTGCTCGAGGAGCATCGGGCCCAGGAGCGCTACCGCAAGCGGCTCGAGGCGGACATCGCCCGCACGCGGCAGCAGGCGCTCGGCGTGGAGCGCACGGCGTCGGGGCTCGGCTCGGATCAGATCAAGCGGTACGCCAAGAAGGTGGCCGCCAAGGCGAAGGCGCGCGAGCGGCGCCTGCGCCGCCAGATGCAGGCGGCGGAGTGGATCGGCGATCCGACGAAGGCCCCGAGCCTCACCCTCTCGCTCGACGGGGTCTCGGTCGCCGGCCAGCGGCTCGCGGCGCTCGAAAACGTGAGCGTCCGCCACGGCCCGAGGCGCGTGCTCGAAGCTGTCGACCTCGTCGTTCGCGGCCGCGAACGCATCGCCGTCACGGGCGACAACGGCGCCGGCAAGACCACGCTGCTCCGGCTCGTCGCGGGCGACCTCGCGCCGACGACCGGCCGCGCCGAGCCCGCCGATGCGGCCGGGATCCTGCCGCAGGACCATCACCGCCTGCCGCTCGACCGGTCGCTGCTCGACTACTACCGGTCGCAGGTGATCGGGTACGAGGACGAGGCGCGGGCGTTCCTCGGCCATTTCCTCTTCGACCAGGAGCAGATGCACCGGCCGCTGGGCACGCTCTCGCCGGGAGAGCGCTCGCGCCTGTTGATCGCCGTGCTCGTCTCGTCCGGCTCGGAGCTCCTGTTGCTCGACGAGCTCACCAACCATCTCGACTTCGACTCGCTCGACGTGGTCGAGGAGGCCCTGCGCCAGTTTCGCGGCACGATCCTCGCCGTCTCGCACGACCGCGCGTTCGTCGAGAACATCGGCTGCGAACGGCACATCGAGATCCGCGCCGGAATGCTCCACGAGCGTCCTGCGACGACCGACCACCGGAGGCACCAATGACCCGCCTGCTCGAAGGCAAGAACGCGATCATCCACGGCGCCGTCACCGACCTCGTCGAGTCGCTCGACGTCTCCTGGAACCTGACGTCGCGCGGCGACGTGCAGGGGACGCCGCTGATCGACATGACCCTGGCCGACTTCCTGCAGCCGATCCGAGCCGCCGCCCGGATCATGGTCGAGCACGGCTCGGGCGTCATCCTCGCCATGACGAGCGGCTCGTCGGCCGGGACGAATCCGATGATGGGCGGCACCGGCCCCGCCGACGCGGCCACACAGATCTTCCTGCGCTACCTCGCGAAGGAGATCGGCCCGCGCCGCGTGCACGTCGTCGGCCTGTGGACGGCCGGCGTGCCGGAGACCTTCGGCCTCCCCGACGACACGAACGAGGCCATGCTCGGCCCGATGACGATGCTCGGCCACGCGCCGCGGCTCGACCAGGTCGCCGACGCCGCCGCGTTCCTGGAGTCGGATCGCGCAGGCGGCATCACCGGCACCCGCGTGACCGTGACCTGCGGGCTCGTCCCGGGCTGACCCGTTAGCATCGGCCGCATGCTGCGGGTGGTGATCTCCGGCGCGACCGGCGCCGTCGGGCGGGCGCTCGTCCCCGCGATCGAGGCCGCGCCCGACCTCGAGCTGACGGCGCAGGCGGCGCCCTCGCTCGGCCTCACGCTGGCGGGGGCGCTCGCCCACGCCGGCGCCGACGTCGCCGTCGACTTCACCGTCCCCGCGGCCGCGCAGGACGCGTGCGAGGCGGCGATCGCCGCGAAGACCCCGCTCGTCATCGGCACGACCGGCCTCACCCCGGCCGTCCGCGACGAGCTCGACGCGAAGGCCCGGAACTCCGGCGTGCCGATCCTGTTCGCGCCCAACTTCGCCATCGGCGCGGTGCTCATGATGCGCTTCGCCGAGCAGGCGCGGCCGCACATGGACGCGGTCGAGATCGTCGAGCTGCACGCCGACACGAAGGTCGACGCGCCCTCCGGCACCGCCCTCGCGACCGCCGCCCGGCTCGGCGGCGACGTCCCGATCCACAGCGTCCGGCTCCCCGGCCTCGTCGCCCACCAGGAGGTGATCCTCGGCACCCTCGGCCAGACGCTCTCGCTCCGCCACGACACGACGTCACGGGAAGCGTTCGTGCCCGGCATCCTGCTCGCCATCCGCCGCGTGGGCGACCTGGAGCCGGGGATGACGACCGGCCTCGAGGCGATCCTGTGAGCCGTCCCGAGCCTGTTCGCGACCTCGACTGGGACGCCGGCCAGGCCCGCGAGCTGACCGGAGCTTTCGTCGATCTGTGGGGCGAGCTCCTCGACAGGATGCGCGAGCTGCCCGTGGCGCGCCCGTTCGCCGCCGCGGACATCGCCCAGGAGATGGCGTTCCCGGTTCCCGACCAGCCGCTCGCCGTGGCCGAGCTGGCCGAGCTCCTGCGCCCGATGGTGCTCGAGCACTCGACCCTGTGCGGCCATCCCGGGTTCATGGCCTACGTCTCCGGCTCGGGCACCGTGCCGGGCGCGGCGGCCGACCTGCTCGCGTCCGCGCTCAACCCCAACGTCGGCGGATGGACGCTCTCGCCGGCGGCGTCCGAGCTCGAGCTGCACCTGACCCGCTGGCTCGCGGGACGGTTCGGCCTCCCCGCGGGGTCCGGGGGCCTGATGACGAGCGGGGGCGCGACCTCGAACATGACGGCGCTGAAGGCCGCCCGCGACGCCCACGCCGGCGCGGACGTCCGTCAGAACGGCCTCGGCGGCCTGCCGCTCGTCCTCTACACCTCCGAGGAGGCCCACGCCACTATCGCCGAGGCGGCCGACCTGCTCGGACTGGGTGAGCGGGCTGCCCGCGCGATCCCCGCCGACGAGGCCTTGAGGATGCGCCTGGACGCGCTGGAGGCGGCGATCGCGGACGACCTCGCCGCCGGGCTCAAGCCCTTCGCGGTCGCCGCCACCGCCGGGACGACGGCGACGGGCGCAATCGATCCGCTGCCCGAGATCGCGGAGCTGTGCGCCGCCCACGGCCTGTGGATGCACGTCGACGCCGCCTACGGCGGGGCGGCCGCGCTCGCGCCCGCGCTGCGGCCGCTCCTGGCCGGGATCGAGCGGGCCGACTCGATCGCCTTCGACCCGCACAAATGGCTCTACACACCCCAGTCGAGCGCCTGCCTGCTCGTGCGCGACCCGGCGACGCTCCTGCGCAGCTTCTCGATCGACGCCGCGTACGTGCGCGAGGACGCGAGCCTGTCCGGCCGCGGTCTGAACATCGGCGAGCTCGGGCCGCAGTGGTCGCGCGCGTTCCTGGCCCTGAAGGTGTGGCTGTCCCTGGCCGCGCACGGCACCGAGGCCTACGGCCGCCGCATCGCCCACGACGTCGAGCTCGCGCGGTACCTCGACGAGCGCGTCCGTGCGCATCCCGACCTCGAGCCGATGTGCCCGGTGACGCTCTCGATCGCCTGCTACCGCTACGCCCCCGCCGGGCTCGGCGACCGCGCCCTGGACGCCCTCAACGAGCGCCTGATGATCGCGATCCGCCGCGACGGCCGCGCCTTCCCGTCGAACGCCGAGCTGCGCGGGCGCTACTGCCTGCGGGCCTGCCTCGTGAACCACCGCACCGAGGCCGAGGACATCGACGCGCTGCTCGAGGCCACCATCCGGCTCGGCGCCGAGCTGGCCGGGTCAGGGCTCGAGGTGGCGTAGCAGCTCGAGCGCCCGGGCCGCGCCCGCGGGCGAGGCGGGGGAGAGGGGCATGCGCACGTCCGCCGTCGGGATCCGCCCGAGCGCGTGCAGCCCCGCCTTGATCACGGCCGGGCTCGGCTCGGCGAAGAGGGCGCCGACGAGCGGCAGCAGCGCCTCCGCGATCGGCCGCGCGCCGGCGAGGTCGCCGCGCAGGCCGCGGGCGATCATGTCGCAGAACTGCCCGGTGCAGAGGTTGGCCGACGCCGCGATGGCGCCCGCGCCGCCCATCAGCACGAGCGGGAGCAGGAAGGCGTCGTCGCCGCCCATGACGGCGAACCGGTCGCCCGCCTCGGCCAGGACGCGCAGCGTGTCGG
Source organism: Thermoleophilia bacterium (assembly GCA_025928435.1). The sequence continues at coordinate 7,182 of JAICJM010000081.1, forward strand.
CGTCGATGCAGCCCACCGCCTGCTTCACGCCCGCCACGTTCGGCGTCGCCGCCAGCTCGATGAGCGCCGGGGCGCCCAGGCCGCGGCCGGTGCGGTAGGGGATGTTGTAGACGATGAGCGGCACCGGCGAGCGCTCGGCAACGGCCTGGAAGTGACCCACGACGGCCGCCTCGGACGGCCGCACGTAGTACGGCACGACGGCGAGCGAGGCGGTCACGCCGGGCACGCCGGCGAGCGCCTCGTGGCGGGCGATGGTCGTGCGGGTGTCGTTCGTCCCCGCCCCGACGACGAGGGCGGCGTCGCGCCCCGCGCACGCCTCGGCGCAGGCCGTGACCACGGCCGTCCGCTCGGCGTCGTCGAGCGAGGTCGGCTCGCCGGTCGTCGCCAGCGCGACGATCCCGGCGGCGCCCGCGTCGAGCGCGCGGTCGGCGAGCCCCCGGAGCGCGGCGACGTCGACCGCCCCCCGCTCGTCGAACGGCGTCACGAGCGGGACGAGGACCCCGGAGGGGCGGAAGCTCGCGCTCACGGACGAGGAGTCTACGCACCGGCTCGGGTAGACTCCCGGCATGGCCGCGCCGCTCGGCGATCTTCTCACCGCGATGGTGACGCCGTTCAATCCCGACGGCTCCGTCAACTTCCCGTCGGCCCGCCGGCTCGCGCATCATCTCGTCGACACGGGTTCCGACGGCATCGTCGTGTGCGGGACCACGGGCGAGGGCCCCACCGTCAGCGACCGGGAGAAGATCGACCTGCTCGACGCGCTCGTGGAGGAGATCGGGAGCAGCGCCTGCGTCGTCGCCAACACGGGCACCTACGACACCCACCATTCGACCGCGCTCACGCGGGCCGCCGTGGAGGCCGGCGCCGAGGCGTTCCTCGCGGTCACGCCGTACTACAACAAGCCGCCGCGGGCCGGGATCGTCGCGCACTTCGCCGCGATCGCCGAGGCGGCCGACGGCCGTCCCGTCATCATCTACAACATCCCACAGCGGGTGGTGCTGAACCTCGAGCCCGACGTGCTCGCGGAGCTGTCCGAGATCCCGAACATCGTCGCCGTGAAGCAGGCGACGGCCGACCTCGACCATGCCAAACGGATCCTGGCCGAGACCGACCTCCTGCTCTACGCGGGCAACGACGACCTGCTCTACCCATTCCTGAAGCTGGGCGGAAAGGGCGGCGTGTGCGTCGCCTCGCACCTGGCCGGGAAGCAGATGCGGCGGATGGTCGACCTCGCCCACGGCGGCGACATGGATGGTGCGAAGGCCCAGGACGCCGCGCTCTACGACCTGTACACCGCGCTCGCCGTCACCACGAACCCGATCCCCGTGAAGGCCGCCCTGAACCTGCTCGGCCACGAGGTCGGCGGCCTGCGGCTGCCGCTCCTGGAGGCCGACGCAGACCAGACCGCGACGGTTGCCGCGGCGCTCGAGGCGGCCGGGATCCGCTCGGCCGCCAACGTCTAGTGGGCCTTCTCGGGGGTTCCTTGAAGATCGGGCGAGCGAAAATCACGCGTGGCAGGGACGCAGGGAGGCCCGATATCGGGAATATCGAGGCGACCGAGGACGCAGCCAAGCGACGATTTGCAGCCGCACGAGCGCGAGGGACTTCCGGGACGGAGCGCTAGCGTGCCTGAACCGGTGCGGATCATCCCGCTGGGCGGGCTCGGCGAGGTGGGCAAGAACATGACCGTCTTCGAGCGCGACGGGCGCCTGCTGCTGCTCGACGCCGGGCTCTCATTCCCGCACTCGGAGATGTTCGGGATCGACCTCGTCCTGCCCGACTTCAGCTACGTGGCCGAGCGGGCCGACCGGCTCGAGGCCATCGTCCTCACCCACGGGCACGAGGATCACATCGGCGCGCTGCCCTATCTGCTGCGCGAGGTTGGGACGAACGCCGAGGTGTGGGCGACGCGGCTCACGCTCGGCATGGTGAAGTCGAAGCTCGACGAGCACGGGCTCCTGACGCACACGGATCTGATGGAGATCAACCCCGGCAACGGCACCGTCGAGGTGGGGCCGTTCCGCGCCGAGTTCGTGCGGGTCACCCACTCGGTGCCCGACGCCGTGGCGGTCGTCCTGCACACCGACTTCGGCCCCATCGTGCACACCGGGGACTTCAAGCTCGACGAGACCCCGGTCGACGGGCGCGTCACCGACCTCGCCCGCCTCACCGCCCTCGGCGACGAGGGCGTGGCGCTCCTCATGGCGGACTCGACGAACGCCGAGCGGCCCGGCCACACGCCGTCGGAGCGCACCGTGGCGGCGTCGCTGCGCGAGATCGTCCGCGACGCCCGCGGGCGGGTGATCGTGACCTCGTTCTCGTCTCACATCCACCGCCTGCAGCAGGTCATCGACGCCGCCCAGGCGTGCGGCCGCACCGTGTGCGTGATCGGGCGCTCGATGATCCGCAACATCAACATCGCCCGCAACCTCGGCTACGCGAACGTCGCCGACGACGGCCTGATCCGGGCGAAGCGGCTGGACGAGTTCATGCCGCACGAGATCGTCATCATCTGCACCGGCAGCCAGGGCGAGCCCGGCTCCGCCCTGACCCGGATCGCGCTCGGCGATCACCCGGCGGTGCAGATCCACCACACCGACACCGTGGTCATGTCGTCGTGGCCTGTGCCCGGCAACGAGGTCAAGGTGAACGAGACCGTGAACCGGCTCGCCCGCCTGGGGGCCAAGGTCATGACCGAGGCCACCGACTACGTGCACGTCTCCGGGCACGCATCGGCCGGCGACCTGACCCGTATGCTCGAGACGGTCCGCCCGCGCAGCTTCGTGCCGGTGCACGGCGAGTTCCGCATGCTCCAGGCCCACGCCCGCCTGGCCGAGGCGGCCGGCGTGCCGGCGCACGCCGTGCGGATCGCCGACAACGGCACAGTGCTCGAGCTCGACGACGACGGGGTCTCCGTGGTCGGCCAGATCGAGGCGGGCACGATCCTCGTCGACGGCCTCTCGGTCGGGAACGTCCGCGACGTCGTCCTGCGCGACCGCCGCCATCTGGGATCGGACGGGGTCATGATCGTCGTGGCGACCATCGCGGCCGAGTCCGCCGAGGTGCTCGCCGATCCCGAGATCATCGTCCGCGGCTTCGACTCGCCGGACGAGGACGGCGAGGTGCTGGTGGAGCAGGCCCGGGCGGCGGTGGAGCGGGTGCTGGACGAATGCGTCGCCCAGCGCGCGACCGAGGTGCACGTCGTCCAGCAGCGCCTTCACGACGCCCTGGCGGAGCTCGCCTCCCGGGCGACGGGCAAGCGGCCGATGGTGCTGCCGGTCGTCGTCGAGGTGTGAGCGCACGCGGAGACCGCCCCATGCGCGGGGACGGTCCCCGGATGACGCCTCCTCCGGCGTGTCAGATCAGGGCAGGCGTGCGGCCTGGTACAGGGCGACGCCCTGCTGGTTGCGGCCGCCCATGCGGGTGAAGTAGCCGCCGAACCCGACCCGCGTGCCGCCGTTGGCGATTGCCAGCAGGCCGTGGTTCGAGTTCGCGCCCGGGTTCCAGCCGACCAGCGTGTTGTCGCGGGTGTCGAACGCCGCCACGTGATGCCGTGTCACGCATGGACCCAGGTTGCCCGGTTTGCAGTTCGGGCCGGCGACGTTGAAGTGCCCGCCGACGTAGAGGATGCCCTTCCGCAGTGCGCAGCCCGGGGTGTCGCCGTCATCCTGTCCCGTGAACGAGGTCATGAGCGCCCCGCTCGTCGGGTTGAACGCGCTCACGTTGTACGAGGTCTTGTCGCCGTTCACCTTCCAGTAGCCGCCGCAGGTGTAGATGCGGTTCGGCGTGGAGATGATGTGGTAGACGCGGCTCGTCTCGACGGTGGTGCAGGTCGGGCAGTTCGCCGCCGCATAGATGTTCGGGTTGAACGGGAGCACCGTGCGCCCCGCGTTGATCGGGACGGCCGCGATCTCGTTGCGCGACTCGCCGTCGACGATGCCGAAGTGGCCGCCGAAGTAGACCCGCTCCCCGTTCGCCGAGAAGGCGATGGTGAACACGCGCGGCGCGCACCGCGGCGGACAGGCGAAGCCGGAGACCTGGCCGATGACCGGCGCCCAGCTCGTCACCGGCGCGGAGGCCGAGCGGCCGACAGAGGCGATGCGGTGGCGGGCGACGCCGTGGATGCGGCCGAAGTCGCCGCCGACGAAGAGCTTGCCGTTCGGCCCCAGGCGCAGGGCGAACACCGCCGCGTTCGCGCCCGGGTTCCACGCCGCGACCGCACCGGTCTTGGTCAGCGCGGCCAGGTGATTGCGGGCGTGGCCGTGAACCGACGTGAACGATCCGCCCAGATAGACGCGCGTGGACGTCACCGAGATGGCGCGGACGGCCCCGTTCGCACCGGGGTTCCACGGGAGCAGCGCGCCGGTCGTGGCGTTGAACGCCGCGACGTTGTTGCGGGCGTTGCCGCCCGACGCGGCGCCGGGCGCGCGCACCGAGGTGAACTGGCCGCCGACGTACATGGTGTTCTTGTAGAACGTGATGGCCCGCACGGTGCCGTTGGTCTGCCAGGACGGGCTGGGCGGGAACGGGTTGGCCGCCAGGGCCTGTCCGGAGCTCCCTGCGAGCGCCAGCACGGCCGAGGCAGCGCCGAGAAACAGTCTTCGTCGCATGAAAGCACGGTACCCGCGCTCACGGACGGCGCAACCATGGCTCCGCGCACTTTGCAGCAGTTTCAATCTTTCCCAACATCCCCTTACCTCCGCCGTAGAACGTGTCCGGTCGGATCGGCTTGCGGTTCGTGGACGATGCGAGCAGGGGAAGGGGAGGCGGTGGCGAACTCCGTTTCGATGACCAGAGCAACGACGCGAGCACGTGGTCGCGCCGCTGGCTCTCGCTCGAAGACTCGGCGCCCGCGCACCCCCATCCGCCACACGCCCCCTCGGCGGAAACGGGCGCCGAGTCGTTCGGCGCGGCAGCAGCGCACGGACCTCGTCGGCGGGGGCCTGCTCGCCCTCGGCGCGTTCCTGGGATTCGTCGAGTACCTGGGCTGGGACGGGGGCGTCATCGGCCTCAAGATCGACTCCGCGGTTCACCTCGCGATCGGCCGTGCCGCGGCCGTCGTCCCGCCGCTCCTGGTCGCCGTGGGGGCGGGGATCTTCCTGCGCAGCCCGCTCACGCGACTGCGCCCGCTGCGCACGGGGGCGATCGTCTGCCTGGCCACGCTCGTGCTCGCACTCTCGACGACCGACACCGGCGCCGTCGAGCATCACGGCGGCCTCGCGGGCGCCTACGCCCGGATCGCCCTGAACGGCCTCGTGGGCCCGATCGGGGTCTCCATCCTGGTCGCGCTCGGCACGCTGGCGGGCGTCGTGCTCGTGACCGGCGCGTCGCTCGGCGTCGCGATGCGCGCGTCGGGCCGACACGTGGCCCGCGCCGGCAGGGCCGGGATGCGCCTGTCGGAGGAGGTCGGCCGCCGCTACCGCGAGCGCCCGGCCGCCAGGCCGATGCTGCGCGCCGTGCCGAGCCCGGAGCCGTCCGCGCCGCCCGTCGACGGCTCGCACGCCTTCGCCGACCTCTTCGGCGAGGTGCCCGAGCTGGACGAGGCGCCGGACCCGCCGATGGCCTCCGACCCCGACCCCGAGCCGGAGCCCGAGCCGGACGTCGTCGCCGGCGACGACTCCTTCGACGAGCCCACGCCCGTCATCGCCCCCGCCATGCCGGCGCCGGGACGGGCGCCGTACCGGCTGCCCAAGGCGTCGATCCTCAAGCGCAGCGCGGCCAGCCGCGGATCGGGCCAGGATCACGAGAAGATCGCGCGCCAGCTGGTCGAGGCGCTCGCCAACTTCGGCGTCGAGGCGCGGGTGGTGGGGATGGTCACCGGCCCGCGCGTGACCCGCTACGAGCTTCAGCTCGCGCCGGGGATCAAGGTGAACCGCGTCTCGCAGCTGCGCGACGACCTGGCCTACGCGCTCGCGACGACCGAGATCCGCATCCTGGCGCCGATCCCGGGCAAGCAAGCCGTCGGGGTCGAGGTGCCCAACCTGTCCGCGAACCTGGTCACGCTGGGCGACATCTACGCCGAGCCGCCGGCCGGGTCGAGCCCGCTCACGGCCTGGCTGGGCAAGGACATCTCCGGCCACGGCGTCGCCTGCGACCTCGCCCGTATGCCGCACCTCCTGATCGCCGGCACGACCGGGTCGGGGAAGTCCGGCTGCATCAACGCCATCCTGTGCTCGATCCTGCTGCGGGCGGCGCCGGACGACGTGCGCATGATCCTGGTCGACCCCAAGCGGGTGGAGCTGAACCACTACGAGTCGATCCCGCACCTGCTGACGCCGGTGGTCACGAACATGAAGAACGCGTCGCTCGTGCTCCAGAACGTCGTCCGCGAGATGGAGACCCGCTACGAGACGATGGGCGCCGCCAAGGCCCGCAACCTGGCCGAGCTGAACGCCTCACGGGCCGAGCTCGGGCGCGACACGCTGCCGCACATCCTCGTCGTGATCGACGAGCTGGCAGACCTGATGATGGTCTCGCCGGCCGAGGTGGAGGATGCGATCATCCGCCTGGCGCAGAAGTCGCGGGCGGTCGGGATCCACCTCGTGCTCGCCACCCAGAGCCCGCGCGTGGACGTCATCACCGGCATGATCAAGGCCAATGTGCCGTCGCGGATCGCCTTCGCGGTGTCGTCCCAGACGGACTCGCGCGTCATCCTCGACACCGGCGGCGCGGAGGCGCTCCTGGGACAGGGCGACATGCTCTACAAGCCGCTCGGCACGTCCAAGCTGCAGCGGATCCAGGGCGCCTACATCTCCGAGGCCGAGACGCGCGACATCGTCGACGCCTGCCGCCGCCAGGGCGAGCCGACGTTCGAGGAGGAGCTGCTCGAGCCGCCGACCGACGTGGAGCCCGAGGCGCTCGACGCCGACGACGACCCCGTGCTCGAGGACGCGATCCGGCTCGTCGCCCAGCACCAGACGGCGTCGGTGTCGCTCCTCCAGCGCCGTTTGCGCGTCGGCTACACGCGCGCCGGCCGGTTGATCGACATGCTGGAGCGGCGCGGCATCGTATCCGGCTACGAGGGCTCGAAGGCGCGCAAGGTGCTGATCGCCGAGGGCGACCTGCACCGCATCCTGGGCGAGGACGCGCACCCCCTGCCGGAGCCCGCCGACGAGGTCACTCGCTAGCGCCCTTCCGGCGATCCCGGCGCATGCGCGGGATTACCATGCCGGGCGGTGACCGACGACTGGTACACCCGGCTGCTCGCGACCGGCCTGCTCGACCTGCTCGCGCCCTACCAGCCCGCGATCGTCGGCGCCTACCCGCTCGACATCGCGCCGCCGGAGGGCAGGATCGAGATCGTGTGCCGCGCGGCCGACCTGCCCGCCTTCGCGCGCGTCCTGCGGACGGCCTACGGCGAACGGGACGAGGACCTCGCCGTCTACGGGGGCAGCCTCGACGCCGAGGAGGCGGTGTTCGCCGAGTTCACGCTCGACGGGCTGCCGCTCGAGGTGTCGGCCCAGCGCGAGCACGTCCACCGTCGCCTGGGGGCGGCCACGCTCGGCCTCTCCCGGGCGCTCGAGCAGGCCGGGCCGGTGGCGCGGGCCAGGCTGGCGGCGGCGGTCGCCGACGGGACGGACTGGCTCGACGCGGGCACCCGGCAGCTCGACCTCAGCCGGACGGCGCTCGAGTCGCTCTCGACGGCGAACCCGGCGCTCGTCGCCCGGGTCATGGGCGTGCCCCGGCCCGGCCCGAAGCTGCGTGAGTACACGACGGCGATCCTGGTCGCGATCGTCGCCGACCTCCTGATCGTCGCCGCCGGGGCCGCCCGCGGCTCGCAGGAGTACACGGGTCTCATGATCATGCTCGAGGCGGCCGTCCTGGGGCTCGTGTTCGGCGCCCGCCTGGCGGTGGTCGCGACGCTCACGCCGCTGGTCGCCTTCGGGCTCCTGATCTTCTCGAGCGCCGCCGTCGGCACCGAGGGATGGGACACGGAGCAGGCCGCCGACTACCTCTTCGTGGCGGTGCTGGTCGGTAGCGCGGCCGGCCTCGTCGGCCTCCTGCGCGACCGCTACTTCCCGCGCGCCGCGTGACGAGGACGGTCGCGGCGCTCGTCGCCCTGGCCGCCGCGGCGGCGGGGTGCGGTTCCGATCTGGGCCCGGCGTCGAGGCCGGCCGTCGTGCCCGTGCGCGTCCAGCTCGTGCAGGGCTCGCCGCAGCTCGCCACCGGAGTGCGTGACGCGGTCGACCTGGTCGGCGCCCGCGCCGTGGGGCAGACCTCGCAGGCCGACCTGGTCGTCACCGCCTCGCCGGAGGCCGCGGCCCGGGCGGCCCGGGTGAACCCCGGCACGCACATCCTCCTGATCACGCCCCGGCCGCCGGCGACCCTGCCCGACAACGTCCGCGCCGTCGTGTTCGACCGGGGCGAGCTGGCCTACCTGGCGGGGGCACTGGCGGCCCTGCGTGCGCCCGACGTCGCGGTGGTGGAGGACGGGGACGCCCTCACGGCGGCCTTCCGGGCCGGGGCCGAGGAGGTGACCGGTCACGCCGCCGTGACGTCGGTGGCATGCGGCGCGGCCACCTCCGCGGCGGTCGTCTACGTCCCTGATCCCGGCTGCAGGGCGCGCGGATCGGCGGCGACCGTGATCGCGCCCCGGCGGCTGCCCGGCGCCGACATGCTGGCGCTGCTCGGCCCGCGCCCGGCGGTGGTCGTCGCCGAGGGCGCCCGCAGCGTCCAGGACGGCGTCTTCGACCCGGGGACGTGGCTCGAGGGACTGCGCGAGGATGCGATCGGGTTCGGCTGGATCTCGCCGTCGGTCTCGCCCGGGGAAGCCGATCGGCTCCAGGGCGTCGAGGACCGCGTGCGCGCGGAGACCGCGCCGGTGCCGTCCGTCGCGCC
>JAICJM010000137.1 GCA_025928435.1 Thermoleophilia bacterium
CAGCGGGCCGGTGTGAACCGTCCGCAGTGTCCCCTCGTACTCTCTCATTCGAAGTGGAACTACTCGTGTTACGAAGGATCGGATCGGAGCGGCTGTGAGGCAGGACACGCGCGCCCCCTTCGATCAGGCGCTGGGCCGAGCCCGCGCGGCCGCGTTCGCCCCCGGCGAGTATGTCGGGCAGGAGAGCTTCATGCGCGCGGCCGAGATCCGGGCCCTGGCGGAGCGGGCGGGCATCGCGCCCGGCGTCTCCGTCCTCGACCTCTGCTGCGGGGTCGCGGGGCCGGGGCGGTTCATCGCGCGCGAGCTGGGCCCCCGCTACCTCGGGGTCGATGCGAGCGAGAGCGCCGTCGAGATCGCCGCGGCCCGCGCCCGCGGGCTGCCGTGCCGGTTCGAGGTGGCCGAGGTGCCCCCGCTGCCGGCGGGGCCGTTCGACGTGGTGATGCTGCTCGAGACGATGCTGGCGTTTCGGGACAAGGAGGCGCTGGTGGAAGCGGTCGCCGCGGCGCTCGCGCCCGGCGGGCGGTTCGCGTTCACGCTGGAGGAGGGCCGGCCGCTGACCGGCTCCGAGCGTCGCCTGATGCCGGACGCCGACACCGTCTGGCTGACGCCGCTCGACGAGATGCGCGAACTGCTGGCGCGGGCCGGGCTGGCCGTCACCTGGCAGGAGGACTGCAGCCGCGCACATCGCGCGACGGCCGAGGCGCTGCTCGATGCGTACGTCGCCGACGCCCCCGCCATCGCCGCGCAGGTCGGCCGGCGCGCGCTGGACGACCTGCTGGCCGCCCACCGGCTCTGGAGCGAGTGGCTCGCGACCGGCCGCGTCCGCAAGTTCGCCCTGGTCGCCGGATCGGGGTCAGCCCCCGCCCTTCGCGCCCGCTGCTCAGGCGCGCACGTGGCGTCTGCCGAACCGGCTCGGGTCGAGGATCGTGATCTGCCCCCGCTGGAGCGTCACCGTCCCCCGTTCCTGCTCCTGTCGCAGGACGCGGTTGGCGGTCACCCGTGAGGTGCCGGCGTAGCCGGCCACGTCCTCCTGCGTGAGCGGGATCGTCGCGCCCTGCCCGCCGTAGATCTCGGCGAGGTCGCCCAGCCGGCGGCGGACGCGCTCGTCCGCGTTCAGGTAGTAGGCGTCGGAGAGGTGCTCGGTCAGGCGTCGCACGTCGTCGGCCAGCAGGCTGACGAGGATCGCGTTGACCCCGGGGTGGCGCAGCCGCAGGCGGTCGAAGTCGGCATGGAAGACGGCCCGCGTCTCACCCGCCTCGAGCGCGGAGATCGTCGCAGACCGCCGGCCCTCAGCGCCGATGAGCGCGAGCTCCCCGAACGCCTCGCCCGCTCCGCGGATCGAGAGCAGCGTCGTCTCACCCAGCGGCGTCGTCGCGCGGACCGCGAAGCGCCCCGCGGTGACGAGGTGGAAGCTGTCGGCCGGGTCGCCGCGATGGAACACGACCTCGCCCTTGCGAAAGGTGCGCCGGCGCGCGACCGCCAGCACCTCGCGGATGTCCTCCTCGGGGACTGTCCCCAGAACCTTCCACTCCACCGGCCGAGTGTAAACGGTCAGGAAGGCGGCCCGAACCAGGTCGCGAGCGCCTTCCCCAACCCGGCGTCCGTCCCGTTCCCGACCCACGCGACGTAGCCGTCGGGGCGGACCAGGACGGCCGTCGGGGACGGAACCTCGCCCAGCGCCGGCAGCTCCCACGGCCCGTCGTACTGGGCGTCGACCAGCGGCACCCGCTCGGCCCACCCGGCGATGCCGAGGGTGCCGGGCTCGCCGAGGTTCAGGAGTGCCGGCCGGGCCTCGTGCAGCAGGGTGAAGGCCGTCACCGGGCCGCCGGCCGTCGTCAGGTCGAGGTCCGGCATGCGGCGCCCGACGAGCGGGTGCCCGTCGCCGAGGTCGTAGTGGATGTCGAGGCCCGACATCATCCCGGCGAACCGCTGCCGCGGCTCCTCCATGCCCAGCAGCTCCGCGACCGCCTCGCGCAACGCCTCGGTGCGCTCGTCCTGGCGGGTGACCGCCGTCTGCGCCATCGTGATCCGCAGGACGCGGGCGGCCACCGGGTGCCGCTCGGCGCCGTAGCTGTCGAGCAGCGCCTCCGCCGAGGTGCCCCGGACCACCTGCGCCAGCTTCCAGCCCAGGTTCACGGCGTCCTGGACTCCGAGGTTGAGGCCCTGGCCGCCGATCGGGTAGTGCACGTGCGCGGCGTCGCCGGCGAGCAGCACCCGTCCCTCCCGGTAGGACGCCGCCTGCCGGGTCATGTCGGTGAACCGCGAGATCCAGCTCGGGCTGTGGATGCCGAAGTCCGTGCCCCAGACGGCGGTGACCGCCTCGCGCAGCTCGGCCAGGGTCGGCTCGCCGGTCGGTCCCGCGTACGGCCCGCTCACGACGACCCCGACGCGCCCGTCCTCGAGCCTGCCCAGCCCGTGCTGGCCGCGGGCGTCGCGGACGATGCCGACCGGCGGCTCGTCGCGCACCTCGGCCTCGGCGATCAGCGAGCTGACCGACGGCTCCCAGCCGGGAAACTCGATGCCCGCCGCCTTGCGTACGAGGCTGCGCCCGCCGTCGCAGCCCACCAGGTAGGCCGCGCGCAGCGGCGCGCCGCCGGAGACCTCGACGGCGACGCCCGCCTCGTCCTGCACGAACCCCGTGACGTCCCGCCCGCGGTAGACCGGCACGCCGAGCTCGGCGACCCACCCCGCCAGGATCTCCTCGAACGCGTTCTGGAGCAGCGCGAGCCCGTACGGGTGACGGCTGGGGAAGTCGCTCATGTCCAGGCGCGTGCCGGCGAACGTCGCCACCTGGGCCGTCCGCCCCTTCGCGAGGAAGCGCCCGGCGATGCCGCGCTGGTCGAGCACCTCGATCGTGCGTGAGTGCAGGCCCCGCGAGCGCGAGCCCACGAGCACCTGGCTCTCGCGCCGCTCGACGACGGCGACGTCGACCCCGGCCAGCGCCAGCTCGCCGGCCAGCATCATCCCGGTCGGGCCGCCGCCGGCAACGACCACGGCGTGCTCGGTCACCGCGGCCCCGCCGCTTCGGCGACGCGGCGGCGCAGGAAGCGGCGCTCGGGCTCGGTGTGGGTGAGCTCGAGCGCGCGCTCGTACTCGGCCCGCGCCTCGGCATCCCGCCCCAGGCGGCGCAGGAGGTCGGCACGGGTCGAGTGGAAGTACTGGTAGCCGCCCAGGTCGAGCCGGTCGACGAGCTCGAGCCCCGCCTGCGTCCCGGCCGCCTCGGCGACGGCGATCGCGCGGTTGAGCTCGACGACGGGCGAGCCGGTCAGCCGGACGAGCTCGCCGTAGAGCGCGGCGATCCGCGCCCAGTCGCGCGGCTCGCGCATGTGCAGCGAGGCGATCGCCGCCTGGATCACGTACGGGCCGCGGCCCTGGAGCGCGGACGCCCGCTCGAGCGCGTCGGAGCCGCGGGCGATCCTGGCCGCGTCCCAGCGCGAGCGATCCTGGTCGGCGAGCAGCACCAGCTCGCCGTCCCGGAACCGGGCCGCGCGGCGCGCGTCGTCGAGCAGCATCAGCGCGAGCAGCCCGTGCACCTCGGGCTCGTCCGGCATCAGCCCGGCCAGCGCCGTGCCGAGCCGCAGCGCGTCCGCCGCGAGGTCGACGCGGCCCGAATAGCCCTCGTTGAAGATCAGGTAGACGACCGCGAGCACGGCCGCGAGCCGGTCGGGCAGGAGGTGCGCGTCGGGCACCCGGAACGGGATGCCGGCGTCCCGGATCTTGCGCTTCGCCCGCGACAGCCGCCGCTTCATCGTCTCCTCGGGGACCAGGAACGCGCGGGCGATCTCCTCCGTGCTGAGGCCGCCGAGCGCACGCAGGGTCAGCGCGACCTGGGCCTCGAGGCCGAGCGCCGGATGGCAGCAGGTGAAGACCAGCTCCAGCCGCTCGTCAGGAAACGTCGTCTCGTCCGTCTCGTCCTCCGTCGTTCCGGGCGCATCGAGCAGGCGCGTCTTGCGGGCGAGCGTCCGCTCCCGGCGCAGCCGGTCGAGGGCGCGGTTGCGGGCCGTGACCGTCAGCCACGCGCCCGGGTTGGGCGGCACGCCCGTGCGAGGCCAGCGCTCGGCAGCGACGGCGAACGCCTCCTGGGCGGCCTCCTCGGCGAGGTCGAAGTCGCCGAGGAAGCCGACCAGGTTCGCGAGGACACGGCCCCACTCGTCACGGAAGACCTGGTCGAGCTGCGCCTAGATCTCCCTCAGCGGACGCACCTCGACCGCGCCGCCCAGCCGCGCGGCCGGGACGCGGGCGGCGATCGCAAGCGCCGCGTCCAGGTCGTCCGCCTCGATCACGAGGTAGCCGCCGACGTGCTCCTTCGCGTCGATGAACGGGCCGTCCGTGAGCAGCGTCTCGCCGTTCTGGACGCGGACGGTCGTCGCCGTCTCAGCCGGCTGCAGCGCCGCGCCGCCGAGGACGCCGGAGAGCTGCGCGATCGCGAGGTACTCCTCCCGGATCTTGCGCTGCTCGTCCGGGGAGAGCCGCTCGATCGTCTCGACCGACGAGCCCGGGTAGTTCTGGAACAGGTATCTCATCGCTCCCTCCTCGGGGGGAAGAGTGGCACGTTTCACGCCTACCGCGCCTCGGCCGGCAGCACGTTGAGGTTGCGGCGGAACAGGTTGTCCGGGTCGTACCGGCGCTTCACCCGGGCCAGCCGCTCCAGGGTCGCCGCCGGATACGCGCGGCGGACGCCCGCCTGGCCCTCGTCGCCGACGAACCCGAGGTAGGCGGGGGCGCCGGGCCCGTCCGTCAGCGCCGTCACGACGTCCGCCGCCCAGGCCTCGTGCTCCGAGCGTTCCTCGGCGCGCTGGTACATGACGGCGACGTTCACCATCAGCTTCGCGCCGCGGTGGCCGAAGGCCGTGGCGGCGCCGGCGACGCGCGCCATCGCGCCGCCGAGGGGGCGCAGCTGGACCGCGGCCATCGGGGCGGTCGCCGTGTCGAGGTGCTCGAGGATCGTCTCGGCCGCACCTTCGGGCAGGGCGTCGACGAGCACGTTCGTTCCCCCGGCGAACGCAGGCCGCGGGCCCTCCACGTCCGGGTAGATCTGGGGGTAGTGGATCGGCCGCACCATGTCCACGAGCGGCGTGGCGAGCGCGCGGATGGGCGCGATCGCCTTCCCCCCGGCCTCTGCGTCGCCCGCGTACACCATCTGGGCCATCACGATGGGCCGGCCGTGGTGCTCGGCGGGGACGAAGGGGAGAGGAGGTGCTTGAGGACGTTCGCGATCAGCGAGAGCTCCTCGGGCGCCGCGGCGGCCGCGGCGAGGAGCCCCGTGATCACGTCGACGACCGGGCGCGCGAGAAGGGGACACCGGTCCGGGCCCGGCCGGTCGGAGAAGCATGTTTCGATTTACACTTGCCCGGTGGAGCGCAAGCTCGCGACGATCCTGTTTGCCGACCTCGTCGGCTCGACGGAGCTCGGCGCGTCGGTCGACCCCGAGCACGCCCGCGACCTGCTCGACCGCTTCTACGACGCCATGGCGGCGGAGATCGCGCTCGGCGGCGGGACGGTCGAGAAGTTCATCGGCGATGCGGTCGTCGCCGTCTTCGGCGCTCCGGCGGCCCAGGAGGACCACGGCGAGCGGGCGCTGCAGGTCGCGCTCTGGATGCAGGAGCGGCTGGGAGAGCTGTTCGGCGACCGCCTCTCCCTGAGGATCGGCGTGAACTCCGGCGAGGTGGCGGTCGGCCGGCCCCGCGAGGGCAGCTCCTTCGCGACCGGGGACGCGGTGAACGTGGCCGCGCGCCTCGAGCAGGCGGCGGAGCCCGGCCACACGCTCGTCGGCGAGCGCACGGCAACCCTCGTAGGGGACGCGTTCGAGCTCGGCGTGCCGCGGAGGATCGAGGCCAAGGGGAAGCCGGGCGGCGTGGCCTGCCGGGAGCTGGTGCGGATGCGTTGGCCGCGGCGGCCGCATGGGGGACACGGACTGGCGACGACGTTCGTGGGCCGAGGGCGCGAGCTCGCGTGGCTCGAGGCCATGGCCGCGCGCACGCGGGCGGACTGGTGCCCGCGGCTCGCCAGGCTGGTCGGCGAGGCGGGGATGGGCAAGACGACCCTCGTCCGCGAGCTCCGCGACCGGCTGCCGGCGGAGGCCGTGTTCCGGCTCGGCCGCTGCCCCTCCTACGGGCGCAGCGTGACGTACGGCGCGCTCGCCGACGTGCTGCGGGAGGAGGTGGGCCTGGGGCCGGACGACCCGGCCGAGGACATCCTGAAGCGGCTCCCCGGCCGCGAGATCCTGGGCCTGACGCTCGGTCTCGACGCCGCCGGGGATCTGGAACCGCAGGCAGCGCTGCTGCGGCTGCAGGATGCGTGGGTGCAGCTGTTCTCGCAGCTCGGCTCGGGTGGGCTGGCCGTGCTCGTCATCGAGGATCTGCACTGGGCCGCCGGGCCCATGATCGAGGTGCTCGAGCGGGTGCTGGCGGACGCGGAGGGCCCGGTCCTCGTGCTCGCGACGACCCGGCCGGACGGCGCGGCGTTCCCCGAGGCGGACACGCTGAGGCTGGAGCCCCTCGGTGACGAGGAGGTGGCCGGGCTGGTCGAGGCGGCGCTCGGCGGCCCGCTCGATCCCCCGGCGCTCGAGCTCGTCACCGGTCATGCGGAGGGAAACCCGTTCTTCGCCGAGGAGGTCCTGGCGGACATCCTCGACAGGGGGCTCCTCGAGCGCACCGACGGCGTCTGGTCGCTGCGCGATCCGTCCGCCGACCCGGGCGTCCCGGACTCCGTGCGCGGCGTCCTCGCCGCGCGCATCGACCTGCTCCCGGCCGGGGCGAAGGCGGCGCTCCAGGCCGCCGCGGTCATCGGGCGTACGTTCACGCCCGCCGGCCTCGCCGCGTTGACCGGCTCGAGCGCCGAGGTGCGCACGCTGGTCGAGCGCGGCTTCGTCCGTCCAGCGCAGCCCCGGCTCGTCTTCAAGCACGCGCTCACCCGCGACGTCGCGTACGCCGGCCTGGCGCGCGCGAGCCGGGCGCGCCTGCACGCGGCATTCGCGCGCTGGCTCGAGGGGGAGGAGGCTCCGGAGGGCCGCGCCGGCGCGCTCGCGCACCACTACTCGGAGGCCGTCGCGCCCGATATCGCCGAGCTCGCGTGGCGCGACAGGGAGGACGAGCTCGAGCGGCTCTCGGAGTCGGCCCTGGCCTGGCTGCTGCGGGCGGCCGAGCTCTCGGTGGCCCACTTCGATCTCGACGACGCCCTCTCGCACCTGTACCGCGCCGCCGAGCTCGTGCCGGATGACGCCGAGGTGTGGCGGACGATCGGCCGGGTCAACGCGCTGAGGTTCGACGGCGAGGCCATGTGGACGGCGATGGAGCGCGCGCTGCAGCTGACGGACGGCACGCAGGCGCTGGCCGAGCTGTACGCGGAGCTCGCGTTCGAGTCGGTGATGCGCGGCGGGATGTGGAAGCGTCCGCTCGGCCACGATGTGGTCGAGGCGTGGATCGCCCGCTCGCTCGAGCTCGCGGAGCCCGGCGGCGCAGCACACGCCAGGGCCCTTGTCGCCAGGTCGATGTGGGATGACGACCCAGAGCCGGCGGAGCAGGCGGTCGCGCTCGCCGAGAGCCTCGACGATCCCGTGCTGCTGTCCTATGCCCTGTGGGCGCGATCGGGGGCGGCGATTGTCATCCTCGACTTCCACGAGGCCGACCGCTGGGCCCAGCGCCGGTTCGCCCTTCTCGATCGTCTGACGGATCCGGACAAGATCGCCCACATCCAGTACTACGCGGCGACGGCAGCGCTCGCCGCCGGCCGGCCGGCCGAAGCCCAGACGCTCGTGCGCCGGCATGACATCGTCGCCTCGCGGCTGAGCCCGCACCACGAGGTGCACGCGCTGGCCGTCCTCCTGTTCGTCGAGGAGGCGCTCGGGCACTGGGAGGAGGTGCGCCGGCTGCAGGAGCGCGTCGAGCGGGCCGTCGTCGCCAACCAGGACACGCCGTGCGTGCTCAACGCGAGGACGCTCTTCTCGTGTGCCGTTGCCTGCGGCGAGCTCGGGATCGATGCCGACGCGGAGCGGCTCGAAGAGGCCGCGGTCGGGCAGGGCTTCCGGGACGGCGGCATGGTGGGTGCCTACCTCGACCCGCCGCCGGCGCATCTCGCCCTGCTGCGAGGAGATCTCGAGCGGGTCGCGAGCCTGCTCGAGTCGTCCGGCGCGTTGTGGCACTGGTCGCTGGACGCCTGCCTCTACGGGACGGCGACCAGGCTCGACGCGCTGATGGCGCTCGGACGCACGGCCGAGGCCGAGAAGGCCGCGACCGGCCTGCTCCAGCCCGGGACGTACCTCGAGCCGTTCGCGCTGCGCACGCTGGGGCTCGTGCGGAACGATCGCACCCTGACCGACGGCGCGGTCGAGCGGTTCGAGGCGATGGGCCTCGCCTGGCACGCGGCGAAGACGCGCGAGCTGCGCGTCGGCGCTTGATACGCCGGGACCCGCCTGTATCGTTGGATACGTGAGCGCGATCGCCGCCCCTCGCCCGGAGAACCCCCGGCCGCCGGTGTCGTATCTGAACGCGTGGTGGGCGGTGACGCAGTCGCTCCTGACGGGGCTCATCGTCCTGGCGCTCCTCGGCCTGGTGTTCGTGCTCGTCGGATATGCGGCCCCGCTTCCGCTGGGGGTGCCGGGGAGCTCGTGGACGCCGTTCGGGAGCGCGGCCGACCTGCCCGCGTGGCCGTTCGATCCGAGCCTCCTGTGGTTCCGGATCGTGGACGTGTTCGCGCTCGTGACGGTCGTCCTGTGGCTGGGTCGTCGGCTGCGCGACCGGTTCCTGGTGCTCGACGTCCGGCTGCGGCTCGCGGACACGACGCTCGCGGTGGCCGGCCTGCTCGTGATCACCGCCATCTCCCACTGGGCCGCGGTCGTGACGGTGTTCGTGGTGGCGGGACTGCTCCGCCGCGCGGAGATCCCGGCGACGGAGCGCTCCCCGGCCGTCCTCTCGGGGCGGTGGATCGCGGTCGCATGGGGCGTGGCCATCATCGGCAGCTTCGTGGCCGTCAACCTCGTCCCGGTCGGCGCGGAGGCGGGCTCGTCGTGCTCGGTCGGCATCGGCTCGGAAGGGCCGCAGCACGGGTTCCAGCGGGGGGCGACGTTCACCGCCTGCGCCGTCGCCCAGGATCGCGCCTGGTTCGCGAACGCCACGGTGGTCGGCGTCGACGCGAGCCAGCTGCCGGACGCGCCGTGGCAGGTCACGCTGGTGCGGCCGCGCGGCGTGGGATTCCGGCCGGTGGCGTCGGTGAAGCTGACGCCCCGCAGCTCGAGCGACGTGGTCGCCCTCGTCCGGCTCACCTCGTGCACTCCGGCCATGCAGGGCCGGAGGTTCACGCTCGCCAGCCTGCCGCTGCGGGTGCGGGCCTACGGCCGCACCCAGACCGATCCGGTGGCGCTCTCCCAGCCGGTCCGGACGGCCTGCCCCTAGGGCGTCTCGAGCGCGGCCTTGAGGTTCCCCATGCGGGCGGCGGTAAGCTCGATCCAGCGCACGTCGGCCTCGAGGTGGAAGAGCGCGTTGTCGGCAAGGAGCTGGTCGACGACCTCGCCGGTGCGCTTGAGCTCGGTGAGCTCGCGCATGCGCTCCATGTGCCGGGCCTTCTGGGCGTCGAGGAAGCTCTGGGCGTCCTGGTCGAGGAGCAGCGCCAGGACGACCTTGGCGAACAGCGTCGAGTGCAGGTAGGGCTCGGGTGCCTCGGTCTCGTGCAGCCAGCGGCCGAGCTCCGTGGCGCCGCTCTCGGTGATGACGTAGCGCTTGCGGTCGGGGCCGTGGCCGGGCTCCTCGGCGTCGAGTATCACGAGCCCGTCGCGCTGGAGCCGGGCCAGCGTCGCGTAGATCTGGCCGTACCTGAGCGGGCGGGCGCGGGAGAAGCGGGCGTCGTACTCGCGCTTGAGGTCGTAGCCGTGGCGCGGGCCGGTCTCGAGCAGGCCGAGCAGCGTGTGGGGGACGCTCACGCCTACTCCATCCTCAGGTTGTCGGCGCGGATGACGCGGCCGAGCATCGGCAGTCCCAGCGCCAGCACGGCAGCGCCGACGACGGCGGTCGCGGCGAGCAGCTGGCCGAGGTCGGCCCAGGGCACCACCAGGCTGATGCCGCGCACGCGAAGCAGCGTCGCGGTCACCACGACGCCGACGACGCAGCTCGCGATCGACGCGACGGCGAGCGGGATCAGGATCTCGAGCGCCACCGACCGGCGCAGGACACGGGGGGCGGTGCCGGCGGCGGCCAGCATCGCGAGCTCGCGGCGGCGCTCGACGATCCCTTCGACCATCATCACCACGAGGCTGCACCCGGCGATCGACAACATGAGCGCGACGACGAGCTCCGCCTGTCGGCGCAGCGGATCCTCGATCGTGACGGAGATGGTGTCGGGGGCGGCGGTCTCGACGTCGCCGAGCAGTCCGCTGGCCGTCTGGGCGGCCCAGACGCGCTGCGCGGTCGCGAGGCTGCGGTTCGTCTCGAGCATCCACGACGTCGGGTGCGGCGGGGGCGGGACGGCGGCGGGCGGCACGACCGCGCTCACCGACGTGTCGTCCGGCAGGTATCCGCCGACCGTCGTGCGGACGCCGCGGATCAC
>JAICJM010000110.1 GCA_025928435.1 Thermoleophilia bacterium
CATGAGCTCGGCCGTGAGGGCGTTCGCGATCACCTCGCAGTCCGCGAAGGCCTCCGTGCCGGCGATGTGGTCGAGGTGCCAGTGGCTGAGGACGACCGTGATCCGGCTCGCGCCGCGCCGCTCCACCTCGGCCCTGATCGCACGCGCGTGCGGAACCGAGACGTGGGTGTCGTAGACCAGCGCGTCGGCGCCGCCGACGACCGCGAAGCTGCACGTGCCGAGCGAGAGCGCACCGTCGTCGACCCAGGTCGGGTCGGGCCCGAGCTCCTGTCCCGGCACGCGCCCGTCGTAGAAGCCGAGCAGGTTCTCCGTGAGCTCGAGCGTGCGCAGGTTGGAGGTGTCCATCGCCCTCCGAGCGTACAGGAGGCCGGCCCGACTAGCGTCCACGCGTGCGCCGCCGGATCCTGATCGGCGTGGTCGTTGCGATCGCCGCCGTGGCCGGGGCGGTCGCCTACGTCCTGCTGCGCGGCAACAGCTCGACGCCGGTCGGCCGGGGCCCGGCCATCGCCCGCTACGTCGCGCTGCAGGGCTCCGCCGCGCCGACGGGCGTTCCGGCGCCGGGCGTCTACACCTACGCCACGTCCGGATGGGAGTGCGGCGGCATCGGCAGCCTCTGCCTGCACCGGTCGCTCCCGCACCGCGCCGTCGTGGTCGTCGCCCGCCGTGGCCCGTACCTCACGGTCGAGACGGACCTGTCGGCCCAGCACCTCGAGGCCCAGCGGTTTCGGATCACGCCCCGCGGGCGGCTGCTCGTCTGGGAGCGCGCCCGGATCTCGATCCTCGGCATCACCCAGGACGACGCCCACGCGATCGCCCCACCGACCACGGTCTCCCTGCCCGCACGGCTCGTCGCCGGCGAGCGGTGGATCCAGGCGTTCCACGACGAGGCGCTGCCCGTCCGCACCATCAGCCGGGTGATCCGGCGCGGACGGGTGACGGTCGCCGGGCGGTCGCTGCCCGCATGGGAGGTGGTGAGCGGCTCGGTGACGGGCGGGGCGCATCCCGGCACCGAGCGGGACGAGAGCTGGCACTCGCCCACGCTGGGCCTCGACCTGCGGTTCTCGATCTCGCGCCGTATCGGCGGCACGTTCCCCTACCGGCTCGAGGTCACCGCCCGGCTGCTCCGGGTGACGCCGCTGCGATGAGCTGCGCCCACCGGGGCGGTGGATGGGGGTTTCCACCCAATCCGCCGCCCCGGCTTTACACGGCGCGGACGCCCTGCTGCGATCGGGCCACGATCGAGCCGGCCCCGGGTTGCCCGGGAGGGGGAGAACGCGCATGTCATCGAATCCGCCGCGCGGCTGGCCGCCGGCATCGGCGCCGTGCTCTACTGGGTGACGAACCCCTTCTGGGTCGGCGGGTCGCTCTGCTTCACGGCGACGGACGCGTGGAGCGCGAACCTGCACTCGATCGGGAGCGGCACGGTCGGGCGACTACGCGTTCAAGCTCGTCTTCATCTGGATCTCGATCCTCGTCGCGATCGCCTCGCTGCGGCGGGGCAAGTGGATCCCGAACGCCGGCGCGATCGTGCGCTTCGTCGTCCTCATCTTCTTCGCCGTGACCGTGATCATCTACGCGGCCGAGCACGGCCTCCACGGCTACGGCGCGAGCGACTTCAAGCCGACCTCGCAGATGTTCATCGCGCTCGTGCCGCTGCTGGTGTTCGCCTACGTCGGCTTCGAGCTCCAGAACGGCGCCGCGGAGGAGATGGAGAATCCGCAGCGCGACGTGCCCCGTTCGATCCTCTCGAGCGGCGCGATCACGGCGCTCGCCTACGGCGTCCCGATCCTCGGCATCGTGACGGTGCTGCCGCAGACGAAGATCCAGGCATCAGCGGCTTCCTCGACGCCGTCCATCAGACCTTCGGCGTCTACGGCGGCGCCCAGGACTTCCTCACCGACCTGATGGCGCTCGGGTTCATCTTCGCGCTCGTCACCTCCGGCGCCGTGTGGATGATGGGCTCCGACCGCATCCAGGCCGTGGCCGGCTACGACGGCGCGTTCATCGGCTGGTTCGGGGTCTTCAGCCAGCGGTTCGGCACCCCGGTGCGCGTGAACGTCATGTCGGGGATCACCTCGACCATCTTCATGGTCGCCGCCGTGAACCTCCTGCAGGGGAGCGAGGCGGCGGTCTTCGGCGTCGTGCTGAACATGGCGATCTCGACGACGCTGATGTCGTACCTGCTGATCTTCCCGGCGCTGATCAAGCTCCGCCGCGACTATCCCGATGTGTGCACCGCCCGTTCGTCGTGCCCGGCGGGAACGTCGGGCTGTGGGTCACGGGCGTCCTGTGCACCGCCTGGGCGCTGCTCGGCTCGTGGGTGGCGGTCTTCCCCGACACGCTCGAGCACCTGTTCGGCGCCGAGTACGACTTCCACTCCGTCTGGGGCGTGAGCCAGGCGCGGTTCGAGGTGTTCACGCTCGGGACGCTCGCGGTGGTGATCGCCCTCGCGCTGCTCGGGTACGTCCTCGGCGCCGACGTGCGCCGGCAGGCGGTCGACGTGCCGCTGGTCGGGGGCGAGCGGATGGCCGACGACCCGGCCTAGGAAAGATGGGTTCCCGGCCCCATTGCGGGGATCGGGCGGCGCTGGCAGCATCGGTGACGTCGTGTTCGAGGCCTCCGCAGCCGCATCCTGGCCCGGAGCGGATCTCGTGGCCGCCCGCTCGCTCGAGCGGATCACGCGCCGGCACCGGATCGCGCTCCTCGGGCTCGCCGCCGCGGCGCTGCTCCTCCGCGTCTCGCCCGTGGACGATCCCCGGCCCTTCGTGGTCGGGCTCATCGCGTTCAGCGGGCTCGCCGTGGCGATCGAGACCGCGATCGCCGTCTGGGCCCGCGACCGGCGCGACGCCCGCGCGGACGAGCTGATCGCCGCCGGGTTCGTCGTCTCGGGACGCGCCGATCAGGTCAGCCGGGCGGTGGCCGAGCGGATCGACGCGCTCGAGTCCGCCCGGGCGCGCAGGCGGCTCGCAGGCAACCTCCGCTGGCACGTCGGCCTGGAGCGCGACCTCGTGTGCACGCGCAACACGTGCATCCCGGCCGTGCGGGGCTTCGCCGCGAACGCCGACCTGATCGAGCGGGCCGCCGCCGCGGTGGAGCGCGGACCATGCGACCCCCGAGTGCTGGTGCGCCTCAACGAGCTGCTCGTCACGCCGTACGGGGGGAGCCGCGGCGCGGAGGGCATCCGCGAGGCGCTCGAGAGGGTCTGCGCGCTGATCGACCGCCCGGCGGCCTGATCACCAGCCGGTCCGCAGCACCAGCTCGAGCTGCTCGGCGAAGAAGTCGGCGCTCTCCCGCGTGATGCAGAGCGGCGGCTTGATCTTCAGCATGTTGAGGTGGTCGCCGGTGGGCTGCACCACGATGCCGAGCTCGCGCATCCGCTCGCAGATCACCTCGGCCACCTCGGTCGCCGGCTCGCGCGTCTCGCGGCTCG
The DNA here is from genome assembly GCA_025928435.1 of Thermoleophilia bacterium. The sequence goes on from JAICJM010000110.1 coordinate 3,431, forward strand.
TGACGAGCTCGACGCTCGCGTAGAGCCCTATCCCGTGCACGGCGCCGATGACCGAGTGCCGCTCGGCCATGTCGCGCAGGCGGGCGAGCAGGTGCTCGCCGACGTCGCGCGCGTTCTCCTGCAGCCCCTCGGACTCGATCGCGTCGAGCACGGCCAGCCCCACCCGGCAGCTGACGGGGTTGCCGCCGGTCGAGGAGAAGAAGCTCCCCTGCGCCGCGAACGACTCGGCGATCTCGCGGCGGGTGATGACGGCGCCCAGCGGATGGCCGTTGCCCATCGCCTTGGCGACGGTGATCACGTCGGGCTCGACGCCCTGCTGCCGGAAGCCCCAGAAGTGGTGGCCCAGCCGGCCGTAGCCGACCTGGATCTCGTCGGCGATGCAGATCCCGCCCGCGGCCCGGATCGCGCCGTAGACCGCCTCGAGGTAGCCATCGGGGAGCAGGATGCCCCCGGCGTTCCCGTGCATCGTCTCGGAGATGAAGGCCGCCGGGACCTCGGCCCGCTCCTCGAGGCCGTGGATGACCGCGAGGGCGTCGCGGATGTAGGCCGGGCCGCTCTCCGGGCCACGGTGGGTGCCCGAGTAGGAGTTGGGCGAGTCGACGAGCCGCACCCACTCGGGCCGGGTCTCGAGCGCGCGCGGGTTGTCGGCGACCGAGGTCGAGATGGCGTCGGCCGCCATCGACCAGCCGTGGTAGGCCTCGCGCATGGCGATGACGATCTGGCGGCCCGTGTGCGCCCAGGCGAGGCGAAGCGCGACGTCGTTCGCCTCGGTGCCGCTGTTCACGAGCACCACGGTGTCGAGGCCGTCGGGCGCGAGCCCCGCGAGCCGCTCGCAGAAGTCGGCCACCGCGGCGTAGTTGAAGCGGGAGTTGGTGTTCAGGAGCCGCGACTGGCGGGCGATCGCGGCCGCCACGCGCGGATGGGCGTGGCCGAGCACGGTCACGTTGTTCACCATGTCCAGGTAGACCCTCCCGGTCGCGTCGACCAGGTGGTGGCGCCATCCGCGCTCGATCTGGGGCGGGTCGGCGTAGTAGTGCGGCTGGACGCGCGCGAAGGCCCCGTCGCGGCGTGCGAACACGCGTCGGGCGTCGACGTCCGGCGCCGCGCACTCGATGCCGAGCAGTGGCGACGGGTCGGGGCAGATGCGCCGCCACGCCGCCGCGGCGGAAGGGGTCGCGAACGCGGGCGGATCGGCATCGGGGGCGAGGCAGAGCTGGACGCGGATCCGGCCCCGGCCGCCCGGATTGCCCGCAACCGCGCCGACGGGGTCGCCGGACGCGACGCGGTCGCCGGTCTTCACCGACGGGGCGACCCCGTCGAGCTGCACGGTCGCCTCGCCGCAGAGGATGAGCAGCCGCTGCGGCGATGCCTCGACCACGACGCCGGCGGCGGGCGCGGCCACGGCGCGGCCGGCGGCGAGGCCGACCTCGGCGTGCAGGGCGCACGTGGCGGGCTCGTCCGCGCGGTGCACGGCGGCGCGCGTCAGCCGGTGCTCGCCGTAGCGGGCGAGCGCGACCGGCGCCCCCCACTCCGCCTCCGCGAAGGCCGCGCCCTCGGTCCCGCGATCGAGCCAGCGGCCGTCGTCCAGCGCCTCGCCCGTCGCCGACAGGTCGACGACCGCGACCCGGTCGGCGGCCAGCCCGGACACCACCGGCGCGAGGCTCGGCACCGCCAGGTCGCGGCCCGGCAGGCCCAGCGCCTGGTGGATCGCCGCCTCCGCGACGGCCCACGGGAGCGCCGCCGCCGACTCGAAGATGACGAGGTCGTTCTCGAGGTTCCCGGCGACGTAGTCGTTCTGGGGGTCGAGCGCGAGCTGCCGCTCGTCCGCCGCCACGAGCGTGGCGCCGCGCAGGACGACCAGCGGCCAGAGGGCGGCGACGTCGGCCTCGTCGAGCGGCACCACGGAGTGGAAACCGGCGACGGCCGGGAGCCAGCCGAGCGGGTCGCCGCCCATCTGGTGGAGGATCGCGGCGCAGGTGACCGCGAGCTCGGAGGCGACCCAGCTGCGGGTGATGTCGCCGAAGTCGATCAGCCCTGAAGGCCATGCCCGCCCGTCGGCTCCGATCTCGCCGACCACGTTGTCGCCGGTGACGTCGCCGTGGATCGGGGCGATGCGCAGGTCTGCCTCGACCCGCCCGAGCCGCTCGCACGCGGCGGCGGTCACCGCGATGAGCCGCTCCCGCCGGGCCGGATCGACCACGTGCGGCGCGAACGACGCAACGACCGCCTCGGCGTGGCGCAGATCCCATTCCAGCCGGCGGTCGAGCCCCGGCGCGTCGAAGCCGGCGAACGCCCGGCACGCGGTCGCGGCCAGGTGCCCGAGCCGTCCGCGCACGGCCGGGGAGAGATACCCGAAGCCGGCGAGCGCCGTGCCTTCGAGGAAGGTGAGCAGCCGGACGCGGACGTCGGCGTCGCCGACCCGCGCCCGCTCGAGCGTGGCGCCACTCCGCGCCGGGCACGGGCGGGGCACCACCACACCGCCGCGCGCGAGATGCTCCATGGCCGCGTTCTGGCAGACGAGCTGCACCTCCGGGACGGCCGGGTTCGCGATCTTCAGGACGTAGCGGCCGTCGGCGGCGTCGATGCGGAAGTTGCGGTCCTGCTGGCTGCCGAGCTCGGTGGTCGACCCTGTGACGCCGAACACGGCTTCGGCGACGCCGGCCGCCTGCTCCAGGCTGACCTCGGGAGGTTCCGTCTCGGCGGTTGCGAACGTCGCCATGTCTGTACCCCCGGCGCTGCGAGGGGCGTGGGAGGTATCCATGACGGTCGACAGTCTACTCAAGCCCCGGCCTCGCCCGACCCCGCATCGGTACGCTGCCACGCCGGAGCCGTGAACCACCCAAGGCGGACCGCATGAGCCAGATCTTCCTGCCCAACACCCGGCGCTCGCCCTACCACGCCGCCACCGAGGCTGCCGGAGCGACGGAGTACATGGTCTACAACCACATGTACCTCCCGCTCGACTACGGCCGCCCGCCGATGGAGGACTACCGCGCCCTGCGCGAGGCCGTCACGCTGTGGGACGTGGGCGGCGAGCGCCAGGTGCAGATCCAGGGGCCCGGCGCGGTCGCCTTCGCCGACTACCTCGTCACCCGCGACCTCACCGACCTCGCGACCGGCCGCTGCCGCTACGTGCTGGTCGCCGACGAGGCGGGCCGGGTGATCTGCGACCCGGTGCTGCTGCGGCCGTTCGACGACACGATCTGGCTCTCGCACGGGAGCGTCGACCTGCTCCTGTGGGTGAAGGGCATCGCGCTGCACACCGACCACGATGTGCGCGTCACCGAGGCCGACGTGCCGCCGCTCCAGCTCCAGGGCCCCAACTCGCGCGACGTGCTGCGCCGGCTGGTGGGCGATGCGATCGACGAGCTCGCCTACTACGACTGCCGCGAGATGGAGGTCGCGGGCGTGCGCGTGATCGTGTCGCGCACCGGCTGGAGCGGCGAGCTGGGCTACGAGCTCTATCCCCAGGGCTCCGCCGGGGCACCGGCGGTGTGGAACGCGCTCGTCGAGGCGGGCGAGCCGAGCGGGCTCCTGATCACCGGCCCCAACGTGCCGCACGCGATCGAGTGCGGCATCACCGACTGCCAGTACTACACCAACTTCGAGGTGAACGCCCTCGAGTTCAGCCCGCGGCTGGTCGACCTCGACAAGCGGGCGTACATGGGCCGCGACGCGCTGCGCGAGATCGCAGGGCAGGGCGTGCGGCGGCGCACGATCGGCCTTCTGGGCGGCCCCGAGCGCCTGCCGCGGCTGCAATGGGCGTGGACGGCCCACCGCGGCGGAGAGCAGGTCGGCCGGCTGCGCTGGGCGGCGTACTCCCCGACCCTCGAGCGGATGATCGCCGTCGCGCTGATCGATGCCGAGCACGCCGACCCCGGCGTCACCCTGACGATCCGCCACCACGCCGGCGAGGCCGAGATGACGACGACCACGCTGCCGTTCATCCCGCGCAAGGCCTGATGAGGCTCGAGATCCTGTTCCTCTCGGGCGACGACGTCGGCCGGCTCGAGCCGGCCGATGCCGACGTGCTGGAGGCGGTCGAGGCCGGTCTGCGCGCGCACGGCAACGGCGAGGTCGTGCTTCCGCCGAAGAGCCACCTCTCGCTGGAGGAGCGCTACGGCGGGCACTTCAACATCCTGCCCGGGTATGTCGGCGGCCTCGACGTCGCCGGCATCAAGACGATCGGCGACTACGCCCACAACCACCGCCACGCGCTGCCGTCGGAGATCGCGCTGCTCACGCTCTACCGGGCCGAGACCGGCGTCCCGTTCGCGATCCTGGACGCGACCAGGCTGACCTGGATGCGCACGGGCGCGGTCACGGCGATCGGCGCGCGGCACCTGGCGCGACCCGACAGCCGGGTGCTCGGCCACATCGGCGCGCGCGGGACGGCCCGCTACAACCTGCGCTACCTGGCGGGCCTCTTCGACCTCGACGAGATCCGCGTGACGAGCCGCCGGCCCGAGTCGCGGGCGGCGTTCGCGCGGGCGATGTCCGAGGAGCTGGGCCGCGAGGTCGTCGCCGTCGACACTGCCGCCGAGGCGATCGACGGCGCGGACATCATCGTCGACGCGTCGCGCCTCACCGAGCCGGCGGTGCTCGTGCCCACCGCCGCCGTCGAGCCCGGGGCGCTCGTCGTCCCCTACGGCGCCGTCATGTCCACCGGCGCGGACCTGCCCGCGGCCGCCGACAAGTTCGTGGTGGACGACTGGGAGCAGGCCGCGCGCGGGGAGTTCGGCCAGTACACCGGGATCATCCGCGCCGGCGAGTTGCGCCGCGAGCACCTGTACGCCGAGATCGGCGAGATCGTGACCGGCCGCAAGCCCGGCCGCGAGCGGCCCGACGAGCGGATCGTCTTCTGGCACCGCGGCTTTGCGATCAGCGACGTGATGCTGGGCAACCTGATCTACGAGCGCGCCGTCGCCTCCGGCGTCGGCAGCCGGCTGGCCTTGCAATCGGCGGCGTACGAGCTCTGACCCGTGGCCGCCGAGCGCACCTACGACATGCACCAGCACCTGTGGCCGCCGGAGGTGCTGCGGGAGCTGGCCCGCCGCACGGAGCCGCCGTGGGTTCGCGACGGCCACTTCCAGGGGCCGGGCCTCCCGCCGCTCGCGCTTCCGCCGGGTTGGGACGACCTCGACCAGCGCCTGGCCTGGCTGGACGAGGCCGGCATCGACGTCGCCGTCGTCTCGCTCTCGCCCACCGACTGCTTCGACGAACCGCTGACGGAGCTCTGGCACGGGGGGATCCTGCGGATGGCCGGTGCGTCGAACGGACGGATCGTGCCGCTGGCCTCCGGCCGCCGCCGCGCGGGGTTCGCGGGCGTGACGGTCGCCGCAGACGCGCTCACCGCCGGCCTCGGCCCGCTCCCAGCCGAGCTCGCGGCCGCCGGGGAGATGCTGTTCGTCCATCCCGGCAGGGCGGCCCGACCGCCCGAAGGCGTGCCCGGCTGGTGGATGGGCGCGGTCGACTACTGCGCCCAGATGCAGCGGGCCTACGTCGCCTGGCTCGCCCGCGACGCCGCCGCCCATCCCGGCCTCGCCGCGGTCTTCGCGATCCTCGGCGGCGGGGCGCCGCTCCTGGCGGAGCGCTTCCACGCCCGCGGCGCGCGCATCGACCTGCAGGAGCACCCGAACACGGTCGTGGACTCCGCGTCCTACGGCCCGGCCGCGATCGGCCAGTTCATCGGGATGCATGGGACCGCCCACCTGGCGCACGGGAGCGACGCGCCGGTGCTCCACCACTGCGCCGCGGCGGCCTGCCTGCGCGGCCTCGGTGGCTCCGTGTTCCACGAGGCCGCGACGGGGACGCCCGGCCGGCTGCTCGGGCACCTGCGCTAGCGGCCGGGGACGCCGTGCCGGGCTTGCGTCATGTGGGTATCGATGAGATCGTCTCGCCTGCGGCCGGGCCGACACGTCCCGAGGGGCCCGGCCACCTCATGACCGGCATGGGACCTATTGTGCATCGCTTTGGTGGAGAATATCGCTACCATCGTCCCCCACCTCGCCACACTTTTCAACACCGGAGGAACGCCTCGTGAGCACGACCCAGGATCCGTTCACTGATTCATTGACCCGGCAGGCACTGCTGCAGCGTGCCGGGGCCGGGGCGCTGGGCCTCACGGCCGCATCGCTCCTCGCCGCATGCGGCTCCGGCGGGGGCTCCGGGTCATCGTCGCCCGGCGGCTCGGGCGCCCAGGCGATCACCGGCCAGGCGGTCCTCAGCAACTACCCCGGCTGGATGGGCAAGAACAACCTGTCGGCGTTTGCCGCGAAGTACCCGGGCGCATCGATCAAGATGATCTCGAACGCCACCTCGAGCTCGGCCGAGGTCGTGCAGCAGTTCAAGAGCAAGCAGTACGACTTCCTGCTCTCCGACACGACCGACTCGGGCCAGGCCTCGGCGGCCGGGTTCACCTCGCCGCTCGACTTCTCGAAGATCCCGAACATCAAGAACATCGACGCGAAGTTCCGCAAGTCGTATCCATGGGGCCTTCCCACCGACTACGGCAAGGTCGGCATCGCCTACCGCCCCGACCTCGTCGGCAACGCGACCATCGAGAGCTGGCACGACTTCTGGGAGCTGATCCCGCGGTACTCCGGCCAGACCATCTTCATCGACCTCGAGCGCGACTGCATGGGCTCGACCTGCAAGTACCTCGGCTTCTCGTCGAACACCACCGACCCCGACGAGATGAAGAAGGTGCAGGACACCATCGTGGCCGTCAAGCCGCACCTGAAGGCGTTCCTGAACACCAACGTCGGCGCCGGGCTGGTCAACGGCTCGACGGCGATGGCGATGGACTGGGACTACGACGTCGCCCTGCTCCAGCAGAAGAACGACAAGATCAAGTGGGTCTTCCCCTCCGAGGGCGCGCACGCCTACCTCGAGGGCTTCACCGCGGTGCAGGACACCAGCAAGCTGGCGGTGGTGGAGGCGTTCCTGAACTTCCTCGCCGAGCCGGCGCAGTACGCCGACTTCGTCAACACCACCGGCACTGCGTACATGATGTCGTCAGCGACCCCGCTCATCAAGAAGACGATCTCGAAGAACCCGATCCTCGTCCCCACCTCCGAGGTGCTCGACAAGACCGAGTTCGACAAGTACCTGGGCGCTGACGGGACCACCCTCTGGTCGAACACGTGGGAAGCAATCAAGAACGCGTCATAACCCCCGGGCTCATCCAGGCGCCGCCTCCCCCGTCCGCGGGGAGGCGGCGCTTCGATTTGCGCGGCCTCGAGCGCCAGGCGCTGCTCCTGCCGACGCTGGTGATCACGACGCTCTTCTTCGTCGTGCCGCTGGGACTGATCACCCTGTACTCGTTCGGGTCGATCAACCAGGTCAACTTCGACGTCTACTTCGGCTGGACGACCCAGAACTACCGCGAGTTCACGTCGTCGCTCTACGTGCACACGCTGCTGCGAAGCGTGGTGCTCTCGGTGTCGGCGACGCTGGCCTGCGGCGTCCTCGGGTTCACGTTCGCCTACTTCATCAGCCGCCAGCCACCCAGGGCCCAGCGGCTGCTGCTGGTGGCGGTGATCGTCCCGTTCTGGACGAGCTTCATCGTGCGCACCTACTCGTGGGTCGACCTGCTGCAGAACCTCGGCCCGGTCGACCGGTTCGCCCGCGCCCTCGGGCTGGACGGGCACATCAACATCCTCTACACCCAGTGGTCGATCGGCATCGGCATCGTGTACTCGTACCTGCCGCTCATGATCCTGCCGATCTACGTCTCGCTCGAGCGGATCGACCCCGCGCTCTTCGACGCGTCCGCCGACCTCGGCGCCACGCCCTGGAGGCAGTTCCGGCGGGTTGTCTTCCCGATGGCGCTCCCGGGCCTCATCGCGGGCATCATCATCGTCGGCGTGCCGGCGCTCGGCGAGTACGTGATCCCCGAGATCCTCGGCGGCGGCAAGACGTTCATGGCCGGCAACATCCTCGCCGACCAGTTCCTCCAGACCGGGAACTACCCGTTCGGCTCGGCGCTCGCGGTCAGCGTCATGGTCGTGCTGCTCCTGTTCCTGTTCCTGCTGCGCCGCGCCCAGCCCGAGGCGGACCCGCGATGAGCATCCGCCGGCACCCGTTCGCGGCGTCCCTCAGCCTGCTGATCCTGATCTTCCTGTGGCTGCCCCTCGTGGTCGTGGCCGTGAACTCGCTCAACTCCGAGACGCTGATGGCGAGCTGGGGCGGGTTCACGACCCACTGGTTCCGGATGGCGTGGGGCGATGAGAACGTCCGCTCCGGCCTGCGCACCACCCTCCTGATCGCCGTGGCCTCGTCGCTGCTCTCGCTCGTGGTCGCGGTCTCGGGCGCGCTCTGGTGGCGGCACGCGTCGCCGAAGGCGCGGGCCGTCTACGACGGGCTGATCTACGCCCGCATCATCCTGCCCGAGGTCGTCTTCGCCACCGCGATCTTCTTCCTCTTCATCAAGATCCACTTCGGCCTGGGGCTGACCGCGATGATCATCGGCCACACCGTCTGGAACTCGGCCTACGCGGCGATCATCGTCCAGGCCCGCATGGCGGGCCTCGACCCGGCGCTCGAGGAGGCCGCCGCCGACCTCGGCGCCACGCCCTGGCGCACGTTCCGGCGCGTGACGCTCTCGGCGCTGATGCCGGCGATCATCGCCGCCGGGCTGCTCGCGTTCACGTTCTCGTTCGACGACCTGGTCACGTCCTTGTTCCTGCAGGGCACCGCCCAGTCACCGCTGCCGGTGGTCATCCTGGGCATGATCCGGTTCCGGATCACCCCGGAGATCAACGCGATCGGCCTCCTGGTGATGCTGTTCACCGTGGCCATCATGAGCTTCGCCGTGATCTCGTACGCCACGGCCGGGGCGGTCGGGCGGTCGAGCCGGCGTGGCGGTGGAGGATCGATGCTGGACATGTACCGATGAGCGACCCGGCCGTCGACCTGCAGGCGGTGGAGAAGCGCTTCGGCGACCTCGTCGCCGTGCGCCACCTCGACCTGCGGATCCAGCCGGGCGAGTTCTTCTCGATCATCGGGCCGTCCGGCTGCGGCAAGACGACCACGCTGCGGATGATCGCGGGGTTCGAGGATCCGACGTCCGGGACCATCTCCGTCGGCGGGCGTGAGATGACCGGCGTGCGGCCCTACCGGCGGCCCGTCAACACGGTGTTCCAGAGCTACGCCCTGTTCCCCCATCTGGACGTGTTCGAGAACATCGCGTTCGGCCTGCGCGAGGGCAAGGTCAGGAAGGCCGAGGTGCGTGCGCGGGTCGCCGAGGCCGTGAGCCTGGTGCAGCTCGAGGGCCGGGAGAACGCGCGACCGCGACAGCTCTCCGGCGGCCAGCAGCAGCGGGTCGCCCTGGCGCGCGCCCTGGTCAACCGGCCCGAGGTGCTGTTGCTGGACGAGCCGCTGGGGGCGCTCGACCTGAAGCTGCGCACCGACATGCAGACCCAGCTCAAGGATCTCCAGCGCAGCGTCGGGGTGACGTTCTGCTACGTCACGCACGACCAGGGCGAGGCGTTCTCGATGTCCGACCGCATC
>JAICJM010000016.1 GCA_025928435.1 Thermoleophilia bacterium
GCCGATGTCGGGGTCTTCTGCCTCGCCGGCGCCGACCTGCCGGCGGACGACCGCCGCATCCTGCGCTCGCTGCGGCGGCTCGGCCTCGTGCATGAGCCGGTGCTCCGCAACGACACCTTCGCCGTGATGCGGGCCGGCGCCCCGCGCGGCTGGGGCGTCGCGGTCGTCTGCGGCGCGGGCTTCAACTGCACCGGCGTCGGCCCGGACGGGCGCGAGGTGCGGTTCCCGGCGCTCGGGCAGATCTCCGGCGACTGGGCCGGCGGCGCGACGATCGGCATCGAGGCCGTGGGGGCGTGCGTGCGCGCCGGCGACGGCCGCGGCTCGCACACCGTGCTCGAGCAGGCCGTGCCGTTGTACTTCGGCCTGCGCACGCCGCGGCAGGTGATGGTCGGCCTGCACACCGGCAAGCTGGACGACTCGCGCCTGTACGACCTCGCGCCCGTCGTGCTGGGCGCGGCGAACGACGGCGACCCGGTCGCGGTCGGGATCGTCGAGCGCCAGGCCGAGGAGGCGTCGGTGCTCATCTGCACGACGCTGCGACGGCTGCGGCTGCTGCGGACGGACGCCGACGTCGTGCTCGGCGGCGGCGTCGCCCGCGCCCGCAGCCCGGTTTTCATGGATCGCCTCGAGCAGCGCGTCTCCGCGTGCGCTCCGAAGGCGCGGATCGCCGTCGTGGACGACCTGCCGATCGTCGGCGCGACCCTGCTCGCGCTCGATCAGCTGGCGGCCGCCGACGGCGCCGCGCCGGGGCTGCGCGAGACCCTGGTCGCGGATCGGTTTTCCCGCAACGGCGCGGTACCCTGAGGAGGAGCCATGGCGCGGATCGTTCTCCAGGAGGTGACGAAGCGGTTCGGCAAGGACGTGGTCGCGGTCGACCGCGTCTCGATGGAGATCGCCGACGGCGAGTTCATGGTGCTGGTGGGCCCGTCGGGGTGCGGCAAGACGACGCTGCTGCGCATCATCGCCGGCCTCGAGGAGGTGTCCGACGGCGAGGTCGTGATCGGCGACCGGATCGTCACCGACCTCGCACCGAAGCACCGCGACATCGCGATGGTGTTCCAGAACTACGCGCTCTACCCGCACATGACGGTGGCGCAGAACATCGCGATCGGCCTGCGCCTGCGCAAGCGGCCGAAGGCGGAGGTGGCCGAGAAGGTCGGCGCCGCGGCCCGCGTGCTCGGCCTGGAGCCGCTGCTCGACCGCAAGCCATCCGAGCTCTCCGGCGGTCAGCGCCAGCGGGTCGCGATGGGGCGGGCGATGGTGCGCGAGCCGCAGGCGTTCCTGATGGACGAGCCGCTCTCGAACCTCGACGCCAAGCTGCGGGTGCAGATGCGGGCCGAGCTCGCCCGGCTGCGTGACCAGCTCGGCACGACCACCATCTACGTCACCCACGACCAGGTCGAGGCGATGACCCTCGGCGACCGCGTGGCCGTCATGCGCGACGGCGTCGTCCAGCAGCTGGACACGCCCCAGCGCCTGTACGCGAACCCGGTGAACATGTTCGTGGCGGCGTTCATCGGCTCACCGTCGATGAACCTCTTCGAGGCGACCGTCGAGAACGGTCACGTCGTCTTCGGCGGGCACCGGCTGCCCGTGGCGGGCCGGCTCGGCGGGCACAGCGGACCGGTGGTCGTCGGCGTCCGCCCCTCGGACTTCGAGGACGCGGACGTGTGGCGGGACGAGACCCGGTTCGTGCTCGAGGTTCCGGTGAGCGTGGTCGAGGAGCTGGGGGCCGAGGCGAACGTGATCTTCACGCTCGACGCCCGCCCCGCCTCGGACTCCGCCGACGGGCGCACGCCGCAGGAGGAGGGCGGCGAGGAGGCCCAGGTGCCGCTGGTCGCGGCCGCAGGCTCGACGGTGTGCACGGCCTGCGTCGACGCCCGCACCCGCGCCCGCGCCGGCGAGCGCGTGCGGCTCTCGGTCGATCCCGCCCGGCTGCACTTCTTCGAGCACGGCTCGGGCAGGGTGCTGAACGGCACCGCTCCCGTGACGGTAGCTGCGAACTCGTAGGTGGGGACGGTCCCCGCGTGCGGGGACTGTCCCCGCTTCCGGCCTACCCCTTCACGCCCGTGAGCGTGATCCCCTCGATGAACACCCGCTGGGCGAGGAAGAAGATCACGATCACCGGGAGCATGAAGACGAGCGCCGCCGCCATCGTCAGGTTCCAGTCGACGTGGTGCACGGTGCGGAACGACGCCAGCGCGACCGAGAGCGTCTGCGACTGCGTGTTCCCGGCCAGGTAGACGAGCGGGCCGTAGAAGTCGTTCCACGAGTAGATGAAGTTGAAGAGGGCGACCGCGGCGATGGCCGGCTTCGCGAGCGGGATGATCACCTTGCGCAGGATCTCGATGTGCCCGCCGCCGTCCACGCGCACCGCATCGGTGAGCTCCTTCGGGATCGTCATGAAGAACTGGCGCAGCAGGAAGATCGAGAACGCGTCGCCGAAGAAGCCCGGGATGATCAGCGGCTTGAGCGTGCCGATGTACTGGATGTGCGTCCAGTCGTGGTACTGCTTCGACCACAGGATGTAGAGCGGCACGGACGTGACCTGCGGAGGCATCATGAGCGTCGCCAGCACGAGCAGCATGACCACGTTGCGGCCCCGCCACTCGATGCGCGCGAACGCGTAGGCGACCGGCACGGAGGAGACGACGACGCCGACCGTCGAGAGCCCCGCGTAGAGGAACGAGTTCCACGTGTAGCGGGGCAGGTCGATGCTCGTGAAGACCGTGCGGAAGTTCGACCACACGAACGGGTGCGGGATGATGCTCGCCGAGAGCGCCTGCTGGTCGGTCATGAGCGCCGTGAGCAGCATGAAGATGATCGGCAGCGTGAACGCGAGCGAGACCGCGATCAGCACGGCGTGGTTCGCGACGGCGAGCAGGAACCTCTTCCGCCGGACGGCGGCCGGGAGTCGGCGGGTGGTCGCGACGGCGGCTACGAGATCCCCCCGCCGTAGTGCACCCATTTGCGGGCCGTCGCGAACAGCAGCCCCGTCGTCGCCATCGTGGTGATGAAGAGCACCCAGGCCATCGCGGCGGCGTAGCCCATGTGGAAGTACGTGAACGCCTGCTGGTAGAGCCAGACGCCGTAGAAGAGCAGCGACCCCTGCGGGTCGCCGGGCGACGTCCCCGCCGTCGTCGACGACACGAACGCCTGGTCGAAGTACTGGAACCCGTCGATCACCCCGATCACGAGCGTGAAGAAGATGACCGGCGTGATCATCGGGAGGGTCACGTGCCGGAACCGCTGCCACGCGTTGGCGCCCTCGATCGAGATCGCCTCGTACAGGTCGCGCGGGACGTCGAGCAGGCCGGCCAGATAGATCACGATGGCGTCGCCGACGCCCCACAGGCCGAGCACGATCAGGGCCGGCTTGGCCCATGTCGGGTCGTAGAACCAGAGCGGGGCGTTCAGTCCGGGGACGGTCGAGAGCACCCGGTTGACCGGGCCGGTGGTCGGGTTCAGGAGGTAGACGAAGACGAGCGCGCTGCCCACCGTCGGCGCGAGCGACGGCATGAAGAAGAGCGTGCGGTAGACGTTCACGCCCCGCTTGGGGCGGGTGAGCAGCATGGCGGTCAGCATCGCGACCAGGATCCGCAGCGGCACCGACACGAGGATGATCCAGGCCGTGTTGCGCACCGCCCGCCAGAAGTACGGATCGGACTCGTGCTGGCCGTGGATCGTCCCGATCCCGAACATGAAGCGGTAGTTGTCGAGCCCAACCCAGCTCGGCGCCGTCAGCAGGTCGTAGTGGGTGAACGAGTAGTAGAGGGACAGCACCATCGGCCACGCCGTGAAGAGCGCGAAGCCGACGATCCACGGCGACAGGAAGGCGAGCACCGTGCCGTACTTGCGCAGCGCGACCCGCCGCCGCGCACGCCGGCGCTCGGCCGGCGTGCGCGTGGGGATGGCGGCGGCCACCGCCCCGATGGCGGCCGGTGCGGCTACGGCGTCTCCCCCTGCTGGATCTGGTTGTCGATGTTGGTGTCGAGCTGCTGCAGGCCCTGCTGGAGGTTCGAGACGTTCCCCGCCTGCCATTTGGCGTCGAAGTCGTCTGCCAATTGCGCATAGCCGGCTCCGGTCGGCAGGAGCGGCGGGTACATGGACGACTTCGGGTTGTTCCAGATGTCCACGAACGTCTTGAACTGCGGGCCGAGGTTCAGGTTCGGCGAGTCGCCGGAGGCCTTCGTCGTCGGCACGTTCCCGAGTTCGTTCGCGAGCGACACGAGGTAGTTCGTGTCGGTGGCCAGGAACTTCACGAGATCCCACGCCTCGTCCGGGTGCTCCGTCCCCTGGGGGATGCCGACGATCGTGCCGCCGACGCGGCCGGAGCCGTAGATGGACGGGTCGGCGGCCGGGAACGGCGCCGTCCCGTAGCCCAGGTCAGGATGCTCGCGGCGGATGAACGCGGTGCGCCACTCGCCGTCGAACACCATCGCCACCTTGCCGGTCTCGAACGCGTTGGTCGGGTTGAACTCGGAGTTCGTGTAGGTCGCGTAGAACTTCTGCAGGTTCGAGTAGCCGTACCAGTCGACGAGCGACTTCTGCCACTCGAACGCCTGCGTCCACGCGGGGTCGGTGGCGAGCTGCGCCTTGCCGCTCGAGTCGAACCACTGCGCCCCGAAGGCGTGGCCGATGTCGGAGATGTCGAGCTCCTCGAACAGGTTCAGCGGGACGAATCCGGCGACCTTGATCGAGCCGTCCGGGTTCTTCACGGTGAGCTTCTTCGCGTCGGCGGCGAGCTCGTCCATCGTCTTCGGCGGCTCTGTGATGCCCGCCTTCTTGAACATGGCGGTGTTGTAGTAGAGGCCGTAGGCGTCGGTCAGTGACGGCAGGGCGCACTGCTTGCCGTCGATCTTGGTGTAGCTCAGCGTCGCCGGGGCGAAGTCCGACGTCGTCATGTGATCCTTCTGCATGAACGGCGTCAGGTCTTCCCACAGGCCGCTCGAGCAGTACTGGCCGGCGTAGCTGGGCGTGAACCCGATCGCGACGTCGGGGGCGTTGCCGCCCTTGATGGCCGCGATCAGGTTGGGGTCGAACGTGTCCTGGTCGGGGTTCGGCTGCAGTGCGAGCTTCACGTGGATCCAGGGGTACTTCTTCTCGAATGACGCAATCCCGTCCTTGAACGGCTTCGACTCCTCCTGGGCGAACTGGTGCCAGACGGTCAGGGTGACCGGCGAGTGCGATCCGCCGGAGCTCGATCCGCTCGAGCTTCCGCCGCCTCCGCACGCGGCCGCCAGCGCGACCGCCAGCACGGCTGCGATGCCGAGGGGTGTTCTGCGTGGTCTCATCTCGCCTCTCCTCCCGTCATGGCGATGGGCATCCGAGTGAACAGCGACTCCTGCGCGGCGGCGAGCGCGGTCGCGACCGCCCCGTGCAGGACGACTTCGTCTCCGAGCGCCGAGACGGCCAGGTGCGGCCGAAACGGCGAGATCCGGTGCAGCTCGCGCTCCACCGGCTCGCGCAGCAGGTCGCCGCCGTTGCCGGCGATCCCGCCGCCGAGGACGACGAGGGCCGGGTCGAGCACGGGGACGACGGCGGCGATGGCGAGCGCGATCCGGCCGGCGATCAGCTCGACGACCTCGAGCGCGGCGGGCTCGCCGCGGCGGGCGGCGGCGAACACGCTCTTGGGCGTCGCCGCCCGCAGCCCGTGGTCGCGCGCGATCTGCCTGGCGGCGGCGGCCGAGGCCGACTCCTCCAGCTGGCCGCGGCGGCGGTAGGCGGGGTCGTGGGGATCGCCGGGCCCGACCGGCAGGTAGGCGATCTCGCCGGCAGCCCCGGCCGCGCCCCGGTACAGGGTCCCGCCGACGACGATCCCGAGGCCGATGCCGGTCCCGACCCACAGGAACACGAAGCTCTCGAACCCGGCTGCGACACCGCGCGCCCGCTCCCCGAGGGCGGCCAGGTTGACGTCGTTCTCGAATGACACCTTGGGCCCCAGCTCGGCCGCGATCGCCTCGAGCAGGCCGCCCTTGCCCCCGGGCAGGTTGGGACTGAGGGTGAGGTGGGTGGCCGACGGGTCGAGCACGCCCGGCAGCCCCACGGTGGCGTGGGTGATGCGGGCCCAGCTGATCCCGTGCTCCTCGGCCAGGCCGTGGGCGAGGGCGCTGATCTGGGCGGCGGTCGCGGCCGTCGTGCGCTGCGTTCGCTCGTCGCGGCGCGCCCGCACGGTGCCGGTGATGTCGGCGATCGCGGCCCGCACCCAGTGGCTGCCGATGTCGATGCCGATCACCCAGCCGGACTCCGGGTTCAGGCTGTAGACGACGGCGCCGGGCCCCTTCGGTCCCCGGGCCCGGCCGGACTGGTGGATGAGACCTGCGTCCTCGAGCCCCGACAGCGCCTGGGACACGGTCGGCTTGGAGAGCCCGCTCCGGCGGGCCGCCTCGGCCCGCGACATCGCCCCGTCGCGGCGGATCAGCTCGAGCAGGCTGCGCTCGTTGATCGCCCGCAGCAGGCTCGGCGTCCCGGTCGCGAACTCGGATGCCGCCTCACCGGAGTAAGGAAACTTTCCTGACAATACTCCGCGGAGGATAGGGCTCCACCGGGCGTGAAGTCAAGCCGAAAATCGGGGACAGTCCCCGCGCCGCGGGGACTGTCCCCGCCATCTCGCCCGGACGGGCTACTTCTTCGCGTCGACGGCGCGCTGCAGCTGCGCCTTGTTCATGCTGGAGCGGCCCTTGATCCCGCGCCGGCGGGCCTCGTTGTAGAGCTGCTCCTTCGTGCGACCGCGCGGCCCGGACGCGCCCGAGCGTAGCCCACCCCGGCGGGACGAGCTCATGTCGTCCGTCGAGCTGCGCGAGGCCGTCTTCGTCTGCCCCCGCTGGGCGCGTTCCTTGTTGATCGTGCGGGCCGCGATCTCCTTCGCCCGCCCGGTCGACCGCCCCTGGTCGCGCTCGCTCTCGACGATGTGCTCGTACGTGCGGTCCTGCTTGGCCGTCCACTCAGCCCGAGGCATTCGCTCCACCTCCATGCATCACCGGCTCCTCGACGTCGATCCGCACCGAGGCGACGATGCGGGACGCCTGGTCGAGCGTCGCGCCCCGCTGCACCATGTCCTCGATCCGGTGGACGAGGTCGGAATGGTTCCCGTCGAGCCACGCCGCGCGCACGACGCGCGACGCGATCTCGCGGCCGTATCCGAGTTGTTCGAGCCGCTCGGCCTGCCAGTCCTGCACCCGCGCCTCCTCGGCCGCGTCGGTGTCGGCGACCGCCGTCCCTGTCGTCTCGCTATCGCGCGGTGTCCTGAATCGCATACGCCGGAGGAATTCCCGCTGCGCTTCCGGCCGAAACGTGTCACCCTTCGCCCGATGATCATCCCGGGCCATGGCGAAGACGAACCGGATTCCGGCGAGAGCGCCGACGAGCGCCAGAACCGCCAGCTCACCGAGCTCCTGAACGAGCTGCGCGTCGCGCTGCCGGGCGTGCAGATGCTCTTCGGCTTCCTGCTGGCGGTGCCGTTCAGCCAGAGGTTCTCCGCGATCTCCTCGAACCAGCGCCTCCTCTACTACATCGCCTTCATCAGCGCCGCCGCGGCATCGGTGTGCTTCATCGCGCCGACCTCGTTTCACCGGATCGTCTGGCAGCGGGGCAGGAAGGCCGTGCTCCTGCGCGTCTCCAACGTGCTCGCGATCGCCGGCACGGTCTGCCTCGCCGCCGCGATCACCGCGGTGGTCCTCTTCATCACGAGCTACCTCTACGGCAGCTCGCGGGCCGCGCTCGCCGGTGGCCTGATCCTGGCTGCGCTGGCCTCGCTCTGGTATCTCCTGCCGCTCGCGGTGCGAATCCGGCGCGTGCGCTGACGCGTTTCACCGCCGCGCCGTCCCGGGTAGTCGCGCGGCCACCGTGGGCGAAAGCCGGATCACCATCCTCTACGCGCTTGCGGCGAACGTCGTGCTCGCGATCGCGAAGCTCGTCGCCGGCCTCTTCACGGGTTCGGCCGCGCTGCTGGCGGAGGCGGCCCACTCGATCGCCGACACGATCGACCAGCTGGCGCTGCTGTGGTCGCTGCGGATGGGCCGGCGCCCACCGGACGACGAGCATCCCTTCGGTCACGGCATGGAGCGCTTCTTCTGGGCCTTCCTGGCCGCGGTATGAATCTTCCTCGCCGGGGCCGTTTTCTCGATCGGCCAGGGCGTGCTGGCGCTCCGCGGCGGGAGCGAGTCCGGCGGGACGGCCGTGGGCCTCGTCGTCCTGGCCATCGCCCTCGTCGCGGAGAGCACCTCGCTCGTCCGGGCCGCGCGTCAGGTGCGCACCGGCGCCAGCGGCTCCCGTGACTCGCTGGGGCGCTACGTGCGCGAGATGCGCGACCCCGCGCCGAGGATCGTCCTGCTCGAGGACAGCGCGGCGGTGATCGGCGTGATCCTGGCGGCCGCCGGCCTGATCGCGCGCGCACTGACGGGGAGCGAGGTCTACGACGCCGTCGCCTCGATCTCGATCGGCGTGCTCCTGATCGCGGTCGCGATCGCCGTCGGCTCGCACGCGAAGGATCTCCTCCTGGGTGAGTCGGCCCGGCCGGAGGTGCGGGAGGCGATCGAGGCCGCCGCCCTGCGGCACCCCGCCGTCGAGGCCGTCCCCGCGCTCCTCACCATGCACCTTGCGCCGGACGACCTCCTCGTCGCCGCCAACATCGAGCTGCGGGACGAGCTGACCGTCACGGACGCCGAACGGGTGGTCGACGAGATCGCGGCCGACCTGCGGGAGGTCGAGCCGAGCGTGCACCACGTGTTCCTGCATCCGTCCCCCGGCCGGCCCGGCTCCTGAGGGTGGTTTCGCCGAAGGCCCTCCCCGGGCACTGGCACCGCATGACGACGACGGAAGAGACACATCGCGACCGGCGCTCGATCCGCGAGCTCGTCGACCGGCTCTCGGAGGACGTCCGCGGGCTGGTGCGGGCGGAGGTCAGCGTCATCCGGGCGGAGCTCGAGGAGAAGGTGCGGCGGCTGGCCGTCGGGGCGGCGCTCATCGCCGTTGCCGGCGTCCTCGGGCTAACCGCACTCGGCGCCCTCACGGCGACGGCGATCATCGCCCTCGCGAACGTCCTTGCGACCTGGCTCGCGGCCCTGATCGTGACGATCGTGCTCCTGCTCCTGGCCGGGATCGCGGTCCTCGTGGGCCTCAAGATCCTGCGCCGCGGCGTGCCGCCGGCGCCGACGGAGTCGGTCGACTCCATCAAGGAGGACGTCTCGTGGGTGAAAGCTCGAGCGCGCTCCGGCGCGATGTAGTCGAGGCCCGCGAGCAGCTCGGCGAGACGGTGGCGGAGCTGGCGTACCGGGTGACCGCGCCGAAGCGCGTGGCCGCCCGGGCGCGGGCCCGGCTGGCCTCGCCGCTCGGCGCGGCCGTCGCCGTCGGACTGGTCGTCGTCGTCGCCGTCGCGGTCGTCGGGCGCCGCGCCTGAGGCGTCGTGGCCTCTCCGCGACCCGAAGGCGCCGAGCGCTATCTCCCCGACCGGCGTAGCCTGGGGCGCATGCGCGACGCCGCGCAGTCGTGCCGTGGGTGCGACCTCTGGAAGGACGCGACCCAGGCGGTCTTCGGCGAGGGGCCCGCGCGCGCCGACCTCGTTCTGGTCGGCGAAGAGCCCGGCGACCAGGAGGATCAGCAGGGCCATCCCTTCGTCGGCCCGGCCGGCCGCCTGCTCGACCACAGCCTCGAGTCGGCCGGGATCGATGCCGGAGCCGTCTACCGCACGAACGCCGTCAAGCATTTCAAGTGGGAGCCGCGCGGCAAGCGCCGGATCCACAAGACGCCGTCGCGGTGGGAGGTGGCCGCGTGTCGCCCCTGGCTGGTCGCCGAGCTCGAGGCGCTGTCGCCGCGCGTCATGGTGCTGCTCGGCGCGACCGCCGCGCAGTCGTTCTTCGGATCCGGCTTCCGCGTGACACGGGAGCGCGGCCGCGAGCTCGAGGGCCCGGGGGAGACGACGGCCCTCGCGACCGTGCACCCGTCCTCGATCCTGCGTGCGCGCGACGAGGACCGCGAGCACGAGATGGAGCTCTTCGTCGCCGACCTGCGGGCCGCTGCGGCGCTGCTCGGCTGACGGTCGGTGCTCCCGGCAATGCGCATCTACGACACGCCGTGGGAGTACTCGTTGTCCGCGCTGGCCCAGGACGCCGGCTACCACCTCGTCTACGGCCACACCCGTCGCCGGCGCCTACCGGCTCCTGGACCGCTCGTCGCCGGTTAGCGCTCGGCCGGCGCGATCACGTTGCGGGAGACGCGGCGCACACGACCCTCGCGAAGCGCCTCCTGCAGGGCGAGCCGGAAGCGACCCGGGCCCAAGTAGCGGGCGCCGACGAGCTGGGCCAGCTGGCGCCGTTCGGTGGGGCCGGTCCTGGCCAGCGTCTGCTCGATCGCCTCGATCTGCGGCTCGAGCGTCGCCGCCGCGGGATCATCGGCCACCGACCACGTGCCGGCCATCATCGGCGCGTACATCCCGCCCCCCGGCCCGGGCCGGAAGCGGCGGCGGCCGCTCCGCTTCCAGGTCTGCCGGCGCTGCGTCCGCTCCCGGATCCGGCGATCCCGGTCGGCGGCGGCCCGGCGGGCCTTCGCCGCCTCGTCGTCCTCCTCGCGGGCGTCGGTCTTCGCGTCGCCGCCCTCGCCCTCGGCCGCCTCGGCCGTGATCGGCGTCGCCACGTCCTCGAGCGACTTCTGCTCGGCGCGGACGCCGAGGAAGATCTCGGCGATGCCGCCGGCCGCCATGACGGCGGAGCCGATGTAGAACGCCGTCGCCACCTCGCTGCGGCTGCCGCTCGCGATCAGGTGCGCGAAGAGCAGCGGCCCGATGATCCCGCCCGCGGCCGTGCCGACGGCGTAGAAGAAGGCGATCGCGAGCGCGCGCGTCTCCATCGGGAAGATCTCGCTGACCGTGAGGTACGCCGCGCTGGCGCCCGCAGACGCAAGGAAGAACGTGACGACGACGAGCGCCTCGAACCACCACTCCGAGGTGAGCGTCCCGCGGGCGAACAGGGCGGCCAGGACGACGCCGGCGATGGCGGACCCGAGGTAGCTGATGCTGATCATCGGCTTGCGCCCGACGGTGTCGAACAGCCGGCCGAGGAGCAGCGGGCCGAGGAAGTTCCCTGCCGCGTAGATGATCAGGAACACCGGCACGAACCCGGCTGAGACGCCGAAGAACGTGGAGAAGAGCGTGCCCAGGTTGAACGTGATGCCGTTGTAGATGAACGCCTGGCCGACGAAGAGCGCGAGTCCGAGCACGGCTCGGCGCGGGTAGTCGACGAAGCCGGTGCGGGCGATCTCGCGGAAGGGGATCACCTCGCGCTGCTCCACCGCGATGCTCTCCTCCGGCTCCTCCAGCTCCTGGCCGGTCTCCTCCGCCACGCTGCGCTCGATGCTCGCGACGATCTCCTCCACCTCGTCCTCGCGGCCGTGGGTGAAGAGCCAGCGTGGGCTCTCGGGGACGCTGCGGCGGACGAGCATGATCGCGAGGCCGAGCACCGCGCCGACGCCGAAGCACAACCGCCACCCGAGGTCGGTCGCGAACGCGGAGAGGAAGAAGATCGCGGCCGCCGAGCCCGCCATCGCGCCGACCCAGTACGACCCGTTGATGATCAGGTCGACGCGGCCGCGCACGCGGGCCGGGATCAGCTCGTCGATGGCCGAGTTGGTCGCGGCGTACTCGCCGCCGATGCCCGCGCCGGTCAGGAACCGGAAGAGACCGCGAGGACCGGGCTGACATCGGCCGGCGGGCGCCGTACTTCGGGCTCCTGCCGCTGCGGCTCGCCCGCCTCCTGCGCCGCCGTGCGGCCTAGCCTAGCCCTCGCGCCCGCCGGCGTGACGCGCGAGCTCCGTCGCCGCCGCGATGTGGGAGAGGTGCGTGAGCGCCTGGGGGAAGTTGCCGAGCATGCGCTCGCGGCGGGGGTCGTACTCCTCGGAGAAGAGGCCGAGGTCGTTCGCGGTCGCGGCCGCCCGCTCGAAGGCCGCGGCCGCGTCCTCGAGCCGTCCCAGCCCCGCGAGGCACTCGACCAGCCAGAAGGTGCAGGCGACGAACGCCCCCTCGCGGCCGGGCATCCCGTCGGCGGCCTTGTAGCGGCGCAGGAGGCCGCCGTCGTCCAGGTCCTCCATGACCGCGGCGACCGTCCCCGCCATCCGCTCGTCGGCCACATCGACGAAGCCCGTGTGCGGCAGCAGGAGGAGGGCGCCGTCGACGTCCGCCGACCCGAACGACCGCCGGAACGTGTTCCGCCTGCGGTCGTAGCCGTGCCGCTCGACCGCCCGGGCGATCCGGTCGCGCTCGCGCGCCCACCGCCGCACCGGCCCCCGGCGCATGCACTCCTCGGCGAGGGCGATCGCGCGGTCGAGGGCCGCCCAGCACATGACCTTCGAGTGGACGAAGTGGTCGGGCCGGTCGCGCAGCTCCCAGATGCCGGCGTCGCGCTCGTCCCATCGCTGCGCCGCGGCGTCCGCCAGGTCGCAGATGAAGCGCCACGTGTCGTCGTCGGGCGAGTGGCCGCGCCGGTGCCAGCGCCACGCCAGCAGCGCCAGCTCGCCCAGGACATCGTTCTGGCGCTGGACGGCGGCGGCGTTGCCCACCCGCACCGGGGACGAGCCCCGAAAGCCGGCCAGATCCACCTCGTACTCGCGCAGGCGCCGCTCGCCGCCGACCCCGTAGGCGATCTGGAGCTCGTCCACGTGCCCGGCGGCGCTGCGCTGGATGAAGCGGCGGAAGTCGTCGGCAGCGTCGTCGAAGCCCAGCTCGGCCAGTGCGCGTGCGGCCAGGGTCGAGTCCCGGACCCACGAGAATCGGTAGTCCCAGTTGCGGCTCCCACCCTCGACCTCGGGAAGCGACGTCGTCGCGGCCGCTGCGATCGCGCCGGTCTCGCCGTTCGAGAGCCCCTGGAGCACCATGGCCGAGACGAGCACCGCCGGGTCGCGCGGCGCCCGGGCCGGGAGGCTTGCGCCCTTCAGCCACCGCCGCCACCACGCGGTCGTCTGCCGGACGAGTGCGTCGAGGCGCTCGGGGTCGACATCGTCCACGCCGGCGTCCAGGACGTGCGGCCGGAGGTAGCGCAGCGAGAAGCACGCGCGCTCGCCGGCCGCCACCGTGAACGTCCCCCGGAGAGCGTGCTCGGATGTCCGCAGCTCCACGTCCGACCAGATCAGGAGGGCGTCGTCGCCACCGATCGCCGCGTGCCGGTCGGGCGCATCGCGCCGCACCCACGGCCGCACCGCGCCGTAGTCGAAGCGGGGTGCGATCTCGACGCCCATCCGCACGGTGCCGCGCCGGCCCTCAACGAGCCGGATCAGGTGCCCGTCGCCGTCAACGCCCCCGTCGCGCCGCAGGGCCAGCAGGTCGGTCAGCTCGACCTCGCCGGAGCGGGTGCGCATCGTGGTGCGCAGCACCAGTGTGTTCTCGAGGTAGTGGCGCTCGCTCACGTGCGCGGCCGCCGGCCGGATCGACATGTGGCCGCCGCGCTCGGCGTCGAGCAGCGCGCCGAAGGTGCTGGACGCGTCCAGGCGTGGAGCGCACCACCAGTCCACGCTGCCCGACCGGCTGACGAGGCAGGTCGAGCGGCGGTCGCTCAGGAGCGCGTGATCGGCGATCTGCGGCTCGGTGTCGGGGCCCGGGCCCACGCCCCGGCGCCGGCTCGGTGGGCTCATCGCCGCCGTGCGAGCCAGGTGACGGCGACCGCGCCGGCACTCGCGGCAGCAGCCGTCGCCAGGCCGCGATGGGTCACGAACCAGGTCTCGGGGCCGCCGTCGCTGGCCTTGTCGTCAAAGCGGCCGTGCATGCCCCGGTCGGCCTCGGCGTCGACCGGCTCGAGCAGGTTGTCCGGCCGGCCGTTGTCGTCCGGCTCGTCCGTCAGCTGGGACGAGTAACCGGTTCGGGCCAGGTAGCGGTCGGCCGCCGCGGAGGCGAGCTTGTCGCCCACGATCGCGAGCACCGTCGAGCGCCCGACGTAGACCTCTTTGCGGCGGTGCTGCGACGCCCACACGATCGCGCGCGCGGCCACCTCGGGCTGGAAGATCGGCGGCACCGGCTGCGGCCGCTTGCCCATCTTGTTCCGGCTCCAGCCGAACTGGGGCGTGTTCAGCGCGGGCATCTGCACCATCGTCACGTGCACGGGGGACTCGTCGTGCAGCAGCTCGCAGCGCAGCGCCTCGGTGAAGCCCTGGATCGCGTGCTTGGCCCCGCAGTAGGGCGACTGGAGCGGGATGCCGCGGTACGCGAGCGCGGATCCGACCTGGACGATCGTGCCCGCCCCCCGGCCGCGCATGCGCCGCAGCGCCGCCATCGTGCCATGGACGGTGCCGAGATAGGTCACCTCGGTCGAGCGCCGGTACTCCTCGGCGGTGATCTCGTGGAACGGCGCGAAGACGGTGGCCATCGCGTTGTTCACCCACACGTCGATCGGCCCGAGCTGCGCCTCGATCGTGGCGGCGGCCTGCTCGACGGCCTCGTGGTCGGCGACGTCCGTCTCGACGGCGAGGCCCGTGCCGCCGGCGCGCTCGACCTCCGCCAGCGCTCCGGCGAGCCCGGCGCTGCCCCGTGCCAGCAACCCGACCCGGTCGCCGCGCGAGGCGAAGGCGACGGCCGCGGCGCGGCCGACACCCGCCGATGCTCCGGTGACGACGACCGTCTGGCTCATCGCCGCCGAACTACCCGCGCGCGGGCAGGGCGTAAACCTGCTCACAGTGCCTGTTTGACCCGCGTCCGGACGGGGCAGAAACCGCGAACCCGATCGGAGGTGGACGATGAGTGGTCCCGAGGGCCCGAGCGACACCCATCCGGAGACGCCGCCCGAGGACGAGCAGATCCCCGACCCGACGGAGATGCCGCAGGGTGAGCCGACGCGCTACGCGCCGACCGACTTCCTGTCGCGCCACCAGGGCGGCGAGGGCCACGACGACCAGCGCAACCGGCACATTCGCGAGGTCAGCGCCGAGCTGAACGAGCGCTCGGAATTCATCCGCGACATGAAGGCGCACGCCGAGGAGCACCGCAACCGCGTGCCGCCGCCCGACGAGTCTGTCCGGCGCGGCTAGGCGGCCTTGAAGTCGCCCCAGATGGCCGTGCGCTTGTTCAGGCCCTCGGGCGTCGTGTAGAGGATCTCGTAGTTGTTCAGGATCCGCGGACCGAACACGACCAGCGGGTCCTTCGCGGTCGCGCCGACCAGCGGGTAGGACGCGGGCGTCCCGACCTCGTACTGCACGTACTCCATCTCGCGGGCGTTCACGGCCGGCTCGAGCATGTAGTTGATCCAGGCGTGCGCGGCGACCGGGTCGGGCGCGTAGGCCGAGATGGCCCAGTTGTCGGTCCAGATCTCGGAGCGGCCCTCCGGTGCGACCACCCGGACGTCGCCCTGGGCTTTCCGCGCGGCGCGGATGCGGAGCCCGTCGCCGGAGTACGTGATGCCGAGGTCGATCTTGCCGGCGATGAAGTCGTCCAGGTAGACCTCGTTGATGGTGCTGATGTGCGGCCGCACCTTCAGGAGCAGGTCGCGGGCGGCGTTCAGCTCCTTGTCGCTCTTGGTGTTCATCGAGTAGCCGAGCGCGTTCAGCGCGACCCCGATCACCTCGGCGGGGCTCTCGATGACGTTCACCGTGAGGCCCTTCGCGGTGGGCAGGAAGTCGAAGAAGTCCTTCCAGGTGCGCAGGTTGGCCTTGACCCGGTCGGTGCGCATCGTGAACCCGGTGATCCCGACGTCCTTCACGACCGAGTAGACGTTGCCCGGGTCGTACGAGACCTGGCGCCAGTGCGGCGACAGGTTCTTCAGGTTCGGGATCAGCGAGTGGTCGAGCTTCATCAGCAGCCCGAGCCCCTTCTCGATCCGGACGTGGTCGGCGTCGGGGACGATGATGTCGTAGACCGACTGGCCCTTCGTCGTCTGGAGCTTCGTCAGCAGCTCCTCGTTCGAGGTGTAGTTGGACTCCTTGAAACTCAGGCCGAACTTCTTCTCGAACTCCTTCGCGTTCTTGGGGTCGTGGTACTGGGCCCAGTTGTAGAAGAGAAGCTGCTTCTCGATCTTCTTCTTCTTGAGGGCCGAGCTTCCGACCGACGGCGCGTTGCCTCCGCCGCCCGTGGAGCCACCGCACGCGGCCGTCGCGATCGCCAGGGCGCCAGCGCCCAGCAACTCGCGTCGGTTCAGGACACCGAGACGCCGCCCCTCAGAGATGTCGGCCTCGCGCGTGATTGCGTACAGATACAGGAAAGTTGCGCATGAGTCAACGACCTGGTATCCCAGATGGGATGACGATCACCAGCGGCACGTCGGTGCGCCTGGGCGCCCACCTGCGCCACGCCCGCGAGCAGCGCCAGCTGTCGCTCGGGGACGTGTCCGAGCGCACCGGCCTCTCCCGCGGCTTCCTGTCCCGGGTCGAGCGCGACAAGACGAGCCCGTCGGTCGCCTCGCTGGTGGCCGTGTGCGAGGCGATCTCGCTCCCGCTCGAGCGGCTGTTCGCCACGCCGAGCTTCACAGTGGTGCGCGCGGCCGACCGCCCGACCGCCACGCTGCCCGGGGCGGCGGTGGTCGATACGCTGATCACGCCCCCGCACGAGCCGCACGTCACCGTGGTCGAGACGCTGGCGGCGCCGGGCGGGTCGGGGGGCGACGGGTACTACACGATCCCGAGCGAGTGCGAGGTCTGCTACGTCCTCGAGGGCTCGATCGAGCTCGAGATCGACGGCGAGGTGTTCGACCTGGCGCGCGGTGACGCCGTCACGTTCGGGGCGACCGTGCCGCACACGTGGCGCAACGCCTCCGCCGAGGAGGCTCGCGTCGTGTGGGTGATCGCGCCGGCCCTGCCCGACCCGCGCGGCCAGGCGGCGGTCCCCTAACCGCTTCCGCGTAGGCGGCCCATCCTCGGAACGCCGTATTCGTTCGCCGGGCGCCGAACTCCACCGCTACCGCGTCGATCATCGGGTCATGAGCGACACGAAGCAACTCGTCATCTTCTCCCTCGCCCGCGAGGAGTACGCACTGCCGATCACCCGGGTGCAGGAGATCATCCGCTACACCCAGCCGCGCAGCGTCGCCTCGTCGGCTCCGTGGATCCGCGGCGTCATCAACCTGCGCGGCAAGATCGTCCCCGTCTGCGACCTGGCCATGCGGCTCGGCCTGTCCCACGAGCACTCCGAGAGCGCCAAGATCGCCGTCGTCGAGACCGAGCGCGGCACCGCCGGCGTCGTGGTCGACAGCGTCGAGGAGGTGCTGACGATCGCCGCCGACCAGATCGAGGCGGTGGCGAGCGCCGACTCCGAGTACGTCGACGGCGTGGCCAAGCTCGACCAGCGCCTGCCGATCCTGCTGAACCCCGACGGCCTGCTGGCCGGCGTCAGCCTGGCCGTCTAGTCCAGGTCGAAGCGCAGGGGCGTCACGACGGCCCGCTCCAGGCGGCCGAACCGGCCCCGCCTGCGCACCTCGATCTCATAGCGCCAGCAGATGATGTGGCCCTCGACCGCGGCCGGGAGGCCGGCGGCCAGGGCGAACGCGAACGGGTACCAGCGCCGGTCGGGATCGCACTCGATCCGGATCGCGTCCGACCACAGCGTCTCGGTCCGCCACAGCGGCGGCTGGTGATGGTTTCGGAGGCGGAAGTTCGTGCGCCAGATCTCCTGGCACCGGACGAGCACCTCGAGCCGGCGGGCCGGGCGGTCGCCGTGGACGTGCACGCGGCCGTCGACATGTCCGCCGCCCTCGAGCAGCGCGTCGGCCAACTCGATGTGGAAGCGCCGGGCCGGGAACGACGCGATCATCCGGTCGAACAGGTGCCCGGCCTCGTGGATCGCGTGCTCGCCGCCCTCGATCCCAACCGGCAGGGTCACCTGGGCGCGGCGGCGGCCGGAGACCGGGCTGCGCGCGCGCACGGCGAACCCGAGCCGGCACCGCCTCCCCGCGCGGGCGGGCGGCGTCTGTGTGGGCACGGCCAGCTCGAAGCGGGCACGCCCGGCGACCGGGGCGACCAGGGTCGACCCGATCGGCGTCGCGAGCTTGCCGGCCGGGCAGGTCTCGATCCGCAGGAGGGTGACGTCGGCCGGCGCCTCGAGGCCGCGCAGCTCGCCCTCGACCGGGCCCCCCGCAACCGCGGCCGCCGCGTCCACCGCGAGCTCGAACCGGCGGTCGGTCCTGCGCTCTCTCCTGTGCAGCAGCGCCACGCCCACCTCACCTTGCGAACACCATGCACCGTAGCGGAGCGGTGACCTTTATTAGCCGGCTGTGAGCAGGAAGTCCAGGCACGACCCGTCGCCGCCGAGGTCGACGATCGCGCCGCGCAGCACGTCGGCGGAGTACTCGCTGCCGGGGTTCAGGCACAGCGTCCTGCCGATCTTCTGGGCGCCGCGCGACTCGTGGATGTGGCCGTGGAGCCCGACCGACGGCTCGTACCGCTTGATCGCCTCGCGCACGGCCCGGCTCCCGACCGGGACGAAGCTCGGGCGGCCGCCGTGCAGCACCGGCCGCAGGTTCGCGTCGAGCTCCGGCGCGGTGTCGAGCCCCGACCCGTAAGGCGGATTGTGGAAGTTCGCGATCGCGGTCTGGCCGGGCTCGACCCGGTCCATCATCGCCGCGATCCGCTCCCCGAGCTCCTCCTCGGGATACTCGCGCTCGGTGTCCCAGGGCGTCGGCGTGACGTCGCCGATGCTCGCGAGCACGGCCGGGCCGAGGTCGCACAGGTCGCGCTCGGGGCATTCGACGCGCTCGTCGCGCGCGAGCACGGCGTCGATCTCGACGGGGTCGTCGTTCCCGGGGGTGATGATGCAGCGCACCTTGGGGTCGAGTCGCTCGGCCGCGAGCGCGCACCAGCCCTCCAGCTGGGCGACGATCTCGCGCCGGAAGAGCTCCTCCAGGTAGGGCGTGTCGGTCGTGATCCGCTCGACCTCGGCCGTGTCCATCTCGACCGGGTAGAAGCCGAGCATGTTGATCTCCGAGCGCAGCCGCTCCTCGTCGGCGGCCGGTACCTCGACGAGCTCGCCGCGCACCTCCGCCGAGATCACGCCGTCGCGCGTTCGCAACGGGACAAGGCCCTTGCCGGCCACGTCGCCGCCCAGGATGAGGACGTCGGCGTCGTAGGCCGACGCGGCATTCACGAACTTGCGGAAGCAGCGGTCCGACCCGTGCACGTCCGTCGCGAAGAAGATGCGCAGGGCGCGGGTCGTGCGCGTCTTCTCGCGGCGGAACGGCACGGGTCAGACGCGCGCAGCGGTCATTCCGGCGGCAGCTCGCGCATCGCCAGGCCGAGGTCGATGGACGACGAGCGGCGCACCCCGCGAGCGACCAGGTAGACGAACGGTCCGGCCGCCAGCACCAGGACGAGGGTGGTGACGCTCTGGATGCTGAACTTCCCGAACACGCTCGAGTGCGTGACGATCAGCAGGATCACGATGAGCGCGAGGATCGTCGTCAGGCCGCCCGCGATCGCCGCCTTCGGGATTCCCGCCCAGCGGTCGACGTCGTTCGTGCCCGGCTTCAGGATCAGCTCCGGCCGCCGGTAGGGTAGGAGCAGGGCCGAGACCGCGCCGGCCAGCAGGATCAGCGCGACGAACAGGCTCAGGTTCGCGACGATGTTCGCCAGGTTCACGTAGGTGGCCAGGATCGAGAACCCGATGCCGCCGGCGAGGGCGATGCAGGTGGCGACCAGCGGGGTGCCCGTGCGCTCGTCGATCTTCGCGACCGATACCGGCAGCAGCCGGTCGAAGGCGAGCGCGAAGAGGACGCGTGTGACCACGGCGACGAAGGCCAGGTCGACGGCCAGCTCGGCGCACGGCACGGCGATCGAGAACAGGATCTTCGTGATCGGGTCGCCGGAGAGGACGAGGCCGTAGCCGAGCCCGCCCGCCTGGGCGGACAGGTTCGAGATGTTGCCGTAGGCGTCGCCGTTCACGGCGTTCAGGTTCGCCTGCGCCTGCATGAAGTCCAGGCCGATCCGCCAGCGCAGGAGCACCCAGATCCCGACCCAGACGACGACCAGGAGGACGATGCTGATGATCGACGCCCACACGTACGTGCGCCCCGGCCGCTTCAGCTCGCCGCCGACGTAGTACGAGTAGAGCACGCCGTTGTAGTTCAGGACCATGAACGGCACGACGAGCAGCGACGCTGTCAGGCTGATCCCGGTGACCACCCCGTTGTGCTTCGCGGCGGAGAGGACGGCGTTGTAGGCGTTGGGGTGTTTGCTGAAGCTGCCGAAGGACGAGACGAAGTCGGTGTGGCTGTGGGCGAGCAGGATGATGCCGAGCGCGATGAACGCGAGCAGCTGGATCACGACGAGGCCGAGGATGACCTGGGCCACCCGCCGCAGCGGGAGCAGCGAGAGCAGGCCGACGATCACGAGCAGGCCGACGCAGATGAGCGCGATCGCACCCTTGCTGGTGACGTGGTTGGCGCCCGCGGCGATGGTCGAGCTCGAGAACGCGTCGCCGAGGCCGGTGAGGGCGAACGGCATGAACGCTGCGGTGAACTGGGCGTTCGCGGCCAGGATGTAGGTGAACGCGACGGCGACGCTGACGCCGACCATCGCCCCGAGCACCGGCGAGATCACGCGCGAGACGTAGACGTACTCGCCGCCGGCGCGGGGGATCGCCTGGAGCAGGTAGCGGTAGGCGAACATGCCGACGAACCAGATGCCGGCCGCGAGCAGCAGCGGCAGCACCATGTCGGGATGGCTGAAGCTCGTGAGGCCGGCGCTGAAGTTGATGAACGTGTTGACGACGGCGACCGATGCCAGCGCGATGGCGGTCGCGGCCGGGATCCCGAGCTCGCGCACGAGCCCGGACGACTGACGCGTGAAGAGCCCACTGGGTGCCGCTGCCTCCGGGGCGCCCATCGTCTCGCTCATCTTTACCCCTCCCGCTGTATGGAACGTTCCAGGCGAACCTACCAAGCGCACGTGACGCTTGCAACCCTCCCGCCCGGCGCGGTCAGTTGGTGCGCTGGGCGGGAGCCGTCCACGGCCAGTCGGGGCCGACCTCGAGCGGCTCGCCGCGGGTCGCGCTCGCCCTCGCGGCGGCCGCGGTCGCGACCGCGAAGCGATCGTCCGCGAGCGTCGCGTTCGGGGTCACGTCGCCCCGGCAGGCGGCGGCGAAGTCGTCCATCTGGGCCTGGTAGGCGGCCGCGAACCGGTCGCGGCAGTCGGCCGGGAAGCGCGGCTCCATCCCGGGCCCGAGCACGGTGACGCCGGTCCCGGTCGCGGCCTGGGCGAGCACGACCGAGCCGTCCGGCCCGAGCACCTCGCAGCGGATCTCCATGCCCAGCGTCGACGTGCGGGAGAGGTGAGTCGTCGCGACGGCGCCGCCGTGGCCGATCGTGATGTAGGCGTTGTCGAGGTCGGACTCGAGGTAGACGGGGTTGTGCGCGAGCGTGTAGGCGCTGGTCGGGTCGGCGCCGAGGAGCCAGCGGGCGGTGTCGAAGTCGTGCACTCCGACGTCCATGATGAAGCCGCCGGCGGGGCCGTCGTCGGCGCTCGGCGGGAAGTCCTCGCGGCTCGCGAGCTGGACGGCGAACGGCGGGCCGACGGCGCCCGCCGCGACCCTCTCGGCCACCTCCCGGAAGCCGGGGTCGTGGCGGCGGTGGTAGGCGACGCGCACCACCCGGTCCGGGCGGGCGGCGGCCGCCGCCTCGATCCGGTCATGGTCGGCGAGCGAGATCGCGCCCGGCTTCTCGAGCAGCAGGTGCTTGCCCGCCTCGAGGACGCGGACAGCGTGGTCGGCGTGGTCGGCGGTGCGGGTGCAGACGAGGATCGCATCCACGTCGTCGCACCCGGCCAGCTCGTCCATCGTCAGCAGCCGCACGTCGGGGTCGAGCGGGCCGACCCGGTCGCGGGTGGCCCGGCCGCGCGCCGAGGCGACGGCGACCAGCTCGACCCCGTCGCTGCGCAGCGCGCAGCCGCGGTGCACCGCGGAGATGAACCCGGTTCCGGCGATTCCCAGCCGGACGGGCGCTGGACGAGCGTGCACGAGCCCTCCTCGGGATGGAACGTTCCAGGACGCTACCAGAGCGGTGCCGGGCCGCCGGTTAGACTGTCTCGCCGCCGATGCCACGACACCTGCCATGAGCGTCCCACCATCAGCCGACGGCGACGCGGCGGGCGCGCGGCGCAGGCGGGACGTGACCATCTTCGACGTCGCCCGGGCGGCGGGTGTGTCGAAGTCGACGGTGTCCAACGTGATCCGGGGGGTCGACGAGGTGTCGGATGCGACCCGCCGCCGCGTGCTCGCGGTGATCGAATCGCTCGACTACACGCCGAACGGCATCGCCCGCCAGTTCGTCCGCCGGCGCACGACCATGATCGGGGTGCTCGTCGGCGACCTCGGGAACGCGTACCACGCGCAGCTCGCGCGCGTCGTCGAGCGGGCGCTCTTCCGGGCCGGCTACACGGCGGTGTTCTGCAACATCGAGGGCGACGAGGAGCTCGCGGTCGCCGGCGTCGACGCCCTGCTCGAGCAGCGGGTGGCCGGCTTCCTGCTGCTGGCGTCGATCGAGCGCACACCCCAGCTGCCCGACTCGCTGCGGCGCAACGGGGTCCCGATCGTCCTCATCGGCCTGCGCCAGGAGTGGACCGACTCGGTCGGCCCCCGCGACCGGGAGGGCGGGCGCCTGGCGACGCAGCACCTGGTCGACCTCGGCCACCGCCGGATCGGCTATGTGCGCACGGCCATGGTCGAGGCGGGCGGCGACCGCGCCCGCCACGCCGGCTATCGCGCTGTGCTGGCCGCCGCGGGGATCGATCCGCCGCTGGGGATGTGGTGGGAGCAGGGCGCGGGCACGATCCGGGTCGGGCGGGCCGAGATGCCGCTCCGCGACGCTCTGCGGGGGCCGGCCGCGCCGACCGCCGTGTTCGTCTGGAACGACTTCGCCGCCATCGGCCTGATCGAGGCGTGCGAGGCGGCCGGCATCGCGGTGCCGCGCGACCTCTCGGTGGTCGGGTTCGACGACATCGCGATTGCCGGGCTCGCCCGCATCTCGCTGACGACGGTGGCCCAGCCGCTCGACTTTCAGGCCGAGCGGGCCGTCGAGATCCTGCTCGCGCGGATGGACGGCCGCGCGCCGGACAGACCGCGGCACCTGAGCGTTCCGGTGGAGCTGCGGGTGCGCGGGTCGACGGCGGCGCCCCGGCGGCGGTAGGAGGACATGGCGATGCAGGTGCTCGTCTGCGGGGCCGGCCAGATCGGCTCGCTGCATGCGGGGAACCTCGTCCGGGAGGTCGGGGCGTCCGAGGTCGTGATCGCGGATGTCGACCCGATCCGGGCCGAGGAGCTCGCGCTGCGCGTCGGCGCCCGCGCCACACCGGCCGGCGACCCGTTCTCGGCCGATCCGGACGCCGTCGTGATCGCCGCGGCCACGCCGGCGCATGCCGGCCTCGTCCGCGCGTGCATCGAGCGCGGCCTGCCCTGCTTCTGCGAGAAGCCGCTGTCGGCCGAGGTCGACGAGACGGTCGCCCTCGTGCGCGAGGTCGAGGCTGCCGGCCTGCCGGTGCAGGTGGGGTTCATGCGCCGCTTCGACCCGGCCCTGCGCGAGCTGCGCGAGCTCGTCGTCGGCGGCGGGCTGGGGCGCGTGCATACGCTGCACGTCGCCTCGCACGACCACGAGCCGCCGCCGGAGGAGTACGTCGCCCGCTCAGGCGGGATGTTCCGTGACCAGCTCATCCACGACTTCGACATGATCCGGTGGGTCACGGGCGCCGAGGTGCGGTCGGCCTACGCCGCCGGGGCGGTGCGGGCGATCGACTACGCGGAGCGATACGGCGACGTGGACACCTGCGCGCTCGTCCTCGAGCTCGAGGGCGGTGCCCTGGTCCTGGTCGCGGGCACGCGCGAGGACGGCCGTGGCGAGGACGTCCGCATCGAGGCGGTCGGATCGAAGGAGAGCGCGGCGGCAGGCATGAACGCGCGTACCCCGCTGCGGCTGCTCGACCCGATCGGCGTGGACGCAGGGCTCGCGCCCTATGCGAGCGCGTTCGATCGCTTCGCCGCCGGGTACGCGGCCGAGATCGCGCACTTCCTCGAGGTCGCCGCCGGCCGGGCCGAGAGCGCGTGCACGCCCCGCGACGCCCTGGGCACGCTCCTGGTCGCCGAGGCGGCGGAGCGGTCGCTCGCGGCCGGCGCCCCCGTCGCCGTTCGTCAGGCCGACGAGCTGCTGGCCTGAATACCCGGTGTCAGGCACCGGTTATTCACCGGCGAGCCTGAACATGTCAGTCAGCACGGCCTGGTCGATGCGGGCCTGCTCCGGTGGGGTGCGGCACTCCTCCGCGCCCAGCATGCAGCGGTGGAAGTGCATCAGCTCGCGCTGGTACGCCTCGTCGTAGGAGTCGAACGAGGCCACGTCGCGGCCGTCCGTGCCCGCGCGCGAGACGCTGTAGGTGGTCGGCGCCTGGCGTAGCCACGGCGAGGGGATCGAGAGCGCGCGGACGGAGTCGTCGAAGTAGAGCGTGATGCGCTCGTCGTACTCGTGCAGGGCGATCAGCTGGATCCAGGCGCTGTCCCAGCGGGCGCCGTTGCGCAGCCGCACCGAGCCGGTGAGTGCCTCGCCGGCCGCCCAGGCGTCGCCCGCGATGACGGGGGCAGGCAGGGGCTCGCCCATCCGCGCCAGCATGCCGTGCACCATGTTCACCTGGTGGACGAGGCTCCCGAGGAAGCCGCCCGAGAAGGCCTTCACGGCCGCCGGGGCATCGGTCCCGACCGCCGCGCGCACCTGTCCGGCCTCATCGGCCCGGCCCTGCTCGATCACCGCGGCCGGCACGTCGCTCCCCCGCGCGAGGTCCTCCGGCCCGAAGTAGGGGCCGAACTCCGGGTCGTGGACGAGCACGCTGACGTATCGCAACCCCTCCGTCGAGTCCGGCAGCTCCGAGACGAGCCGCTCGTAGGCGAGGTCGAAGCGGTTGTTGTATGCCACCTGCACGACCCGTCCGGCCCGGTCGCGGGCCGCGACGATCGCGTCGGCGTCGGCCGGCACGATGCAGAGCGGCTTCTCGCACAGCACGTGCAGCCCGGCGTCGAGCGCCGCGAGCACCGTCCCGGCGTGCGCCGCGTTGGGCGAGCAGATCACCACGGCGTCCAGGCCCGCGCTGCCGATCGCCTCGTCAGCGGTCGCCACCCGCTCGGGGATCCCGAAGCGGTCGCCGACCCGTTCGCGCACCGACGGGCTCGGGTCGGCGACGACGGCGAGCTCGAACCGGTCGCGCAGGAGCGCCAGGTGCGGGAGGTGCATCGCCTGGGCGATCAGGCCCGCGCCGATCACCCCAACGAGCTTGCGGTCGCTCCCGGGCATGACGCGCGCAAGCCTAGATGGTTTGAACCCGAGCGGCCCGGGGTAGGGGCGCGCCGTGTGGGTCATTTGACCTTGACAGTGGGAGGGCATCGCGATGGAGAACTCACGCAGGCGGTTGCTTGCCATCGGGCTCGGCAGCGCCGTTCTGGCCGTGGCCGCGGCCTGCGGCTCGTCGGGCGGTAGCTCGAGCGGCAGCTCCGGCGGGACGGCGAACGTGCCGAACGTGAGCGTGTCGGCATTCACGTCGGACTTTTCGGAGATGAAAAAGCTGAAGGGCCTGGCCTCGCAGGGCAAGGGCATGGTCGGGGTGCTGCTCCCCGACACCACGACGTCGGCGCGGTATGTGGAGTTCGACGCGCCGTACCTGAAGCAGGCGTTCGAAGCCGCCGGGCTGAGCTCGAGCGACTTCAAGATCGACAACGCGCAGGGGAGCGCAAGCACGATGCAGCAGCAGGCGGAGGCGGACATCACGGCCGGCGCATCGGTGCTCCTGGTCGATCCGCTCGACCCAGGCTCGGGCGCCGCGATCGAGTCGAACGCCGAGTCGAAGGGCGTCAAGGTGATCGACTACGACCGCCTCGTCACGGGCGGTCCGGCCGATCGCTTCTACGTCAGCTTCGACAACGTCGAGGTCGGCAAGCTGATCGGGCAGGGCGCGGTCAGCTGCATTCAATCCTGGGGCGTGAAGAAGCCGAACATCCTCGTGATGGACGGCGACCCCACCGACAACAACGCGAAGCTGTTCGCCCAGGGCTACAACGGCGTGCTCGCCCCCCACTTCAAGGACGGCTCGTATGTGAAGGTCGGCGAGCCGGCAGGCACGTGGGACCCGCCGACCGCCGCGACGACGTTCGAGCAGCAGTTCACCGCGCACAAGAACATCAACGCGGTGATCACGCCGAACGACGACAACGCGAACGCGGTCATCTCGATCCTGCAGAAGAACAAGGTACCGCCGAAAACGTTCCCGACCACCGGCCAGGACGCGTCGCCCTCGGGGCTGCAGAACATCCTCAAGGGCTACCAGTGCGGCACGGTCTACAAGCCCATCTACGAGGAGGCCCAGGCCGCGGCAGCGCTCGCGCTCTACCTGCGCGCGGGCCTGAAGCCGCCGTCTACGCTGGTGAACTCGGAGACGATGGACACGAAGATCGGGAAGAACATCGCATCCGTCCTCACGGTCCCGCACTGGGTGACCACCGCCAACATGGCGTCGACCGTCGTGAAGGACGGCGCCGTCAAGGTGTCCGCCCTGTGCACCGGATCCGCTCTGCAGAGCGCCTGCCAATCGGCGGGCATCAGCTGACATCCGAACGGCGCCGGGCCGCCCTCGGAGGGTGACCCGGCGCTGCGGCAGGTGAGCCAACACATGACCGAGACCACGAACGACCAGGCGGCGAGCGCCGGCACGGACGGCGCGCCGCTCCTGCGCCTCCAGCACGTCTCGAAGAGCTTTGGCCCGGTGCAGGCCCTTGCCGGCGTCGACTTCGACGTGCGCGCGGGTGAGGTGACCGCGCTCGTCGGCGACAACGGGGCCGGCAAATCGGTGCTCATCAAGTGCATCGCCGGCATCCACTCGCCCGACCACGGCGAGATCGTGTGGGACGGGCGCCCGGTGCGGATCCGCACGCCGCGCGACGCCGCCGCCCTCGGGATCGACACCGTCTACCAGGACCTCGCCCTCTGCAACAACCTCGACATCGTCCAGAACATGTATCTCGGCCGCGAGCGGATGCACGGGATCGTGATGGACGAGGAGGCGATGGAGACGGAGGCAGCGAAGACCCTCTCCAGCCTGGCGGTGACAACCGTGCGGTCGATCCGCCAGCCGGTGGCGTCGCTCTCCGGCGGCCAGCGCCAGGCGATCGCGATCGCGAAGGCGGTGCTCTGGAACTCCAAGCTCGTGATCATGGACGAGCCGACCGCCGCGCTCGGCGTGGCCCAGACGCGGATGGTGCTCGACCTCGTCCGACGGCTGGCAGACCAGGGGCTCGCGGCCCTGATCGTCTCGCACAACATGAACGACGTCTTCGAGGTTGCCGACAGGATCGCCGTCCTGCGGCTGGGGCGGATGGTCGCGCTGCGGCCGGCATCCGAGCTCGACCCCCAGATCGCGGTCGACCTGATGACGACCGGCAAGTCGACCAGGACGCCCCAGCCGGCGTCCTCCCGGGAGGGCTGATCAGATGTCGCAGGTCGACGATCCTGCCCACCGCGGCGACACGGCCGCCGACGAGGAGCTGACCGGGACGGCCGCGCGCAAGGCCGAGCTCGCCGTCCCCGCGGAGATCACCGCCGGGTCGGCGGGCGAGTACATGCGGGCCTCGGTCGCGCGGCTGAAGGCGGGCGAGAGCGGCGTGCTGCCGGTTGTGGGTGGCCTGATCATCATCTCGATCCTGTTCCAGTCGCTCAACTCGAACTTCCTCACCGCCCAGAACCTGGTCAACCTGCTCGTCCAGGGTGCCGTGTTCAGCCTGCTGGCGATGGGCGAGGTGTTCGTGCTGCTCCTCGGCGAGATCGACCTCTCGGTCGGGTTCGTCGCCGCCATGAGCGGCGTGGTGATGGCCGACACCGTCGGGCCCAACTACGGCTGGCCGTGGTGGGTCGCCATCGCCGCGGCGCTGCTCGTCTGCGCCGGCATCGGCCTCGTCCAGGGCCTGATCATCACCCGCATCGGCCTGCCCTCGTTCGTCGTGACGCTGGCGGGGCTCCTGTTCTGGCAGGGGATGATGCTGCACATCCTCGGAAACGGCGGGACGATCCCGATCAACGAGTCGATCATCAACGACCTCACGAGCTCGAACCTGACGAACACCATGGGGTGGATCGTGCTCCTGGTGATCCTGGTGATCTACGCCGCGCTCCTCTGGAGACGCGACGCCAAGCGCCGTGGTTCCGGCCTGGTGGCGCCGCCGCCGACGGTGACACTGCTGAAGATCGCCGCAGCCGTTGCCGCCGGCGTCGCCCTCGTCCTGCTCTGTAACGCCGACCGTGGCATCCTCGAGCCGATCTCAGGCGTCCCCTGGGTCGTCCTGCTGGTGCTCGGCGTGCTCGCGGCGTGGACGTTCCTGCTCGGGCGCACGAAGCTCGGCCGCTACCTGTACGCGATCGGCGGGAGCGCCGAGGCCGCCCGCCGGGCCGGGATCAGCGTTGCCTGGGTGCGCACGTCGGCGTTCGTGCTGTGCTCGCTGACGGCGGGCATCGCCGGCGTCGTCTATGCGTCGCGGCTGCGCTCGATCTCGACCACCGTCGACGGCGGCACGCTCATCCTCTACGGGATCGCGGCCGCGGTGATCGGCGGGACGAGCCTCATGGGCGGCCGTGGCAAGGCGCTCCACGGCGTGCTCGGCGGCATCGTGATCGCCGCGATCGACAACGGCATGGGGCTGCTCGGCTACGCCGCGGCGACCAAGTTCATGGTCACGGCGTTCGTCCTGCTCGCCGCCGTCACGATCGACGCGCTCACCCACCGGGGCCGTCCCGCCGGCACGTGAGCCGTCTACGGCGTGCCGGGCAGGAGGCCGGCGTGCCGCATCAGCATCGCGAACTTCAGGAAGTCGGACTGGAAGTCGTGGAGGACCATCTCGTGGCCGGTACCGTCGACGGCCGGTGACTGCCCGCCCACGGTCGGTCGGCGGCGTGCACGCGCCTCGAGCCTCCGGCCGGCCAGCACCTCGTGGAGGTAGCTGTGGCTGGGGATGTCGTTGCGGACAGAGTCTCCGACGCAGCCACTGACGTCTGCCGCCCCCGACGCTCGCTTCCCCATCTTGGCGAGGGCCTGGTCGGGCTTGGCAGCAAAGCGTCGCAGGATCGTCGCGATCAGGCTCGTGTGGTCGAACTGCGTGTGGCAGACCTCCTGGCGGACACGTGGCCCGACCACGAACGCCGGTACGCGGACACCGAGGGTTGGATACTTCGACCCGTCGCCGGCCTTGACCTTCGGCGGCTTGACGTGGTCGTAGAACCCGCCGTGCTCGTCGTAGGTGATGATGAGCAGGGTGTTGTCCCAGTTCGGGCTCCGGGCGAGGGAGTCGTACAGGGTGAGGACGAGCTGCTGTCCGGCGTGGATATGCGACGGCGGGTGGTCGTCGTCGGACGACGTGTCGAACACCTTCAGGTTGACGAAGTTCGGGTCGATCCAGGAGACCTTGCGCAGCCGGCCGTTGGCGGCGTCGTCGAGGAAGCTGTCGTCGAGAACGATCGGCAGCTCGCCGAGCTGCACGCCGAGGCCGATCTCCTTCTTGTCGAACCAGGCGAAGTTGTCCCGGCCGAGGTTCGGGAACGAGCGGTACTTCCCGTCGACCGCACGCAGCGTCGCCGGATCGTGGGAGTACCAGCGCCAGTCGCCGTCCTGCAGTTGTCTCGTGAACGCCGGAAGGTCGTAGATCGGAGCCTTTGCGAACTCCGATTTCACGCTTTCCGGTAACCATGACAGCAGTCCTCCCAGGCCGGCGCCGATCGGATCCGCCTCCTGTCCCGCGATCGAGTAGAGCCGGTTCGGCATCGTGTCGCCCGGAATGGAGCTGTGCCAGGCGTCGCAGACGCAGAAGTTGCGTGCGAGGAAGTCGTAGACGGGCAGGTGCTGGGCGGTGTAGTGGCCCATGACGTACCCGGGATCCGGGGGCGGATTGACCTTCCGCTCCGCCATCCATTTCTCGAAGTTGCGCACGAAGCCGCTGTTCGATGTCCGCAGCTGCTCCTTGACGCAGTCCGGCGCGTGGCAGGGGTCGTAGCTGTCGGCGAACGGCTCCGGTGGATACGAATAGACGCGGTGCTCGTTCCCGGCCTTGTCCGTGTTCGTCTCGGTGCCCACGAGCCCGTTGACGTCCGGCAGGCCGTCGTTCATGAGATACCCGAGCATGTGGTCGAACGAGCGGTTTTCCATCATCAGGACCACGATGTGCTCGATGTCTTGGAGCGGTCCGATGTCAGCCACGGCAATACCTCCAGTTCGTTACGCGTCCCCGGGTGGCGGTGGTTGGGCGTTTCGGGCCTGGTCGCCTTCACCCTTACGGGTCGCGTTCGTCGCCGGCGGCGGCGTGCCGGTCGCGCGCACCCGGGCGAGCTTGGAGAGCGTGTCGAACCAGAACGGCGCGCCGAGCGAGATGGCGAGAAACGTGAGCAGCCAGCCGGCCGGGGCGACGGCGATCGTCCACCAGCCCGAGTAGCCACCGTGATGTGCCCAGCCGAGCGGCGGTGCGAAGTTGCTGTCCAATCGGGTGAGCGCCTCGTTCGCCGTGGCGGACGCCGATGCACTTCCCGCCTGGGCGACGATCACATCGCGGCGGGCAGGGTCGCGGTAGAGGCTGTCCACCATCCGAAGCGTGTTCGCGTTGAGCGCGACGACGAGCACGATGGCTGTCAACCACACGATCTGCTGCGACCATCGTCGGTACACGCCCGACAACCGCTCCATCTGGTCGTCGAACCACGCTTCCGCCTCGTGGCGGAATCGCGCGGCGTCCTCGCCCGACCGGTGGTAGATGGGGAGCAGCGCGTTGCCGACCGTCGTGTCCTTGATACGCGGATTCCGTAGCTGCGCGCCGATGGCTTTCCAGGTGTCCTCGCCGACCTTCCCGGCGCCCCCGGCAGCCGTCGCAAGCCCGAGCGTCGCGCCGATGAAATGGCTCGAGGGGATGTAGCTCGGACGTCCGCCGCCGCTCGATACCGAAAGTGCGCTGATCACCGGCGACCCATAGAACTCGCGAAGGGCATCCTCCTTGTCCCTGTGTGCGTTCGACAACATCTCGCCGATCCAGGCTTCAAGGGTTCGCGCGCGCTGGTTCCTGAGATGCGCGATCCCCTCGGTCGCCGCGGTCGCGATGATGCTCAGGAAGAAGTAGGTGAGCGCAAGCGCAATCGCGACATCGAGGGCCGGGAAGCTCTGCATCACGACAACCGCCTGTCATGACACACGCGAATGCGATCACTCCTTGCCCGAAGGACGATGAGTAGGCCCGCCCTGCGCTTCGGGAAAGCCACCCTACCCCGCGTCCGCGTCCCATGTCAACGTCCTGCCCGGGTGGCGGGCGCTCCCTATACTCGGGCCATGGCGGCGGAGACGAGCGCGATCTCCCTGCGGGGGGTGGTCAAGCGGTTCGGCCCGGTGACCGCCGTCGACGGGCTCGACCTGGAGGTGCCGGCCGGCACCTGCTTCGGCCTGCTCGGGCCGAACGGCGCGGGCAAGTCGACGACCATGCGGATGCTGACCGGGCAGGCGCGGGCCGACACGGGCGAGATCCGGGTGCTGGGCCACCACCTGCCGGGGGGCTCCAAGCAGGCGCGGATCGAGATGGGCGTCGTCCCCCAGCTCGACAACCTCGACGTCGAGCTCACCGCCCGCCAGACGCTCGCCGTGTTCGCGCGCATCTACCGGGTGCCCGGCCGCGACCGGCGGGACGCCGTCGACCGGGCCCTGCGGATCGCCAACCTCACCGGGCGCGCCGACACGAAGGTGTCGGAGCTCTCCGGCGGGATGCGGCGCCGGCTCCTGATCGCGCGCGGGCTGATCCACGAGCCGCGACTCGTCCTGCTCGACGAGCCGACGGTCGGCCTCGACCCGCAGGTGCGTCAGGAGCTGTGGGGCCTGATCGACCGCCTCCGCGCGTCCGGCGTGACCGTGCTGATGTCGACGCACTACATCGAGGAGGCGGAGCGGCTCGCCGACATCGTGGCGGTCATGTCCCACGGGCGCATCGTTGCGCTGGGGCGGCCCGAGGAGGTCGTCCGCGCCGAGGCCGGCGAGCAGGCGCTCGAGGTGTACGGGCCGCCCGAGCACCTCGAGTCGGTGACGCGCCATGCCGGCGAGGCCGGGTGGCGCACGCGCCGCAGCGGGCCGGCGGTCGTGATCATGCGGGCCGAGCTCCTGGACGGGGACGCGCCCGACGGCGTCCGCCGCCCGGCGAACCTCGAGGACGCGTTCGTCATGCTGACGGGGGAGGAGATCGAGTGACCGCCCCCGCCCACCGCGTTCGCCGCCTCGAGCCGGCCGCGCTCGCCGGCGTGATGAGCCGCGACGTCGTCCTCTTCGGCCGGTACTGGAAGGCGACCACGTTCTCGTCGGTGGTGCAACCGACCATCTACCTGCTGGCGTTCGGGCTCGGGTTCGGCTCGCTCGTCTCGCACGTCGAGCACGTGCGCTACGTCGAGTACGTCGGCACGGGGGTCGTCGCGACCGCGGTGCTGTTCTCGTCCGCGTTCCCCGGCATGTTCAACACGTTCATTCGCTGGAAGTTCCAGCGCACCTACGACGCCATGCTGGCCGCCCCGGTCGACGTCGAGGAGCTCATCACGGCCGAGGTGCTGTGGATCTCGATCCGCGCCGGGGTCTACGGCGTCGCGCCGCTGATCGTCGCGATGGCGTTCGGGCTCTCGCCGAACGCCGGCATGCTGCTCGTCCCGTTCGTCGGCTTCGTGACCGGATTCGGCTTCGCGTGTTTTGGCGTCCTGGTGGCCGCAGTCGCGAAGACGATCGATAACTTCAATTACGTCACGAGCGCCGTCCTGACGCCGTTGTTTCTCGTCGCCGGAACGTTCTTCCCGATCACGACGTTCCCACCCGTCCTCCGCGCGATCGCCGAGATCAACCCGCTCTACCACTGCGTGCAACTCGTGCGTGACTCGGCGCTCGGCCATCTCGGCGCCTCCGACCTGTGGCACGCCGGCGTGCTGGTCGCATTCGCGGTGCTGATGTGGCGGATCGCCGTGTGGCAGATGGAGGAGAAGTTGATCGACTGAGCGGCCGCGCGTTGATCGTGCGGCTCTACCGCCCCACCAGCGCCTGCATCCGCTCGGCGTTTCGTACCGCGAACGCCTCCCAGTCGTTGTTGAAGTAGACGTACACGTCGCCGCGCCGTCCCCAGCGGCGAATGCGCTCGGCCCACTCCCCAAGCTCGGTCTCCGAGTAGTTGCCGCGCCGGCCGCGGGCGCCGTAGTGGAAGCGGACGTAGGCCCAGTCCGTCGTCGGCTCGAGCGTCTGGAACGGCCGCTCCGGGTGGTCGCCGACGACGAGCGCGGCTCCGGCATCCGCCAGCATCGCGCGCACCTCGGGGCAGAACCAGGAGGCGTGGCGGAACTCGAAGCAGTTGCGCCCTTCCGGGAGCGCGCTCAGTGCCTCCGCGAGCCGCTGGTCGTCGCGGTGGAACGTCTCCGGCAGCTGCCACAGGAGCGGGCCGAGCTTCCCGGCGCCGGCCAGC
>JAICJM010000118.1 GCA_025928435.1 Thermoleophilia bacterium
CTGGACCGCCTGGAACTCGGTCCGGGCGAACGCGCTCACGAACAGCCCGAGCGCCATCCCGAGCACCGCGTTCGCGATCGCGAGCCCGGCCACGACCCACTCCGAGCCGGCCACCTGGAGGTCGAGCAGGCCGAAGGCGACTCCCGCCGTCAGCGCCGCCTGCACCGCCGCCACCGCGCCGAAGGCGATCCCGTAGCCCGCCAGCAGGTCGAGCTTGCCGAGGGGCATCGCCATCAGCCGCTCGAGCGTCCCGGTCGTGCGCTCGCGCAGCATGGTGATGGCCGTGACGAGGAACATGCTGATGAACGGGAAGATCCCGAGCAGCGGCGTGCCGACGCGCTGGAACTCGAGCGGCTGGCCGTCGAGGACGTAGCGCAGCAGCACCTCGAGCAGGCAGGGAACGACGAGCAGCATCGCCACCGTGCGCGGGTCGCGGCGCAGCTGCAGCATCACCCGCGCCGCCGTCGCCAGCGTGATCCGCGCGCTCATCCCGCCGCCTCCCAGCGCTCGATCGTGCGCACGAACGCCTCGCCGAGGTCGTCCTCGCCCGTCTCGGCCCGCAACCGGCCCGGCGTCTGGGCGGCCAGGATGTGCCCGTCGCGCATCAGCAGCAGGTGGCTGCAGCGGTCGGCCTCGTCCATCACGTGGCTCGAGACGAGCAGCGTGGTGCCCGCCTCGGCG
This sequence comes from Thermoleophilia bacterium, assembly GCA_025928435.1. Next base: position 682 of record JAICJM010000118.1, read on the forward strand.
AGGGCGGCGAAGGTCTCCCACAGGTCGCGCCGCAGCAGCGGGTCGAGCCCGACCGTGGGCTCGTCGAGGACGAGCAGCGGCGGCTCGTTCAGGAGGGCGGTCGCGAGCGACACCCGCGCCCGCTGGCCGCCGGAGAGCGATCCGACCACGCGGCCCGCGAACGCCCTCATGCCGACCGTCTCGATCACGGCGTCGACCCGCTCGGGCGCCGTGCCGAGGACGGCGGCGAAGTAGCGCAGGTTCTCGCGCACCGACAGGTCGCCGTACACGGACGGCGCCTGGGTGACGTAGCCGACCCGCGCCCGCAACGACCGCGAGCCCGCCGGCTCGCCGAGCACGATCACGGCCCCCGAGGCGACGATCTGCACGCCGACGATCGAGCGCATCAGCGTCGACTTGCCGCAGCCGCTCGGGCCGAGCAGGCCGGTCACCGTGCCCGCCTGCACCTCGAGGCTGATCCGGTGGAGCACGTCGACGCCGCCCCGGCGCACGAGCAGGTCGCGGACTGCGATGACGGGCTCGGCGGCCACCGGGGGATGCTAGAGCCGGAAGGCGATGGCGCGGACGCGGCGAACCACGACGGATGAGCCAGACGACGAGGCGAGGCCTGACGGCCGTGGTCGGCCTCGCAGGCTTGGCCGGGCTGATCGCTTTCGACGAGCTCGTGCTGCGCGCGCTCTTCGGGACCCACTACCTGAGCTGGTACCTGGCGAACGGGGCGATCGTGAGCCTCGTCGTCGCCTTCGTGACCCTCGCATGGGGTGACCTGAACGACATGCCCGGGCTGATCTCCGCGCACCCGCTCGAGTACGCCGCCGCCCACGTCGCGCTGTGCGTCCTCCCGAGCCAGTCGCTGGCGGCGATCCTCGCCCCGCGCCAAGGGGAACGCCCCGAGACGGCGCCGATCGGCCTGCCGGTCCTCGACGCGATCCTGACGGTCGCCGTGACACTCGTCCTGCTGGCTGCGTTCGTCGCCTTCATCCTCGTGGTCGCCCCGATCCAGTACGTCGTCTACCTCGTGGCGGGCGCGCCCGGGCGCGAGGCGTATGCCTCGCCCGAGCGGGTCTGGTACCGGATCCGGGCGCGCGAGATCCTCGTCGAGTCCGGCCCGCGCACGAACGAGCTGCCCGCGGGCGCCGACGAGTCCGCCTACACGGGCCGGCCGGTCACGTTCACCGCCGCCACCGCCTCGGCGCTTCTCTTCGCCGCCCAGCAGGTGGTCGCATAGCCGACCCGGCCGCCGGCGCGGCGCGGCGCGATCTCGCCCGCATCGTGGGGGAGGACGCGGTGCAGGTCCCGGTCGCCGACCGGTCGCTCCTGCGCGACATGACCGAGACGCGGGGGCTCGCCGGCGACGCGCTCGGGGCCGTCTTCCCCGGCTCGACGGACGAGGTCGCCGCGGTGGTGCGCTGGTGCGCGCGGGCGAGTGTCCCCTTCGTGCCCCGCGGGGGCGGCACCGGCTACGCCGGCGGCGCGATGCCGGACGCCGGCTCCCTGGTCGTCGCGCTCGCCCGGATGACGCGCGTGCGCGAGGCGGTGCCGGAGGCGTGGCGGATGACGGTCGAGGCCGGGCTCACCACCCGCCGGCTGCACCAGGAGGCCGCGGGTGAGGGGCTGTGGTTCGCCCCCAACCCGGGCGCGGCCGAGCAGTCCCAGCTCGGCGGGAACATCGCGACGAACGCCGGCGGCCCGCGGTCGTTCCGGCACGGCACGGTGCGCTCGTTCGTCACCGGCGTCGAGCTCGTGCTGTCGTCGGGCGAGGTACTCGTGGCCGGCGGCGCGGCGCGCAAGAACGTCGAGGCACTCGACCTGACAGGCCTCGCCTGCGGGTCGGAGGGGACGCTCGGCGTGATCACGGCCGCCTGGCTACGGCTGCTGCCGCGGCCCGAGGCGATCCTGCCCGCGATCGCGCTCTACCCTGATCGCGGCGCCGGCGTGGCCGCGCTCGAGTCGGTCATGGCGTGCGGCTGCGTGCCGACGGCGCTCGAGTTCGTCGACGAGCGCGCCTTCGCGGCCGCGGCGGCGACGTACCCCCGACACGCCGCGCCGGGGTCGTTCGCGGTCATCACCGAGTCGGCCGGCCCGACGGCGATCGCGCGGGCCGAGCGGGACATCCTGGTCGAGGCGCTCACGCCCGGGGCGACCGCCGTCGACGCGCCCGACTCCCCCGGGGAGCAGCGCGCGCTCGAGTCGTGGCGCGACGGCGTCTCGCCGGCCGTCGTGGCGGTGCGCGGCGGCAAGGTCTCCGAGGACTTCGCGGTCCCGTTCGACCGGCTCGGCGAGGCCCTCGACATGATCGAGCGCATCGGCCGCGAGCACGGCGCCGAGGTGGCGTGCTGGGGGCACGCGGGCGACGGCAACGTGCACGCCTCCGTGCTCGCCGACCGCGCCGACCGGGCGGCGCTGCGCCGGGCGGAGGCGGTCGCTGACGCGTTCCACGGGGTGCCGCGCGCGCTGGGGGGCTCGCTCACGGCCGAGCACGGCGTCGGGGTGGTCAAGCTCGAGGCGGCGACGGGCCTCCCGCCGGCCCTCCTCCGGGCTCAGCGGGCCGTGGCCGGCGCGCTCGACCCGGCCGGGCTGGCCAATCCGGGCCGCAAGATACCCCGGGCATGACGGATGCTCTAGAGTCTCGCGCCATGATCATCACGACGACCAACGACCTCCCCGGCTACGCGATCGAGGAGGTGCTGGGTGAGGTGTTCGGCCTGACCGTCCGCTCGCGCAACGTCGGCTCCCAGCTCGGCGCCGGGCTCAAGTCGCTCGTCGGCGGCGAGCTCAAGGGCATGACCAAGGCGCTCGCCGACAGCCGCGCGCAGGTGATCGAGCGGCTGACCGAGGAGGCGCAGAGCCGCGGCGGCAACGCGATCCTCGCCATGCGCTTCGACACGTCGGAGATGGGCGGGACGTGGACCGAGATCTGCGCCTACGGCACGGCCGTCCGCGTCCGCAAGCTCTAGACGGCTATTTGCGGCGTCGGGGTGCGCGGCGCAGATCGCGCTCGATGCAGTAGGCGGCAAACTGGGCGTGGCGGGTCAGGTAGACCGCCAGCTCGAGCATTCCGAACGCGACCCATTCATGGAAGAAGCGCTCGTCGACCGCGTTGCGGGGGACGCCTGGAGCAGGGGAATCCATGTGGCACCTCACCGGGGGGAGAGGGGGTTGAGAAGGCCTTCTCATTGAGCCGTAGACGGTGCCCGCGCGATTCCCCCGTTCGGGTCATTTGTAAGAATTGCAAGAAGAATGATTGACACGCGGTTGCGCGCAAACGCCGGGAGGGTGATTCGAGCCGGGGACTGTCCCCGAGAATCGGGGACTGTCCCCGATTCTCGGCTCCACGATCAGCTACGGGCGCTCGGCGTGGCGCGGCAGACCGTCGTCGGGGATGTCCTCCCACGACGCGGCGTAGGCCACGAACTGGCGCAGCGACGGGCGGATGCCGGGATCGCCGTCGAAGGCGCCCAGCCGCACGCTGATGATCTCGGGGTCGACGGGGCTCTGGCTCCAGAGGGCCGATCCGCACGCGCCGCAGAACAGCTTGGGAAAGCCGTCGGGCGGCGCGTACGTGCGGATCAGCTCCTCACCCTGGGTCACGGTCAGCGATCCAGGCTGGATCCGGGCCTGCGCCGACGCCGCCGTGCCCGTTCGGCGCTGGCAGCGTGTGCAATGGCAGTAGGTCGCGACGACGAGCGGCGCATCGACCCGGAAGCGGACTCCTCCGCACAGGCAGCCGCCGGTGAGAGGCATGTCCGCCATCGCTAAAACTGGTCCGGCGTGTCGACGGGGTGCCAGATCTGGACGCGGGGCTGGGCCGTGACGCCCGCCTCCGCCATCATCTGGGGGATCTCGGGGCTCGACTCGAAGAACCTCTGAAAGCCCTCCGCCGATTCCCACTCGTCGAAGACCGCGATGGTGCCGCCGTCGGAGCTCGCGAGGAACCGGTGGTGGATCGCGCCGTTCTCCTTCGCCCGGGCATTGATGCGCTCCCACCGCCCCGAGTCGGCCATGACGTCGGCCAGCCGGCCGGGATCACCCTCCACCTGCAGCATCATGAACACGCTCATCCTGGGTCTCCTCGAGTCGGGCGGACAACGCTACATCGGGAGGCCATTCGCCACACTAGCCCGGTCCGGTTCGGACCGGCCCCGGGCGTGTGATCCCGGTCTCATAGGCGAATATCACGGCCTGGATGCGGTCGCGCAGGCCGAGCTTCATCAGGATCCGCTTGACGTGTGTCTTCACGGTCGTCTCCTCGATCACGAGGGCGGCCGCGATCTCCCCGTTCGAGAGGCCCCTCGCGACCAGCCCGAGCACCTCGCGCTCACGCGGGGTGAGGTCGGCCGCCGCGTCGCTGCCCGCGACCCGGGGCGCCGGGTCGCGCGAGAGCCGCTCGATGACGATCCGGGTGACGGACGGGGAGAGCAGCGAGTCGCCCGCGGCCACGGTGTGGATCGCGGCGAGCAACTGCTCCGGGCTCGTCCGCTTGAGGAGGAACCCGGACGCCCCGGCGCTGAGCGCGCCGAAGATGTAGTCGTCCTGCTCGAACGTCGTGAGGATCACGACCTTCACGTCGGGCGACGTCTCGAGCACCTCCCGGGTCGCGGCGATCCCGTCGAGGTCGGGCATCCGCACGTCCATCAGCACGAGGTCGGGCCGCAGCGCCCGCACGCGGGCGACCGCCGCCCGCCCGGTCTCGGCCTCGCCGACGACCTCGATATCACGACGGCCGCCTCGCCGCTGCCGTGGCGGGCGGCGTTCGTGAGCGACTCCTGCACGATGCGGTACGCGGCCTGGTCGAGGCTCGGAAGGAGCGGGCGGGGCCGGCCCTCCACCCGGACGGCGACCGCCATCCCCGCGGCTCGGTGCCGCTCGACGAGCGTGTCGAGCGCGCCCAGCCCGGTCGGCGGCTCGACCGCCTCCTCGCCCGCGGCGTCCTCGCGCAGGCCGCGGACGAGCTGGTCGATCTCGCCGATCGTCTCGCGGGCGACGTCCTCGATGGTCGTCAGGGCCGACCGGGCCGCCTCGGGGTCGCGCTCCTGGAGCAGCCGCGCCGCTCCGGCCTGCACGAGGATCACGTTGATCGCGTGGGCCGCGGAGTCGTGCAGGTCGCGGGCGATCCTGGTGCGCTCCTCTGCCGCGGCCAGGCGCCGCTCGCGGGCGGTGTCTCGCTCCGCCCGCGCCGCTCGCTCGGCCAGCTCCGCCCGGCGCGCGCGGCGGCCGCGGGCGGCGTCCCCGATGCCCCACGCCGCCCCCCAGACGACCACCCCGAAGAGGATCGGCGTGGTCGGGAAGCCGCCCTCCGAGATCGAGGTCGCCGTCAGGTGGACGGCGAACATGCCGAAGACGACCGCGGCCGTCCGCCCGACCCGCGAGCGGGTGCGGTCGTCGTTCGCCACGTAGAACAGCGCGGCGGTCGGCCCGAACGGCGGCCCGGTCTGATAGCCGAGGCCGTAGATCACGGCGCTGGCCGCGGTGGTGAGGGCGAAGACGCCCAGCGGCGAGCGGCGGTGAAGGATCAACGACAGGGTCGCGACGCCCGCGAGCGCGACGCCGGGCACGTCGATTCGGCGGGTCGACCCGTGGGCGTTGGCCAGCAGGCCCACCGTGAGCGCCAGCGCGGCCAGCGCCATGACGACGTCGCGGGGCGTCCACGGTCGCGTGTCGGAGGCGTGCATCCCACCTCCGAGGGTAACGCCCGCCGGGCCCCGTCGAGTCGCACCGCGGGAGGATCCGCGTCCTCCTGCGGGAGGATGGCGAGGTTCCTCCTCGGGGGCGTTTCGGGCCGGAGCGGCCGCTCCTAGGGTGGCTCAGGTGAACCGAAACACCCACCCCAAGGGGGTCGAACGATGATCGCCATCACCCGCTTCGCGCTCCGGCACCGTCGGCTGATCGCGTTGCTCTGGCTCGTCGTGGCCGTGGCCGGGTTCCTCTCGGTCGGCCGCGCGACGGGCGCGCTGAGCGATGAGTACTCGGTGCCCGGGCGCGAGGGCTACGTCACCAACACCCAGATCAAGCGCCTGTTCGGGAACGGCGGGGACGGCGCGCCCCTGGTCGCCGTCACCACCCTGCCCGCGGGCACGGACATCGGCTCGCCGCAGGTGCGGGCCGGCCTGGCCGGCGTCTCCCGCCGGATCGCGGCGGCTGTGCCACATGCGCGCATCGCCTCGTACACCTCGACGGGCGACCGTGCCTTCGTGTCCCGGGACGGGCGCACGACGTTCGTGGTCGCCTACCCGCCGCCCACGCCGGGCAGCTTCGGCCAGAACGCGCAGGCCGTCGACGCGGCCAGGGCGGCGCTCCGCGGCGTTGACGTCGCAGGCGCCCCCGTGCACCTGACCGGGCTGAACGCGCTGTCCGCGTCCGGCCAGAAGGGCGGTGGCCTGGGACTGCTGGCGGAGTCGCTCCTGGGCGGCCTCGGCGCGCTGCTCGTGCTCGCGTTCGTCTTCGCGTCGCTGATGACGTTCGTGCCGCTGGTCGTCGCCGTGATCTCGATCATGGCGAGCTTCCTGCTCGTCTGGGCGCTGACGTCCCTGACCGAGGTCTCGGGCATCGTCGGGTTCCTGATCGCGCTGGTGGGCCTGGGCGTCGCCATCGACTACTCGCTGCTCATCGTCGTGCGCTGGCGCGAGGCCCGCGCCCACGGCCACGCCGGCGACGACGCCGTCGTCCACGCGATGGCGACGGCGGGCCGGGCGGTCGTCTTCAGCGGCACCACGGTCGCGATCGGTCTGCTCGCGCTGATCGCGCTGCCCGTGCCGTTCCTGCGCAGCGTCGGCTACGGCGGGATGGTGATCCCGCTCGTCAGCCTGGCGGTCACGACGACGCTGCTGCCCGTCATCCTGTCGAAGATGGGCGGGCGGCTCGACTGGCCGCACCTGCGCACGGACGACCGGGCCAGCCGGTCCTGGACGCGGTGGGGCGCGCTCGTCGTGCGCCACCGGATCGCCGCGGCGGCGGTCGCGGTCGCCGTGCTCGGGGCGCTCCTGTTCGCCGCCACCACGATCGACCTCGGCCCGGCGACGGGCGATCCGGACACGATCGCGCAGGCCGGCGACGCCCGCCAGGGGCTCGACGCCCTGGAGCGCTCCGGCATCGGCCCGGGCGCGCTCACGCCGATCGAGGTCGTCGCCGGCGGCCGGGCGGCGGCGCTCGCCCCGCGGCTGGCGGATCTCGCCGGCGTCCAGGGCGCGGTCGCGCCGGGCGGGGCGGAGTGGCACCGCGGCTCGACCGCGTTGGTCGACGTCTTCGCCCACTCCGACTCGAGCGCGACCGTCGACCGCGTCCGCGACATCAGCCACGCCGCGGGCGGGAACGTCCGCGTGGGCGGGATCGTGGCCCAGAACAGCGACTTCATCTCGGCCGTCTACGGGAACTTCCCGGCGATGGCGGCCCTGATCGTCGTGCTGACGTTCCTGCTGCTCGCGCGCGCATTCCGGTCAGTGCTCCTGCCCGCGAAGGCGCTTGTCCTGAACGTCCTGAGCGTCGGGGCCGCATGGGGCGTCGTCACGCTGGTGTGGCAGGTTGGCTGGGGCTCGCACGCGCTGTGGGGGATCCCCGCCTCCGGCTCGATCCCGTCGTGGCTGCCGCTCATGACCTTCGCGTTCCTGTTCGGGCTCTCGATGGACTACGAGGTGTTCATCCTGGCCCGGATGCGCGAGGAGTACGACGCCACCGGCTCGACCGACGCCGCCGTGGTCGAGGGCATCGGCCGTACCGGCCGCCTGGTCACGAGCGCCGCCCTGATCCTCTTCCTGGGCTTCGTGGCCATGGCGTCGGCGCCGGACTCGAGCGTGAAGATGATCGCGACCGGCCTCGGCGCCGGCATCCTGATCGACGCCACCGTCATCCGGGCCCTGCTCGTGCCCGCGGCCGTGTCGCTCTTCGGCCGCTGGAACTGGTGGCTGCCCCGCCCGCTCGCCCGCGTCCTGCGGGCCTCCCCGGGCCGGGCCTGACCGTCCCGTCCATCCACCAACCCACCCAAGGAGACCACCATGACCCCCTTCCTCGACACCGGCTGGCACCACCACGGCTGGTTCCTGTGGCCGCTGATCCCGCTCTTCTGGATCGGCGTCCTGATCCTCTTCGCCCGCTTCGTGGTGTGGCGGGGCCGGCCCGGCCCGTGGGGCCGGCGCTATGCCGGGCCCGACCCGCAGACGATCCTGGCGGAGCGGTACGTGCGGGGTGAGATCGGGCTCGAGGAGTACCGCGAGCGCCGCGGCAACCTCGACTCGTGAGCGCGGATGCCGGCCGCCGCGCGAACGGACGCGGCGGCCGGCAGGCGTCTTGCGATCAGCCGCCCGAGGCGGCGACGAGCTCGGGCACGAACTTCGCGGCGTCGATGGTGCCGACGCCCGATGCGAGGTCATACCCGTGGTGGGCCGCGAAGCCCTTCACGGTGTGGGTGCTCCCGCCCTGCGGGAACGTGACCGTGTTGTTCCCCTGCGTGACATCGACGATGCCGGGCGCGTGGTGTGCCAGCAGCCGGTAGATCGCCGGGTTCAGCAGGCCGAGGCCGTGGCCCGCCCGCTGGTCGGCGATCGCGACGATCCCCGCGAACAGCGGCGAGGACTCGCTGGTGCCGCCGATGAGGAAGAACCCGGCCGGGCCCGCCCCCACCTGGGCGTCGAGGAACACGAGCGCGGAGCCGTCGACGGCGGCGCTCATCGAGATGTCCGGCACCCCGCGCCGGCCGCGGAGATGCGCGATCCCGTGCTGGTAGGACGGCCGCGAGAACACGGCCGAGCGCCCGCCGCCGGTCGCCGTCGGCGAGCCGAACAGCGCGGTGTCGTTCCAGACGGTGTCGGGCGAGGTGTGGTTGCCCTTCGCGTCCAGGTGCATCTGCGTGCCGCCGAGCGCCGTGACCAGCGGGTCGCTGGCCGGCCACGACACGTTGCGGCGGAGGAAGAACGTCGCCGCGAAGCCCTGCGAGTCGATCGAGTTGGGGCCGGTCGCCCCCGAGTCGCCGGTGCCCGCGAGCATGCTGATGCCGTGCCGGGCGGCGTTCTTGTACGCCCCACGTAGGGCGAGCAGCGAGTGCTTGCTCGGGAAGCCGATCTCCGGCGCCCCGAAGCTCTGGGTGATCACGTTCGCCATGTGGTGGTTGATGACGAAGTTCTCCGCCTTCACGATCGCGGGGAAGCCCCCGGTGCCGAGGGTCTCGGCCACCGGCGTCTCCACCAGCAGGAGCTTCGCCTTCGGCGCGATCGCGTGGGCGTACTCGACGTCGAGCGACGTCTCGATCGCCCAGCCGAACATGGACGGGCGCGCGTTCGGGTCGTACGACGGCACCGGTCCGGCCGGCTGGATGATCTCGAAGCTCGGCGGCGCCGGCAGGCCGAACGCCTTGTCGAACGCCTTCAGCTCGCCTCGGATGTGCTCGTAGCCGAAGGAGTCGACGATCGCGATCGTCTGGCCCTTGCCGTTCAGGCCCTTCTTGTAGAGCGGGCCCAGGTCGTACGCGCGGTGGTACTGGAACGGCGCGTAGCAGGCGAGCTGCAGCTGCTGCTCGCAGTCCGCCGTCGTCGGCGGGGTCACGAAGGAGTGGTGGGACATCAGCCGCGCCAGGGGTATCGGCGCGCTGGTCGCGGCCGCAACAGGAGCGACGGCGGCGGCACCTCCGAGACCGCACGTTCCGAGCAGGCCGAGCAGCAGCCCAATGACTCGTCGATACATCCTTCCCCTCCTTGACCCGAAGGCCTACGAGTCAGGTCGCGGTGGGCCTACCCACCGCGGCCCCAAACGGGCAAACTGTACACGTTATCCGCGGCCGGTATGTGAGCCCGCGAACATATCCGGCCGCGCACGCCGCTAGGAGGCCGCGCGGTCGACGAGCGCGGCGGCGAGCTCCGCGGCCTCGTCGTCCCCGAGGGGCGCGAACGCCTGCCACAGGTGGAAGCCGGTCGCGGCCCGCACCGCGGCCTCGAGCCGCCGCCGGCGACCGCCGCGGGCGCGGTAGGGCTGCACGAGCAGGCCCCGGACCGCCTCGAGGTAGCGCCCGAGCCCGGCGTCGATGATCGTGCGCAGCGCCGGCATCCGCTCGGCGTCGCGCAGGACGTTCGCGGTCATGGGCTCGGTCTCCCGGTACCAGGCGTAGAGCTCCCGAAGCGCCGTGCGCACCCGTTCGCCCGGGTCTGGGACGGCGCTCCACGCGGCCGGGTCGGGGGCCGGATGGAGTGCCCGCCAGTGCTCCGAGCACGCGCCGAGGAGCGCGGCCTCGTCAGGGAAGTGGTTGTAGACGGTGAGGCGCTGGACGCCGGCGCGGCGAGCGATCTCGCTGATCTGCGTCGCCGCGGGGCCGACGGTCCGGTGGAGGTCGATCGTCGCCTCGGTGATGCGGCGGCGGGTGTGCTCGACGCCCTCGGCCCGCTTCTTCAGCTCGTACTTGCGCTTCGACATTTCGATAAACGCGATGGTATCTCAAACTTGACAGGGCGCGGGCCGCCTTGCGATTATTGAGCGAACATCGCGTTCAATGAAAGGAGTCACATCATGCAGACGATCGATCGGCACGTCCTCGGCCCGGAGGACGGCGAGACCGTGGAGCTGTTTCAGCTCGGCGTCCGCTTTCTCATCGACGGCGAGGCGAGCGGGGGCCGGTTCAGCCTGGTCGAGCACCCCCTGCCGCCCCGTGCGCTCGGCGCTCCGCCGCATAGCCACGCCGTCGAAGACGAGTACTCGTTCGTCCTCGAGGGGCGGATCGGGCTTCAGATCGGCGACGAGGAGATCGAGGCCGGTCCCGGCGACCTGGTGCTCAAGCCGCGGGGCATCCCTCACGCGTTCTGGAACGCGGGCGACGAGCCGGCGCGGCTGCTCGAGATCATCTCGCCGGCCGGCTTCGAGAACTACTTCCGCGAGGTGGCGCCGCTGCTCGAGTCGCCGGCGGAGAATGCCCAGGCGCTGGGCGAGGTCGTCGCCCGCTACCAGCTCGAGATCGACCTCGCCGCGATCCCGGCGTTCGCCGCGCGGCACGGGCTCCGCATGGCGTAAGGGTCAGGGGCCGTCATCCTCGCGGGCCTCGACGAGCAGTCGGTGGAGCGTGTGGTGGGACCGGCGCAGGTGCCGCCGCCGGCCGGGGCGGGCAAACCGGTTAACGCGACAGGAGAAGGCGGTTAACCGCGGCTCAACGATGGGCGCACCGAAACGGGTCTGACCCCGTTTGGTGCGTCCAGGTCATCTAGCGGAGAGGGAGGGATTCGAACCCTCGCTGGAGGTTTACCCCCCAGACCCACTTAGCAGGCGGGCGCCTTCAGCCACTCGGCCACCTCTCCCGGATGCGAGGCGGGTGCACGGACGGCGCCCAACCCCGCTCAGTACGATAC
>JAICJM010000112.1 GCA_025928435.1 Thermoleophilia bacterium
CCCAACCCGCGCATATCAGCCGCGACACAACGCGTCGACACCGGCCGCTGCGCTCCCCCCACCGAAGATGCGTCGAGGCCCCGCTCACACGGGCCTCGACGCCATGCCAACTTGACAAACCTCACTCCATATCAGCTGGGTGGGGACAGTCCCCGCGCCGCGGGGACCATCCCCGATTCTCGGCCGGTCAGGGCGTCCAGCGGTCGCCCACGGGGGTGACCACCAGCTCGTGCGTCCAGGCGCTGCGGCCCTGCTCGTGCAGGTACTGGATCGCCTTGGCGAGGTCGACGGGGTCGATGCGCTCGCCGCCGGCGTCGTCGCCGGGCGTCCCGAACGATCCGTCGCAGACGAGCAGGACGGCGTGCACGCCCTGCGGCTTCAGCTCGTTGGCGGCCGCCTGCGAGAGCGCGCGCGTGGCGGCGGCGCCGGCCGCCCACGGCGCGCGGCCGGGAAGGGCGCGGCGGGCCGATCCGCCGGTCACCTGCGCGAGCGTGCCGCGGCCCTTCTCGGCCAGCGAGGCGCCGCAGATGCGGTAGAAGGCGAACACCTCGGGCAGGAGCTGCTCCAGGTAGGGCGCCATCGCCTCGTCGTCGGTGGTCGTGAGGTCGCCGCCGCCGAAGCGGCCCTTGGGCGAGACGGCGTTCACGGCCAGGTCGAACGGCGCCGCGCTCGCGACCACCTCGCGCATACGCGCCGGGTCGGTCAGGTCGGCCACGACGCCCGTGCCGGGGAAGGCGTCCGCGGTGTCCTGCGACCGGGCCACCCCGACGGCCTCCCACCCCTGCGGCATCAGGTGCTCGGCGATCGCGCGGCCGAGGCCGCGGGCGCCGAAGACGAGCAGTCTGGGCATGGCGGCGAGTCTACCCAGTCCCGCGAGCGAGGCGCGTGACGAGCACCATGGCCGCTGCCGCGGCGATCAGCCCGGCCGCCGTCAGGGCGATGCCGCCCGAGCCCGCGTCCGAGACGAGCAGGAGCGCCCAGCCCGCGGCCGCGCCGGCGGCGGCGACCAGGACGATGGTGGCCGCGCGCCGCCGTGCGATCCCGGGCGCGACGGCCGCCGGGCGGGCCAGCTCCACCGCCCACTGCCCGGCCTCGGCGGCGGTCACGAGACCGGCCGCGACCAGCGGTGCGCCGGGGTCGGTCGGCCCGCCCGCGAGCCCGAGGGCGGCCGCGTAGGCGGCCGCGGCGAGCGCGATCGCCCACACGACCCCGGCCTCGCGCCGGGCCAGCACGGCGACGACGAGCCCGGCGCTCGCGACGGCCGCGGCAACGGTCACCGCCGTCCCGCCCCTGGCCGGCGCCGCGGTCGCGGTGTGGGCGGCAACGGCGGCCGAGGGCAGCCACGCTGCGGCGAGCGCCGTCAGATGCGCACGGTTCGGGCGTATCGCCGCACCTCCCGGATCTGGGCCAGGACCTCGTCGACCGGCCGGTCGCTGCGCCATTCCACCACCGGCACGCCCATCGACCGGTACTGCGACCCGACCTGCTCGCGCTGGAGCCGCCACACCCGCCACGCCAGGTCGCCGAGCTCGCCCCGCGGCCGGCTCACGAACGGCAGCGGCGAGACGTCCACGACGGCCAGGTCGACTCCTCGCGCGCGCAGGTCGACGAGCGCCGTGCGCATGCGGGCGTCGCTGAGCGGCGTGAGGGCGAGCACGAGCGCGTGCGGCGGCAGCGTGCGTCCCGGGATCACCGCCACGTCGCGCCACGCGTAGCTGGCGACGACCTGCGTGTCGATCAGCGAGTCGAGGATGCGGTAGACCTGGGTCGTGCCGGTCGACGGCAGCACCCAGCGCAGGACGCCGCCGAAGCCGACGATCCCGACCCGGTCGCGCGTCCGCAGGTACGCCCGGGCCAGCGCGGCCGCCGCCCGCACCGTCAGGTCGATCGTCCCGCCGGCCCCGTCCGCCGTGTCGGTGAACGAGTCGAGGAAGAGGACGACGTCGGCGTTGCGCTCGGGGTGATACTCGTTCACGTGCAGGCGGCCCCGGCGCGCGCTCACCCGCCAGTTCACCTGGCGCAGGCGGTCGCCGGGGACGTGCGGGCGCAGGTCGGCGAACTCGAGGCCCTCCCCGCGGATGCGGGTGACGTAGTTGCCCGCCCCGACGTGGGTGGCCGCGGGCCGCGGCAGCGCGCGCACGCTCTCGGGGCGCGGGTACACGCGTACGCGGACGGGCGGCTCGACGACCTGCTCGAACGCGACCAGGCCCAGCGGCCCCGGCACCCGCAGGAGCATGCCGCCGGCCAGGTATCCGCCCCAGCGCCGGCACTCGAGCTCGATCGGCACCTCCGCCGGCTCGCCGGCTTCCAGCCGCAGCACCCGGGCCGGCACGGATGCGCGCAGGCCGGGCGGCGCGTGGACCTCCACCGTGACCCGGCCGAGCGGCCCGGCCGGCGTGAGCGTCGGGTGGAGGGCGATCTCGTCGCCCTCGACCGCGCGCACCTCGTCCTCGGCCGGCGTGACCGTGACGGACGGCGGCACCGTCGCGGCCAGCCCGACGGCGAGCAGGAGCCCGAACGGCGCCGCGACGGCGACCAGCTCGGGCCGGTGCAGGGCAATCGCGGCCCAGACGAGCGCGCCGACGATGAGCGCGTAGCCGCGCAGCTTGGCGGCCGGGACGGGCGTCACGGCGCCGGCGTCGACGCGGGCCGGGCGGCCGGCGTGGGCACGGCCTCCAGCACCTCGCGGACGATGTCGTCGCCCGAGATCCGCCGCACCCACAGCTCCGGCCGCAGCGTCAGGCGGTGGCCCAGCGCCGGCACGGCGATCGCCTTGACGTCGTCGGGGGAGACGAAGTCGCGGCCGTCGAGCACCGCCCGGCAGCGGGCCAGCTTGAGCAGGGCGAGCGTGCCACGCGGGCTGGCGCCGACCTGCACCTGCCCGTGGCTGCGGGTGGCGGTGACCAGGTCGACCATGTACAGGCCGACGCTGCGGTCGACGTGCACCGCTTCCACCGTCCGCTGCATCCCGATCAGCTCGTCGCGGGTGCAGACGGGATCGAGGCTGATCTCGTCCATTCGCCGCTGCATGCGCCGGTCGAGCACCTCCCACTCGTCCTCGCGGCCGGGGTAGCCGATCCCGACCCGCATCAGGAAGCGGTCGAGCTGGGCCTCGGGGAGCGGGTAGGTGCCCTCGTACTCGATCGGGTTCTGGGTGGCGACGACGAGGAAGGGCGACTCCAGCGGCCGGGTCTCGCCCTCGATGGTCACCTGCCGCTCGGCCATCGCCTCGAGCAGCGCCGACTGCGTCTTCGGCGGCGCACGGTTGATCTCGTCGGCCAGGAGCAGGTTCGTGAACACCGGCCCGGGCCGGAACTCGAACGTCGCGTCGGACTGGCGGTAGATCGACGAGCCGGTGACGTCCGACGGCATCAGGTCGGGCGTGAACTGGACGCGCGCGAAGCCGATGTCCAGCACCTGGGCGAACGACCGCGCGACCAGCGTCTTCGCCAGACCGGGGAAGTCCTCGAGCAGGACGTGGCCGTCGGCGAGGATGCCCATCAGCACCATCTCGAGCGGCTCGCGCTTGCCGATAACGGCCCGCTCCATCTGGCTCAGGACGGTCTGGCAGCGGGCGTGGGTCTCCTCGACGGTCGGCGTGCTCACTCGGGCCCGCCGATCCGCTCGAGCGACTCGACCACCCGGCGCAGCCTCTCCGCCGCGATCCCGCGCTCGCGCCGGTCGAGCGGACGGGGCCGGTCGGGACGGACGAGCTCCCACACCTCCGGGCCGACCGCCGCGGCCGCGGCCTCCGGGTCGCCGTCGAGGCGCACGCCGGTGTGGTCGGCGAGCCGTTGCCGCGCGATGCCGGTGACGAGCGGCCGCAGCCGCGTGTGCTCGTCGTCCGCGCTCGAGACCGACAGGCTGAGAAGCCGCTCCACGGCCGCCAGGTCGGACGCCGCGCGGGGCCCGCGCCGGCCGCGCATCCGCCACCGCCGGTGCCAGTTGGCGTTCGATCGAATGTCGATTGGCCGGCTGCCGGGGCGCACGGGCCGGGCCGGCCGGGGCACGAGCGCCAGCACGGCCACGCCGCCCGCCGCCAGGAGGGCGCCTTCGGCGACCGTCACTCGCCGGCCTCCGGATCGCCCTCGAGCTCCTCCACCGCGTCGATCGCGCGCGTCCGCATCTCCTCGTCGATCGGCCGGCCGCTGAATCGGGCCCGCTGGAAGAGGCCCGTGATCCGGTGCACCGCGGCGACGCCGTGATGGCCGTGGAGGGTGACGCGCCCCAGGTACTCCATGGGCGCCTCGTGGGCGCCCCGGGGGATCCCGTCGCGGGCCATCAGCCGCTCCATGGCCGCGTACGCCGCGATCACGGCCCGGCGCGGGTTGCGCTCCCGGCGCAGCCGCGCGACCTCGGGCTCGCCGTCGTCGGCGGCCTCCGCGGCCGCCACCCTGGCCTCCAGCGGGCCGCGTGATGCGCGGAAGCGCAGGAGCAGGATCGCGCCCGCCGCGAGCAGGAGGGCCCAGATCACGACGATCGCCGTCCAGTCGGTGCCGGTGATGGTCGTGTGCGCGGAGCGCGGCACCCGGTGGGGCGCGGTCCCGTGCGACCGCCCGCCGCCGCTCGAGAACGGGTTGCTCAGGTGCAGGAAGCCCCAGGGCCGGTGCCCCGTCCGCAGGGCGTAGGCCTCGACGGCCAGGAAGACCGCGAGGGCGATCGCGAGCCGGCGGCGGTTGCGCCTGACGCGCTTGACCGCGTCGGCGTCGCGCTCGCGCAGGCGGAAGATCTGCGCGTAGATGAAGAGCGCGCCGCCGAGGAGCGCGAGGATCGGCGTCAGGACGACGATGCCGATGATCACCGCGTGGTGCCCGGCGGTCGCGGCGACGCCGCTGCCGGGCGGGGCCGTCGAGCCGCTGCCGCCGCCCCGCGTCGCGACGGCGGCCACCGCGAGGAGCACCGTCATGGCGGCCGCTGCAGCCGCGGCCCGCATCTGAACGCGCGGCGCACCCGGTTCGTGTTCAGGTGGGCGCATATGCAACGTTGGGACGCTACCAGCCGCCCGGGGGTTAGACTCGCGCGGCCATGGCCTTCGACGACCTGCGGGACTGGATCGGCCATCTGCGCCGGGAGGGCGAGCTGGTCGAGGTCACGGCCGAGGTCGACCCTCACCTCGAGATCGCCGAGATCACCGACCGCGTGACGAAGGCCGGCGGCCCGGCGCTGCTCTTCACGAACGTGCGCGGCTCGCGCATGCCGCTCCTGATCAACCAGTTCGGGACCGAGCGGCGCATGTGCATGGCGTTCGGCGTCGAGAGCCTCGACGACCTGGGCAAGCGGGTCACCGAGGTGCTCGAGATGCAGCCGCCGGAGGGTCTGCTCGACAAGGTGCGGGCGCTCGGGCGGCTGAAGTCGCTGGCCGACTCGCGGCCGAAGCCGGTCTCGCGCGGGCCGTGCCAGGAGGTCGTGCTCGATCCGCCCAGCCTCGAGTCGCTGCCGGTGATGACCTGCTGGCCCGGCGACGGCGGCCCCTTCATCACCCTCCCCGCCGTCATCACGAAGGAGCCCCGCTCGGGGACGCGTAACGTCGGCATGTACCGGGTGCAGGTGTTCGACGCGACGACGACGGCGATGCACTGGCAGATCCACAAGGACGCGGCCGCCGACTGGCGCGGGATGGGCGAGCGCATGGACGTCGCCATCGTCCTCGGCGTCGACCCGGTCACGGCGTACACGGCCTCCGCGCCGCTCCCGAAGCACATCGACGAGCTGATGCTCTCGGGCTTCCTGCGCGGCAAGCCGGTCGAGCTCGTGCGCTGCAAGACGGTCGACCTCGAGGTGCCGGCCCGGGCCGAGATCGTGATCGAGGGCTACATCGCCAGGGGCGAGCTGCGCGACGAGGGCCCCTTCGGCGACCACACCGGCTACTACACGCCCGAGGAGCCGTTCCCGGTCGTCCACGTGACGGCGGTGACCACAAGGCGCGACCCGATCTACCCCTCGATCATCGTCGGCGTCCCGCCCCAGGAGGATGCATGGCTGGGCAAGGCCACCGAGCGGCTGTTCCTGCCGGCGGTGCGCATGACGATGCCGGAGGTGGTCGACTACGACCTTCCGGTCGAGGGCGCCTTCCACAACCTCTGCATCGTCGCGATCCGCAAGGCCTACCCCGGCCACGCGCGCAAGGTGATGCATGCGATCTGGGGCACGGGCCTCCTCTCGCTGACGAAGGGGATCGTCGTGGTCGACGCCGACGTCGACGTCCACGACTACGGCCAGGTGATGTGGCAGGTAGGCGCGAACGTCGATCCGGCCCGGGACGTCGTGCTCGCCGACGGGCCGCTCGACCACCTCGACCACGCGCCTTCCCGCCAGTTCCACGGGGGCAAGCTCGGAATCGACGCGACCGCCAAGGGGCCGGACGAGGGCTACGAGCGCGGCTGGCCGGAGGCGATCCGGATGACCGACGAGGTGCGCGAGCGTGTCACAAGCAGATGGGCGGAGTACGGGATCGCCGTCCCCGGAGCGTCTCCGGGCGACGGCTCGCAGACGCGCAAAATGCGCCGTTTCGCACGTTCTGGCCGGGGTGACCGATGAGGGATACACTCCGCCGGGTGCGAGGCTACAATCGCCGTCCGGACGACCTATGAGGAGGACGCGAGGTGGCTGAAGCGACGCGCGGCGAGTTTCTCTCGCTGACGACGATCGGGCTCGGCGCGATGATCGGCGGCGTGATCGGCGTCCCCGCGACCGCCTATCTCCTGGCGCCGGTGACGAAGGAGACGACCTTCGAGCCGGCCTTCCTGGGGCGGGTCGACGCGTTCACCTCGGAGCAGAAGTTCAGCCCGACGGCGGCCACCTTCGTGGAGGACGCGTCGAACACGGCCACGAGCTCGGGCCTCGCCTACGTCCACTACACCGGCGGCAAGAACACGGACTGGCACGCCGAGGACGCGATGTTCGTCGTCTTCTCGAACCGGTGCATGCACCTGGGCTGTCCGATCGCCTCGACGCCCGGCGGCTTCCAGTGCCCCTGCCACGGCGGTGTCTACGACACGAACGGCATGCGCACCGGTGGCCCGCCGATCCGCTCGCTCGACCGCTTCCAGTGGGAGATCCGCAAGAACTCCGAGCTGTGGATCACGCAGCGCTGGAGCACGGACATCTACGGCGGCATGGTGCACTACTACGCGGTGAAGATGCCCGGCCAGCCGACGCACACGCCCGGCCCGGGCTGGATCCCGGACGTCCTCTACCCGCACGTCACCTACACCCACGGCCCGGCCCCGGGGCCGGTGCCGCTCCCGAAGGCGTAGCCGATGCCGATCCCCGCACCCGATCCGAAGCAGGTCGCCCTCCAGGCCGAGGACTGGATCGAGTACCGCACCGGCTTCGCCACCCTGATCCGCAAGTTCCTGTTCCGCAAGGTGCCGCCCACGGGCTGGATGCACACGCTGGGCAGCTCGCTGCTCACGGTCTTCATCCTGCAGGCGATCACGGGCATGCTGCTCGCGATGACGTACGACCCGTCGCCGAACGGCGCCTACCAGTCGATCCGCTACATCACCGACCAGCAGACGCTCGGCTGGCTCCTGCGCGGGATGCACAAGTGGGGCGCCTCGATGATGGTGATCCTGCTCTTCCTGCACATGGCCCGCGTGTTTTTCTACGGCGCGTACAAGTACCCGCGGGAGCTCACCTGGCTGACCGGGTCGCTGATCTTCATTCTCACGATGATGATGGGCCTCACCGGCTACCTGCTCGTGTGGGACGAGCGGGCCTACTGGGCCTCGGTGGTGGCCGTGAACATCAACGGCACGGCGCCGGTGCTGGGCCCGTTCATCTCGAAATTCCTGTTAGCCGGGCCGGTATTCGGCGCCCAGACCATCTCCAGGTTCTACGCGCTCCACATGTTGATGATCCCCGGCGCCATCGGCGGGCTGATCTTCGTGCACCTGTGGCTGGTCGTGAAGCTCGGCGTCACGCCGTGGCCGAGCCGGCCGCTGCCTGAGCCCGGGCCGCAGCCCCAGGCGGCTCCGGGTGCACACGCCCGGCTGCCCGAGACGGTGGCCGGCGAGTGAGCGCCCGCAAGGTCATCAACCGGCGCGTCCGGTACGAGACCGAGTACGCGGCCTCGAAGCACGAGGGGCATCCGTTCTTCCCGTACGCGATGTTCCACGACACGGTCGTGAACCTGCTGATCGTGCTGATCATCGTCGGCTTGGCGGTGGCGTGGCACGCGACCGCGGGCCCGATCAACTCCGCCCACCCGACCGGCCAGAACGGCGTGCTGGGCGCGCTCTACGAGCAGAAGGCGAACCCGGCCGTGCAATCCACCGAGCCGCGGCCGGAGTGGTACTTCCTGTTCCTCTTCGAGCTCCTGCGCATCTTCAAGACCCCGGCCGAGCTGATCCTGGCCACGATCATCATCCCGACGATCTGGATGGTGCTGCTGATCGCGTGGCCGTTCCTCGACCGCGGCCGCGACCGGCGCCTGTCACGGCGGCCGTGGGGCGTCGCCGTCGGGCTGTCGGTCCCGGCGGTGCTGATCGCGCTCACGATCGCCGGGTCGATCGCGCCGGGCGTGCTCGCCGGCACGGCCATCTCGGCCAACCCGCAGATCAACGCCCTGCCGGGCTCCGCGCTGATCGTGAAGAACGGCTGCTCCGGCTGCCACCAGTTCCCGAGCGGCGGCGCGAACGGGCCGGGCACGAACCTGAGCAACGGCTCGCCGATGTTCGGCACCGACCAGAAGGGCCTCCAGGACTGGATCTCGCAGAAGGCCGCCGACAGCGGTACCGGCATGCCGGCGTTCGGCAAGACGAACACGCCGCAGGAGATCGCGGAGATCGCGCAGGTCATCGCGTCGCTCAAGACCAACTCGGTCCAACCGCTCCAGAAGTAGTCTGCCGCTGTGCAGGTGATGCTCGGACTCACCGGTGCGTCCGGCGCGCCGTACGCCGCGCGCGTCCTGCGGGCGCTGGTCGAGGCCGGGGCCGGGATCGGCGTCGTCGCCTCCCGGGCCGGGCGCCAGGTGATCGCCCTCGAGTGCTACGGCGACCGCGAGATGGATCCTGAGGGGGCGCTCGAGCGGTTCGTGGCCGACAACGGCTCGCCGGAGGTCCGCGTCTGGGCGGAGTCGGACTACTCGGCGCCGTATGCGTCCGGGAGCGCGCACACGGACGCGGTGATCGTGTGCCCGTGCTCGATGGCGAGCGTCGGCAGCATGGCCGCCGGCATCGAGTCGAACCTGATCCACCGGGCGGCGGCGGTGCAGCTGAAGGAGGGCCGGCGGCTGGTCGTCGTCCCGCGCGAGACGCCACTCTCCGAGATCCACCTCGAGAACCTGCTGCGGCTGCGGCGGGCGGGCGCCGCCGTCGTCCCGGCGATGCCCGCCTTCTACGGGCTGCCCGAGTCGATCTCCGACATGGTCGACTTCGTGGCGAGCCGGATCCTGTCGGCGGCCGGCGTCGATCTGGCGCTGATCCCCTCGTGGGGCTCGCGGTGAGCTTGCCGCCCGACCAGGTGCGGGCGATGTTCGACCGCATCTCGCCCGCGTACGACCGCATGAACCGGATCATGAGCCTGGGCATGGACGGGAGCTGGCGGGCGCTCGCGGTGCGCGCGAGCGGCGCCGCCCCCGGGGACGCGGCCCTGGACGTGTGCTGCGGCACGGGCGACCTCGCCATCGAGCTGCTCGACGCGGTCTCCACGCGCGGCCGTGTCGTCGGCCTCGACTTCTCCGAGGCGATGCTCGACGCCGCCCGCCGCAAGAGCTCGCAGGTCGAGTGGGTGCGGGGCGACGCGCTCGCGCTGCCGTTCGCCGACGGCGGGTTCGCCGCGGCGACCATAGGGTTCGGCATGCGCAACCTGGCCGAACCGCAGCGCGGGTTCGCCGAGCTCGCCCGCGTCGTGCGCCCGGGCGGGCGGGTGGTGTGCCTCGAGCTGACCGACCCGCCGGCCTGGGCGGCTCCGTTCGCGCGGCTGTGGACCGACCGGGCGGTGCCGCTGCTGGGCCGGCTCGTCGCCCGCGAGACGGACGCCTACCGCTACCTGCCGGCGTCCGTGCACCGGTTCCCGCCCGCCGACGAGCTGGCCGCCGTCATGAGCCGGGCCGGCCTGCGCCGCGTGCGCTATCGCCGGCTCTCGGGCGGCGCGGTGGCGGTGCATGTTGGTACGGTCCCCGCATGACAGCGGGCGCCGTCGCCGAGGTGCTGCACGTCCCGGGCCTCTCGGCCTATGTCGAGATGGTCGAGGCGGCGCTCGAGGAGGCGGTCGTCTGGGGCGGTGAATCGGTCGTCGGCGTCGCGGGCGCCGAGACGCTGCGCTCGGGCGGCAAGCGGCTGCGGCCGATGCTCGTGTACCTGGCTGCGCCGGTCGGCGGTCGGGGTGGCCCCGGCCTCGTGGCGGCCGGGTGCGCCGTGGAGCTCATCCACATGGCGACCCTCGTCCACGACGACCAGCTCGACGCGGCTCCGCTGCGCCGCGGCCGGCCGACGGTGTGGGCGGCGCACGGCGCCGACGCGGCCCGGGCGACCGGCGACTACCTGTTCGCGCGGGCCTTCGCGGGGCTGTGTGCGACGGGCGACATGGCGGCGGTCTCGACGCTCTCGGACGCGTGCCTGGCGCTCGCCCGGGGCGAGGTGCTCCAGCGCGCCCAGACGGGCGATCCGGCCACGACGCCGGAGCAGTACCTCGAGCGCTGCCGGCTCAAGACGGGGCGCCTGTTCGCGGCCGCGGCGATGCTGGGCGCGCGCTTCGGCGGCCTGCCCGGCGACGAGGTGGCCCGGCTCGGTGCCTTCGCGACGGCGCTGGGGCTGGCGTTCCAGATCGTGGACGACGTGCTCGACTGCGACGGGCGTCCCGACACCACCGGCAAGCCGCTCGGCACCGACCTCCTGGACGGGACGATCACGCTCCCGCTGATCCTCGGCGCCCGCCGCGATCCGGCAGTGGCCGGCGTGATCGCCCGTGGCGCCGCGCGCGAGGACGTCCTGCCGACCCTCGCCCGCGTCGCCCGGGCCGGGGCCGTCACCGACGCGCGGGCCGAGGCCGAGCGCCACGCCGACGAGGCGCTCGCGCACCTGGCAGCTCTCGACGGCGGGCTCGACACCGCGGCGCTCGCGGCGGTCGTGCGCGGCGCGGTCGACCGGAACGCCTGACTCAGGTCCGGCGGTATCCGGGGGTCGGGCGCAACCGGCCGTCGCGGCCCTCCACGTAGATGCGCCCGCCCGCATCGGCGTTCTTCCCGAAATTGACGCTCGGGTCGCCGTAAACGCCCCGGTGGAGGTCGATCTCGCCGAAGCTGACCTTGGCCGGGCCGCCCCGATGCCCCCGCGGAAACCGGAAGAACACGTAGCAGCGCGGCGGCGGATTCGATCCCGGGATGCCGATCACGACGCTCAGGCCGACGTAGGCCTGGAAGCTCCCGCGGAGCGAGATCTCCCCGCCCGCGTCGGTGGGGTACGGGCCCAGCGGCGGTGCGGCGATGGCCCTGGCCGAGGCGTTCCCGGGCCCGTTCCAGTCGGCGAGGCACCGGGCGACCGTCCCCCGTTCGGGGAGCGCGCCCTGCGTGGCGTGCGGCGGCGCCGGCGTGCCCCCGCCCATGCACCCTCCCAGGACGGGCACGAGCACGATCGCGAGCGGCCAGCTCCTCATGCGGGGTGCAACCGGCCGTCGCGGCCCTCGGCGTAGGCGCGTCCGCCGGGGTGGAACCTCATCGTCCTGCGGGCGTTGATGCCCGGACGGCCGTAGACGCCGCGGCGCAGGTCGACCTCCGAGAAGCTCAGGAGCGCGGGACGGCCGCGATATCCGTGGGGAAACCAGAAGTACACCGCGCACGGTGCCGGGTGAGTGCCGACCGGGCCGCCGATGGTCACGATGAACCCGAC
This sequence comes from Thermoleophilia bacterium, assembly GCA_025928435.1. Next base: position 11,832 of record JAICJM010000112.1, read on the forward strand.
GAAAGCCCGGAAGCTGCCCTGCGGCCGGATGGGCCTGTGGGCGAACCACGGGTACGGGCCGCGCGGCGGCGCCGCGGCGGCACGGGCGGCGGCGTTGGCGGGCCCGTTCCACGCGGCCACGCACCGGGCCCGCGGCCCGTGCTGCGCCCGAGGTGCAGGGGAGCCGGGGGCCGCGCCCCCGCCCATGCACCCTCCCAGGACGGGCGCGAGCACGATCGCGAGCGGCCACCTCTTCACGGGCTCTATGACGCCCTGGTTGCCTTGACGGTTCCCAGCCACGCCTGGACGGCCGCCGGCGTGCGCAGCCGCACGACCTGGAGATGGGCCAGCTCGGGGCGCCCCAGCAGCTCCGGGAGCGTGCGCCGCTGGGAAGCGTGCTTGCGGATCGCGTAGACGAACAGCGAGTCCCAGCCGCCGAACGCGTCCCGCCACGACTCCGTGTTGCCGTTCCAGAGCTGCTGCTGCAGGCGGATGCGCGAGATGGTGCGCGCCCACAGCCGCCGCAGGCAGACGCGCAGCGGCAGGTCGAGCCAGACGACGGTGTCGGCGTGCTCCATCACGTAGGTGCCCAGCTTGCAACGGTAGTCGGAGTCGATCACCCAGCCGTCGCCCTCGACGGTCGGTCGCAATAGCTCGCGCAGCTCGGCGTCGCCCGTCTCGCTCCAGCTGGGGCCGTGGACGAGGGCGTCCGTCTCCACGAACGGGACGTCCAGCGCGGCGGCGACCGCACGTGCCAGCGTCGTCTTGCCCGAGCCGCTGATCCCCTGGAAGACGATCCGCAGGCCCACGGCCGCGGATCGTATCCGCAAGGGCCGCGCCGTCGTTACCCGATCGTGACGTCGATCCCCTACGCTGGGCGCGTGGGCCTCCGTGTCGCCTCCCGTGCCGTGGCCGCCGCCGCCGTGGCGGCACTGGCCGCCCTCGCCGCGACGGCGGGCCCGGTCTCCGCGACCGCCGCCGCGCCGGCCGTCACCGTCCCGCAGCCGACGCTGCGCCTCGTCGACGCCGCAGACACGCCCGGCAAGCTCGACCTGCGCTCCGCCCGGCTGACCCAGTCCGCGGGCTCGCTCGTGTTCACCTTCGGCG
>JAICJM010000177.1 GCA_025928435.1 Thermoleophilia bacterium
GTAGTGGCCGCGCGCGATGCGGCGGTCGCCCATCCGGTCGAGGCAGCGGCCGAGGCAGTAGTGCGCGTCGTCGTTCGCCGGCGCGGCCGCCAGGATGTGCTCGAACTCGGCCGCGGCCTCCTGGTAGCGGTGCATGCGCAGGTAGGCGACACCGAGCGCCTCGCGGATCGAGGCCTTGTCGGGCTCGCGCCGCTTCGCCTTCTCGAGCGACACGGTCGCCTGGGCGTTGTCGCCGCGGCGCATGTGATCGCGCCCGCGCTGAAATAGGTCGTAGGTGTCCTCGTGCTCCGCCATGCTCCTGTCATCGGCCGGGTCAGCTTCCGAGCGTAGCCTGCGAGAGCACCGCGCGCAGCCGCAGCGCCCCGCCGGCGCGCTCCCGCGCGGTCAGGCGCCGGCGCACGTCGTGCTTGATGGCCCGCAGCTGCCGCCGCAGCAGCCGGGCCTCGGGCTCGGCGATCCGCAGCGGCGCGTACCGGGCGCGGGTGGCGCTGCGGGCGAAGGCGGCCGTATCGACGCCGAACGTGCTCTCGACCCGCCCGGCCAGCTCGTCGAACGTGTCGTCGGCCCGCAGCTCCATGCCCTGGTCGGCGACGAACGTGGCGAGGTCGTGGTAGGCGGCAGCGGCCTTGGCCCGCGGGCCGCGGCGCAGGTAGCGCCACCGCACGGCGAGCGCCTTCAGCACGAGCACCGCGGCGAGCACGACGATGACGCTGGTGAAGAGCCAGGTGAAGAACTTGCCGTGGCCGCCGCCCGAGCTCGGGATGACGATCGGCGCGGCCGCACCGCGTGAGCCGAGTGCCTCCGCCTCCTGGTGCGCCTTCGCCAGCGCCGCACTGTTGGTCGGGACGCCGAAGATGCGGCCGAGGTAGTGCTGGAGCCCCGGCGGGACGTTGCCGCCGCCGGTGCGGATGGCCGCGAAGTGCGGGCTCGACGTCGAGGTGTCGCTCGGGAGGTGGGCGCCCGGCGTCGGCTCGAAGGGCATCCACCCATACTGGGGGAAGTAGACCTCGACCCACGAGTGGGCGTCCCGGTTGTTGACGAGGTAGGTCTCGGAGCCCTGGAGCTTGCCGGGCAGGAACCCGACCGCCACCCGCGCCGGGATGCCGTGCAGGCGCAGCACGAGCGCCATCGCCCCCGAGAACTGCTGGCAGTACCCGCGGTGGGTGTAGAGCATGAAGTCGGCCAGCGGCGGCGCCTTCCCGGTCAGCCGCGGGTTGAGCGAGTACGTGAACGGCGGGGAGCGGAAGTAGTGCTCGAGCGCGACCGTGGCCTCGTACTCATCGTGCGCGGTGTCCGCGCCCGACGCCTTCCAGGCCTCGTCGGACGCCGCCATGAACGGCGGGGTGAGCGGCTGGATGCCTTTCTGGAGATGCCGCGGCCACGCCGGGATCGTGACGTTGCCGACGACGGTGTCTTCGCGCACCCCTCGGGGGAAGTCCGTTCCGACGCTCGTGAGCTGGCGGACGTTCGGGCTGGGGTCGTACACCGACAGCGAGTACTCCGTGTTGCGGGGCACGTCGACGGACGTCAGCACCGTGCCGTCGGCGGCGAGCAGCGACTGGGTGCCGTCGGGAATCGACCACTTGACGGGCTGGCCGGCGCCGACCAGGTGGTTGTCGGCCAGGCCGAGCACCTTCACGTTGACGGTGTCGAGGTGCGGCGCGAACCGGGCCTTCGGGGGCAGCGCGCCGGGCGGCTCGGAGAGCGAGCCGCCGCTCGAGGTGCCGACGATCCGTCCCCGGGGCGCGTAGTCCCAGTGGTCGATCAGGAAGGTGTCGAGCGTCGCGGCCTTCCAGTACATCTCCTTCTTCGAGTCGATCCGCAGCACCTGCGTGCGCTTCTTCGGCCAGTGCAGCGTCCGGTAGGTCTGGTCCCACATGAAGTTCACGTTGACGAGCGGGCCGTCCTGGGCGAGCGGGTTCCACGACTGCCATGACAGGAACGCGTTCTTCGTGACGCCCGGGGCGGTGCCGACCACGAGACCGGCGAACACGACGGCGACGCTCAGCCCCACCACCTGCGCGTCGCCCGCGAGCGGCCGGCCGCTGCGCTCGGCGGTGGCGACCAGGGTGAGCAGCGCGAGCATCAGGAAGATCGCGGCGCGGAGCCCGTCCGCGTGCAGGGGGAGCACGGTGCTCGGGAGCGCGAACATGCCGAATGCGATCCCGATCGCCGGCAGGGCGGCGCCGCGGCGCACGATCAGCCACGTCATCGCGCCGGCCGCGACGAAGAAGGCCAGCCGCAGGTCGTGGTTCGCGCCGGGGAAGCGGCCGGCGTCGATCGGCGTGTGGGTCGAGAACCAGTCCCGCAGGCCGTTCACGATCAGCTCCGTGACCCGGGCCGGGTAGATCCCGTGCTGCGTCTGCCACGGCCAGGTGTGGGTGATCTCGCCGATCGCGGCGATCGTCGCCACGACGATCGTGCCCAGGATGGCGCCGCGGCCGTAGCCGAGCAGCGCGGCGACCGTGGGCAGCGCGGCCAGCAGCGCGAGCACGATGAGCCCGCCCCCGCCCATGTGCGGCTGCTCGAGGCGCGCCCAGTGCCAGCCGCCGAAGAGCAGCAGGGCGCCGGTGAGGACGGCCGGCGCGAGCCGCGGGCGCGGCAGCCTATCCACGCGCCACCACCAGCCGCAGGACAGGTGCCGAGAGGGCCTGGCCGACGTGGTCGCCGGCCCGAATCCGCGCGACGGCGACGCCGGAGCGGGTCAGCCGCAGCGCGGCGGCCTCGGGGCCGGTCTCCTTCCGGCGCGTGGAGGCCGCGAAGCTCGTGCCGTCGATCCACACCACCGCCGGCTCGCACTGGGAGGAGGTCATGCCGAGCACGCGCTCGGCCAGCAGCGGCGACATCCCCGCCGTGATCACGAAGACCCGCGCGGCGTCGACCGGGTCGGGGCCGCGGGTGCTCTCGGCCAGGAACTCGGCCAGCGGCCGCGGCGCGTCGGCCTCGACGGCCGCCAGCTCGCCCAGCACCGTCGCCCAGTCGCCGCTGCCGAACCCGAGCCGATGGCGGCTGCGCTGGGCGGCGTGGATCACGAGCGAGCTGCGCTGGCCGGCGTCGGACATGCGCCGCAGGAGCGAGGCGGCGGCGCGCACCTGCATGTCGAAGCTCGAGTCCGGCGACATGCCGGTGACCGCGGCGGCGTCGCCGTCGAGGAGCACGCAGGCCTCGTCGCGGGGCGTGTCCTGGAGCTCCTTCACCATCAGCCGCCGGCGGCGGGCCGTCGAGCGCCAGTGCACGCGGCGCAGGCTCTCCCCCACCTGGTGCTCGCGGATGCTGTGCAGGTCGTAGCCGGAGGCGCGGTGGAGCATCGACCGGCCGCGGTCGCCGCCGGGCGTCCCGCCGTCGGTGAAGAGCCCCTCCAGCTCGTACACCCGGGGGTAGACGAGCATCTGGTCGGCCCGGTCCATCTTGATGCGGGCCTCCGCGAGCCCGAACGGGTCGGCGATCAGGAGCTCGGCGCCGTCCATCCGGTACCGGCCACGGGGAGCTGCGGCGATCTGGTAGTGGCCGCGCAGCACGCGCCCGCGGCGGGCCAGCTCGGCCTCGATGACGCGCTTCCCCAGCCGGTCGAGCATGATCGCCCGGCCGGGGATCGGTCCGCCCGTGTCGGGCCGCACCTCGAGTCCGACGTCGACGCTCTGGCCCTCGGTCAGCTCCAGGTGCCCGGTGCGGCGGCGAAGCAGCATCGGCCGGTCGAGCGCCTTCACCCAGATCAGCGCGACGAGCGGCGCGACCGAGAGCCCGATCGCGACCGGGAACATCACCGCGGTGCCGAACCCCCACGCCACCAGGTAGAGCCCGGCGGCGAGGAGGAGGAGACGGCGACCGCGTGTCGTCATACGGGGATGGCCGTACGCTCGAGCGCCTCGCGGATCGAGTCGGCGGCGTCGATGCCCGCCGTCCGAGCCTCGGGCGCGAGGATGACGCGATGGGAGAGCACGTCCTCGGCGACCGCCTTCACGTCGCCCGGAGTCACGTAGTCGCGTCCCTCGATGACCGCGTGCGCCTTCGCCACCCGCAGCAGCGAGATGCCCGACCGCGGGCTGGCGCCGAGCGAGAGCCGGGTGTCGCTGCGCGTGTGGGTCAGGATGGCGACGACGTAGCGGTGCAGCGACTCCTCGACGTAGACGCTCCTGACCGCCGCGATCGCGGCCTCGATGTCGGCCGCGGTGCTGACCGGCTGCAGGGTGTCGAGCGGCTCGCCCGCGGCGTGCTCGGACAGCATGGCCGCCTCCTGGCGCGCGTCCGGGTAGCCGAGCGTCAGCCGCATCGTGAACCGGTCGAGCTGGGCCTCGGGCAGCGGGAACGTGCCCTCGTACTCGATCGGGTTCTGGGTCGCGATCACCATGAACGGCCGCGCGAGTGCGTGGCTCACGCCGTCGACCGTGACCTGCACCTCCTGCATGCACTCGAGCAGCGCGGACTGGGTCTTCGGGGATGCGCGGTTGATCTCGTCGACGAGCACGAGGTTCGCGAACACCGGGCCCGGCTTGAACTCGAACTCGTTGTCCTGGAGGTTGAAGACGCTGACGCCGGTGACGTCCGAGGGCAGCAGGTCGGGAGTCGCCTGGACGCGCGCGAACTCGCAGTCAAGCGAGCGGGCGAGGGACTTCGCGAGCATCGTCTTGCCGACGCCGGGGAAGTCCTCGAGGATGACGTGCCCCTCGCAGAGCACGCCCATGACGCAACGGGCGATCAGCGACCGCGGCGCGTGGATTACCCGGGCGACGTTCTCGATCACTCGCTGGGCGGTTTCGGAGGCGGCGGCGACATCAGCGGTCGGAGCCTGCCCTCCGAGTTCGTGTGCTTCCACCTGAAGTGTCCTTCCTGTAGCCCGTGGGCTCTCGGTCATTCACCTGCCGGGGCCGACGCGGCCGTCGTGGGCGCCGGCACGGCGTCCCACAGGGCGGCTGCGCAGGCGCGCTTCGAACGCCTGGAGACCGTGCGCTCGTCGTGCGCGGTCACCAGCACCAGCTCGTTGTCCGTGGAGTCGAACCCGATATCCGTGCGGCTGACGTCGTTCATCACGATCATGTCCAGACTCTTCCGCTCGAGCTTCGCTCGCGCTCGCTCCACTCCCCCGGGGCCATGTTCGGCGGCGAATCCGACCAGCACCTGTCCGGCCGTGCGCCGGGCCCCCACCTCCCTGAGGATATCCGTGGTTGGCTCCAGTGTCACGTGCCACGGCTCACCGCTCTTCGGCCGCTTGCCCGCGTAGGCGGCGGCCGGCCGGTAGTCCGACACCGCCGCGGCCATCACGATCACGTCCACCGTCGCCGCCTCCGCGAGCGTCGCCCGCTCGAGTTCGGCGGCCGACTCGGCGCGCAGGATCCGCATCGGCGCGCTCGGCGTCGCCGCGGCCGCCGCCAGGATCAGCGTCACGTCGGCGCCGCGCCGGCTGGCCTCGTCGGCGACGGCGATGCCCATGCGCCCGCTGGAGCGGTTGCCGACGTAGCGGACGGCGTCGATCGGCTCGCGGGTGCCGCCGGCCGTCACCAGCACGCGCGTCCCGACCAGGCTGCGGGCGCTCGCGAGCCGGGCCCCGACCGCCGCGGCGATCTCGGCCGGCTCCGACATCCGCCCCACCCCCACATCGCCCTCGGCCGTGTCGCCGTGAGCTGGGCCGACGAGCTCGACCCCCCGCGCCGCGAGCAGGCGCAGGTTCTCGGTCGTCGCGTCGGCCTCCCACATGCGCGGGTTCATGGCCGGCGCGGCGACGATCGGGCCCGAGAAGGCGAGCGTCGTCGCGGTGAGGACGTTGGCCGCCTCGCCGTGGGCGATGCGCGAGAGCGTGGTCGCCGACAGCGGCGCGATGCAGAGCAGCCGCGCGTGCGACGACGCATCCAGGTGCGGGAACACCTCGGGCCCGCCGTCGACGAGCACGGGCCGCCGCGAGAGGGCGGCGAAGGTGGTCGCGCCGACGAAGCGCTGCGAGTCGGGCGTCTGGACGACCTGCAGCTCATGCCCCGCCCGCACGAGCGTGCGGACGAGGTCGCACGTCTTGTAGGCCGCGATCCCTCCGCAGACGCCGACGAGGATCATGGCCGTAGTGTCGCCCTCCGGCGACCGGCCGCGCAACCGCCGCGGGGCCGTGTGCCGGAGGGTGGTCGGGTGAGGGTGGGCATTCGGGGCCGGTGGTTTCTCGGGCAATTGACATCGGGCGCGTGCGTCAATTGACACGTACCCAGTACGGCGGCCCGCGTCGCAATTGGCGCGGGCCGGCTGTCATGTGAGACGTGTACGGCCGACGAGGGTTGGCGGATCCCACAAGATCGTGATGAGCCGGCACGTTCTCGACACACGTCGTGGCACACACGCGAGGGTTCTCCCGGCACACTCGGTGCATGCCCTTGCCCGCCGGATCCATGTGCGCCCTCTGCACCGTCCGCACGCGCGGCCGGACGATCCGGCTGCGGCTGACCCACGGCATCACGGTGTGGCTGTGCGAGAGGCATGCCTCGCCCGAGTTCCAGCTGCGCCGCGGCGGGCGCGATCTGGCCGAGGCCCTCGAGCGGGTCTGGCAGGCGAGCGGCTGCCTGACCGCGACGCGACGGCGCGCCCTGGCCGCGCACACCGCGCTCGTCAGCCGTGACCCCGCCAACGCGCGGTCGCGGCCCGGCTCCTACGCCTGGCCGGACCTGCGGGCGCGGGCCGAGGCGGAGTGGGCGCGCGGCGGCTCGCCGCTACCTACGATCCGGCGCCTCCGCGGAGAGCTCGCCGGTGGGCCCGTGACGCCGCCGAGCGAGTGCACCATGCAGCGCTGGTACCGCGAGCGGCGGTGGGCGGATGATGGATGTCTATCCCCCGCTGATCGCGGAGATGACGTCGACGCGCGAGTCGGGCCGCAGCGCCGTGTCCAGGCCGGCACGCTCCCGGTCGACGTAGACGTTCACGTGCCGCCGCAGCGCCGGGCCCGGCTCGCACAGGCGGTCGCGGAGGCCGGGCCAGCGCTCCTCGAGGCGGTCGATCGCATCGCTCACCGTCGCCGCGTCGACGTCGAGCCGCCGCGGCAGGTCGCCGAAGACGGTCGGCAGGGTGACCGGCAGGTGCAGGTCGGCCATGGCTAGGAGATCACCGCCACCTCGACCGACGCGATGCCGGGCAGGTAGCTCGCCGCCGCCGACCAGGTCTCACCCTCGTCGCTGCTCGCGAACACCTGGCCGGTGCTCGTCCCGAAGTAGAGGCCGGGCGAGTCGAGGTCGTCGATCGCGAGCCCCTCCCGCAGCACGCCGAGATAGGCGTTCCGCTCCGGTAGCCCGCTGTCGAGCCGGCGCCACGACGAGCCGCCGTCGTGCGTCCGCCACACCGCCGCGTGCCCGTCCGGCATGCAGCGGCCATGCCCGGCATCGAGCGGGATCACGTAGAAGCTCTCGCGGTCGTGCGGATGCGCGGCCGCGGCGAAGCCGAAGTCGCTCGGCAGGCCCTCGGTGATCTCCCTCCATGACTTGCCGGCGTCATCGCTGCGGTGCATGCCGCAGTGGTTCTGCTGGTAGAGGCGGTCGTGGTCGACCGGCGACATGACCAGCTTGTGGACGCAGTAGTTCACCCTGGGATCCTCGAGCGGCCACTCGGCGCGCAGGCCCTCGTTCCGCGGCGTCCACGACTTACCGTCGTCCGTGGTCTCGAAGATGCCCCACCCCTGCACCACCGTCCAGAAGCGGTCACGGTCGTTCGGGTCCGGGAGCAGGCCCGCGATCCCGAGATGCCCCGGGGGCTGGTTCTCGGGCATGTTCCACTTCGTGCGCCCGGGCTGGCCGTCGAGGGTCGAGAGCAGCGACCATGTCACCCCGCCGTCGCGGCTCTCGAACAGGCCGGCGGCCTCGGCGCCCGCGATCAGGCGGCCGTGCGCCGCCATCAGCCCGGACACCTTGGACAGCCGCAGCTCGCCGTGCTCGCCGTAGCCGAGGCCCTCGCTTGAGAGCTCCCACGTCTCCCCCATGTCGGGGCTGCGCCAGACGCCGGACCCGTGCCACTCGCTGGCCGCCGAGGCGTAGATCGCCCCCGACTCCGGATCGTGGATCGCCCGGTAGATCGGCCAGCCGTCGCAGAACGGCCCTCGCACGTCCCAGTCGCGGCGGGCCTCATCGCTCTCGAGGATGAAGCAGCCCTTCCGCGTCCCCACCAGCAGCATCACTCGCGTGGCCATCAGCGCACCTCCCGGTTCGGGTTCTGGGAGGTATGACCCGCGCCGGCCGGGAAACTCATCAGCGGCGGCTACTCCTTCGTGGTCGGGGAGACCTTGAGCTGCCCCTGCGAGATCTCCTCGAGCGCCATCGTCAGGAAGTTCTTCGAGCGCGACTCGACGAGCGGCGGCGCGAAGCTCTCGAAGCTGCCCTCGCCCAACTGGTGGTGGTAGTCGTTGATCTGGCGCGTGCGCCGCGCGGCGGCGATCACGAGCGCGTACTTGCTGTCCACTTTCTCCAGCAGGTCGTCGATCTTGGGATAGATCATTCGTGCTCCTCGGTGTTCATGGCCGACCGCA
>JAICJM010000069.1 GCA_025928435.1 Thermoleophilia bacterium
CCAGTGTGGCTGATCGTCCTCTCAGACCAGCTACCCATCGTCGCCTTGGTGGGCCGTTACCCCGCCAACAAGCTAATGGGCCGCGGGCTCATCCAGGACCGGAGGCCGAAGCTACCTTTGGTACAGAACCCCAAGAGGTCTGCACTTCATCAGGCATTAGCCAGCGTTTCCACTGGTTATTCCTGTGTCCTGGGCAGATTACCCACGTGTTACTCACCCGTTCGCCGCTCGAGTACTCCCGAAGGAGCCTTTCCGCTCGACTTGCATGTGTTAGGCACGCCGCCAGCGTTCGTCCTGAGCCAGGATCAAACTCTCCGAGAACAGGTTGCGAAAACGGCCTCCCCCACCCGCGTCGTAACGCGAAGCGGGATCGTCGGCCGGTCTCTGACCATGAAGGAGAGTCTCTAGATCGGTCGAATCTGGCTGACCGATCTGCTCTCAAAGGCCGGCGCACCCACCGTCTCCGGCCCGAGGGCCGGTGGCGCAGGGTCGCCGACATGGTTTCCGCCCCCCGTGGAATTCCCGGGGTAGCGGACGAACCCGACGTCGATCAATCCGGGATGCGTCGCACCCCAGAGAGATCCCCAAACTGTTGAGTTTTCAAAGACCAGGCGCCCTCGAGCGCGACCTCTAAGCCTAGCGAGTTGCAGGGGGCCAGGCAAGTGGCACGCGCCGGACGAAACGGCCGCTCCAAGAACCCCTCGGAGGCGGCCGACAGGGCAGTATAGCGATCACCCGCGCTCGATGACGGCGAACCGGCGTCCGACCCGCAGCTCGGCGCCCTCCAGGCGCTCCCGATCGACGTCGAATTCGTCGGAGCCAAGCGGGTTTCCGTCCACCCGCACGCCGCCCTGCCCGATCAGCCGCCGGCCCTCCCCGCGCGAGCCCGCGAGGCCGTTCCCCGCCAGGAGCGCCGGCATGTGCACCGGATCACCGTCCGGAAGCCGGATCCGGGGAGCGTCCTCCGCCGCCCGGCCCTGCTTGAACTGGCGGTCGAACGCCGCCTCCGCGGTCGCGGCTGCCTCGGCCCCGTGCCAGCGCTCGACCAGCCGGCGGGCGAACTCGCGCTTGGCCGTGTACGGGTCGGCCGGCGGCGGGTCGTCGTCCTGGAGGCAGAGGTCGTAGTAGGCCGGCATCAGCTCGTCGACGCAGCTCATCGCCTTGCCGTACATCTCGCTGGGCGGGTCGTCGATCCCGATGTAGTTGCCGAGCGAGGCGCTCATCTTCCCGACGCCGTTCGGCCCGTTGATGAGCGGCGTCGTCAGGACCACCTGGGGATCTTGCCCGTACGCCGTCTGGATGTCCCGGCCCGTGAGCAGGTTGTACTCCTGGTCGGTGCCGCCCAGCTCGACGTCGGCCTCGATCGCCACCGAGTCGTAGCCCTGCATCAGCGGATAGAGGAACTCGGACACCGAGATCGGCTGGTTGGCCTTGAACCGGCGCTCGAAGTCGTCCCGCTCGAGCAGCCGCGAGACGGTCACGATCCGGGTCAGGCGCAGGAGCTCGGCGAAATCGATCTTCCCGAGCCACTCCCCGTTGAAGCGCAGCTCGGAGCGCTCGGGATCGAGGATGCGAAGCGCCTGCTCGAAGTAGCGCTTCGCGTTCGCGTCGATCTCCGCGTCCGAGAGCACCCGCCGCTCCTTCGAGCGCCCGGACGGGTCGCCCACCCGGGCCGTGTAGTCGCCGACGATGAGGATGCCGGTGTGCCCCTGGTCCTGGAACGCGCGCATCCTCTGGAGCGGGATCGCCTGGCCGATGTGGATGTCGCGGGCGGTCGGGTCGATGCCGAGCTTGACGCGCAGCGGCCGGCCGAGCGCGAGCTTGCGCTCGAGCTCCCCCTCCGGCAACACCTTGACGGCGTTACGTGTGAGCGCTGCGACGTCCGGCACGGGACGCGGATGATATCGGCCGGCTGACCCAGGCCGAGTCGGGGTCGAGGAACCGCCACGGCCGCTCGGCCGCCTTCGTCAGGCCGATCCTGGTGGTGCGCACCACCCGCCTGCGCCGGGCCGGTGGCACAAGCACGGCGAGGGTGCCGTTCAGCTCGGGACCGGCGCCGAGCGCCTGGCCGACGTTGCCCGGCCCGGACGTCAGCGGCTCGCGGCCGCGCCGCTCCCACATGCGCTCGACGCCATGGGCAGGCTCGAGGGCGCGGACGAGCACCGCGTCGGCCACCTCCTCCGGTCCGCACACGATGTTCATGCACCAGTGGATCCCGTAGCTGCGGTACACGTAGAGCGTCCCCGCCGGCCCGAACATCGCCCAGTTGCGGGCCGTGCGGCCGCGGTAGCTGTGCGACGCCGGGTCGTCGTGGCGGTAGGCCTCGGCCTCGACGATCGGGCCGCCCACCCCGTCGACGAGCAGCGTCCAGCCGATCAGGCCGCGGGCCGCGGCGATCGAGTCGCCGCCGAGGTCGAGCTCGGGGAACGTCAGAGCGGGCGCCAGCCCAGGCCGTCCCCACCGGGCTCGATCGTCCCCCATTCATCGATGTGCGACGCGGCGCAGGGGATGCCCGTGCCGGCGAGCCGCTCGAGCCAGTCGCGGCGGGTGCGCAGGGCCGCCTCGGGGTCGGAGTCGAACTCGCGGTCCCACTCCGGGTGCTGCACATGGCTCGGGTGGTGGATCACGTCCGCCAGGAACACGCGGCGGCCGTCGCCCCCGTCGACCTCGACGACGGCGTGGCCCTCGCGATGCCCGGGCGCCTCGACGAGGCGCACGCCGGGGAGCACCTCGACGTCGTCGGCCACCTCGACCAGGCGGCCGTCCAGGCGCGCGAAGATCTCGTACAGGTCGCCGGGGTCGGACTCCCACGTCCGTGCCCAGTCGGCGGCCGTGGACGTGACGAAGACGCGCTCGGCCGGGATGTCGGCCGCTCCGCCGAAGTGGTCGAAGTCGAGGTGCGTGAGCACGACCGCGTCGACGTCCTCGATCCGGCAGAACGGCGCCAGGGCCTCCGCGAGGTTGCTGGTGGCGCCGTCCCAGTGGCCGTCGAGGCCGCCGGCCGCCGTGTCCACGAGCACGGTGCCGCCCGTCCCCTGCAGGAGCAGGACGTTCGAGACCACCTCGATGTCGCCCAACTCGCCGCGCGGCGCCATCAGCCCGTCGCGCATCGGCAGGCTGCCCGCCCCGATCAGGTGGACAGCCCAACGAGCGCTCCGTCCCGGAGGTCTCACGCGATCGTCCGGCTGCAAATCATCGCCTGGCTGTGTCCTCGGTCGCCCCGATATTCCCGATATCCGGGCTCCCTGCGTCCTTGCCATGCTCGATTTTCGCACGGCCGATCATCACGGAACCCCCGGGACGGAACACTAGACATCGAGCGACATCTGGTTCTGGCGGCTGCGCCGCACGGCCATCGCGAGCGCCGTCGCTTCGCCCATGTCGGCGAGGATCGTGCGCTCCGTGCGGGAGGCGACGAGCGGCTCCGCCATCCCGTCCACCCACACCTTCGTGCGGCGCCCGTCGCCGCGGTCGTCGCCCTCGATCGGCTCGAGCGCATAGATGCGGTCCGCGCGCACGAACTTGCCGTAACCCAGGAACACCATCGGCGCCCCGGAGGCCGTCACTGCTCCGCCAGCACCTCGCGCAGCGCGTTGGCGACATATGCGATGTCGTCGTCCTCGAGCTGGACGTAGAAGGGCAGGGCGAGCGTCGAGGCGGACACGCGCTCGGTGACCGGCAGCATCCCCGGGCCGTATGCGAAGCGCTCGCGATAGGTCGGCTGCATGTGGATGGCGGGCAGGTACGGGCGGGTGGCGACGCCGCGGTCGGCGAGCGCGGACGAGACGGCGGCGCGGTCGATCTCGGGCGCCAGGCGCACGTAGTAGATGAACCAGCTGCGCGGCTCGGGGCCGCGGTAGGGCGTCTCGACCCCCTCGATGCCGGCGAGCAGCTCGTCGTAGCGCCCGGCGATCCGGCGGCGGCGGTCGAGCAGCATGTCCAGCTTCTCGAGCTGCGCCATCCCCACGGCGGCGGACATCTCGTCCATGCGGTAGTTGAAGCCGAGCCGCTGGTGCACGAGCCAGTCGCCGTTGTCCGAGCGGCCCTGGTTGACGAGGCTGCGCAGCTCGCGCGCCGCGTCCGGGTCGTCGGTCGTGATCGCCCCGCCCTCGCCGGTGGTCAGCTGCTTGTTGGGGTAGAAGCCCCACACGGCCAGGTTGCCGTGGGTGCCGACGCCGTGGCCGTTCACCGTGCATCCGAGCGCCTCGCATGCGTCCTCGATCACCGGGAGGCCGAAGCGGCGCCCGATCTTCGTGATCGCCTCGATGTCGCACGGGTAGCCGAAGATGTGCACCGGGATGATCGCCTTCGTGCGGGGCGTGATCGCCTCCTCGACGGCGGCCGGGTCGAGGTTGAAGGTGCGCTCGTCGATCTCGGCGAACACCGGCTTCGCCCGCTCGAACAGGATCACGTTGGCCGACGCCACGAACGAGAAGCTCGACGTGATCACCTCGTCGCCGGGGCCGACGCCGAGCCGGTGCAGGGCGACGTGCAAGCCCGCCGTGCCGCTCGAACAGGCGATCGCATGCTGCGTCCCGACCCGCTCGGCGAACCCGCGCTCGAACGCCGGCCCGACCGGGCCGCACGCCAGGCTGTCCGACCGCAGCACGTCGAGGACGAGCTCCTCCTCGCGGCCGTCGAGGTACGGGCGCGCCAGCGGGATCGACCGGGTCGTGACCACCGCGCTAGACCGCCGCGCGGACCGGGTACTCGAGCAGGTCGGCGAACCGCTCGTCCTGCCCGCCGACGATGGCGAAGAACGTCTCCTGGATCTGCTTCGTGATCGGGCCGCGCGGGCCGGTGGGATGGTCGTCGACCGACGCCACCGGCGTCACCTCCGCGGCCGTCCCGCACAGGAACACCTCGTCGCCGAAGTAGAGATCGGTGCGCACCAGGCTCACCTCGCGCACCTCGTATCCGAGCGTGTGCGCGATCCGGATGACGGTCTCGCGGGTGATCCCGGGGAGGCACGACGCCGTGGTGGGCGGCGTGTAGAGCACGCCGTCGCGCACGACGAACACGTTCTCGCCCGACCCGTCGGCCACGTAGCCCTCCTCGTTCAGGAGGATGGCCTCGTCGTAGCCGGCGCGGGAGGACTCGAGCTTGGCGAGCACCGAGTTGATGTACTGGCCGGTGGCCTTCGCCGTCGGCGGGAGCGTGTTCGGTCCGATGCGGCGGAAGCTCGAGACCTTGCAGCGCACGCCGTGCTCGAGGGCGTCCTCGCCGAGGTAGGCGCCCCACGGCCACACGGCGATGGCGACCTCGACCGGGTTGTCGCCCGGGTAGAGGCCCATCGGGCCGGCGCCGCGGAAGACGATCGGCCGCACGTAGCACGACGGCACCCCGTTCGCCCCGACCGTCTCATGCACCGCGGCGGCGAGCTCCGGCACGCCGTAGCCGATGTCCATCTGGTACAGCGCGGCCGAGCGGCGCAGGCGCTCGAGGTGGTCGGTCAGGCGGAAGACCGCGGAGCCCTTGGGCGTGTCGTAGGCGCGGATGCCCTCGAAGACGCCCGTCCCGTAGTGGAGGGCGTGCGTGAGGATGTGGACGTTGGCGTCCTCCCACGACACGAAGCTTCCGTTGCGCCAGATCTTCTCGGTGGCTTGCATGGCAGGACGCGTCCTTTCGGTGTTCGGTTCCTCGGCGAGTGATGGTACCGGAAGGGCCGGTATGCAGGCGTTCATTACGCTCCACCCGATGCTGGCCTCCGACAGGCACCAGGCTCGCTCGTTCGACGGGGTCGCCGGCGCCTACCAGCGGGCGCGTCCGTCGTACCCCGCGGCGGCCGTCGAGTGGGCGCTCGAGGCGGCTCCGGGACGGCGCGTCGTCGACCTCGCCGCCGGCACCGGGAAGCTGACCGAGGTGCTGGTGGCCGGGGGCGCCGACGTCGTCGCGGTCGAGCCGCTCGCGAACATGCGCGCCGAGCTCGAGCGGGCGCTGCCGTCGGTGCGGGCGCTGGCCGGGTCGGCGGAGCGAATCCCGCTGCCCGACGGCAGCGCCGACGCCGTGGTCGTCGGCCAGGCCTTCCACTGGTTCGACGGGCCGGCCGCACTGGCCGAGATCGCCCGCGTGCTCGTCCCCGGCGGCGCGCTCGGCCTGCTCTGGAACATGCGCGACGACCGCGTGCCCTGGGTCGCCGAGCTGACGAGGGTCCTGCTCGGCGCAGGCGACGTGCTGACCGGCTCGCGCGGCCTCGCGCGCCCGGTCGAGACCGACGTCTTCACCGCCGTGGAGCGGCGCGAGTTCGAAAACCCGGTCCAGTTCGACCGGGCCCGGCTGCGCGAGTGGGCCTCCTCGACGAGCCGCATCGCGGTGCTGCCGCAGGCCGAGCGCGAGCGGGTGCTGGCCGAGGTCGCGCGGCTCGCCGACGGGCATGCCGACCTCGCCGGTCGGGGCACGTTCGACATGCCGTTCGTCGTGGTGGCGGTGCGGGCCCGGAGCCCTAGATACCGACGCTGTCGAGGTCGACCGACCGCACCTGGTGGACGCCGTCCAGCGCGCACAGGTGCTCGATCACCGACGGGTCCGGCGTGACGTCGAGCGCGAGCACCATCATGGCCCGCTCGCCGCGGTAATTGCGTGAGACGCGCATGTTGGCGATGTTCACGCCGTCCTCGCCGAACGCGGTGCCGACGCGGCCGATGATGCCCGGGCGGTCGTCGTTCAACATGACCACCATGTGGCCGGCGAGCTCGATCTCGAGCTGGTAGCCCTCGACCTCGACCAGCCACGGCCGGTTCTCGCGCCCGATCGTCGTCCCCGACACCGTCTGCTCCCCACCGGTCGCGACCCGGATCAGGGTGGTGTAATCGGCCGGCGTCCGCGAGCGGCCCTCGGTCACGACGATCCCGCGCGCCTCCGCGACGGCCCGCGCGTTCACGAGGTTGACCGGCTCGTCCGAGTGGGCGCCCAGCGCGCCGATGATCACGGCGGACGTGAGCAGGCGGGTGTCGTGCTCGCCGAGCGCGCCGTCGTACGTGACGTCGATGCCCTCCAGGCGGCCCTCGTGCAGGCCGACGGCCAGCCGGCCGAGCTGCGTCGCCACGGGCATGTACGGGCCGAGCAGCTCGAGGTCCTCCGGCCGCACCTGCGGGATGTTCACGGCGTTCGGGACGAGGGCGCCGCGGAGCGCCGCCGCCACCTGCTCGGCGACGATCATCCCCGCCCGGTCCTGGGCCTCCTGGGTGGACGCGCCCAGGTGCGGCGTGACGACGACGTTCGGCAGCTCGAGGATCGCCCCGGAGGTGTACGGCTCCGAGGGGAACACGTCGAGCGCGGCGCCGGCGACGTGACCGGAGCGCAACGCGTCGGCCAGGGCGTCCACGTCCACCAGGTCGCCGCGGGCGGCGTTCACGAGCCGCGCGCCCCGCTTCATCAGGGCGATCCGCTCGGCGTTGATGAGGTGTCGCGTCTCGGGCGTGAGCGGCGCGTGCAGCGTGACGAAGTCGGCCTGCAAGAGCAGGTTCTCGAGCGAGGCGGAGCTGACGCCGAGCTCGCGGCAGCGGTCCGCCGAGACGAACGGGTCGAAGACGCACACCCGCATCCCGAACGCCTTCGCCCGGGCCGCCACGAGCTGGCCGATGCGGCCGAAGCCGACCACGCCGAGCACCTTGTCGGCCAGCTCCACCCCGCCGAAGCGCTTGCGCTCCCAGCGTCCCTGGACGAGGGCGGCATGCGCCTGCGGGATGTTGCGCGCGATGGCGAGCAGGAGGCCGAGCGTGTGCTCGGCCGCGGCCACCATGTTGGAGCCCGGCGCGTTCGCGACGATGATCCCGCGGCGCGTGGCGGCGGCCACGTCGACGTTGTCGACGCCCGTGCCCGCCCGGCCGATCACCTTCAGCCGGCCGGCGTGATCGAGCAGTTCGGCCGAGACCGACGTCGCCGAACGGACGATGAGCGCGTCGTAGCCGCCGATCCGCTCGGCCAGCTCGGCCGGCGGCGGGTTCAGCTCCACGTCGACCTCGAACTCACCGCGCAGGAGATCGACGCCCGCCGCCGCGATCTCCTCGGTCACGAGGACGCTCGTCATCCCGATGTAAACACCTCGATCGCGCGGGCCGCGCCGGCGCCGGGGACGGGCGACCGGTAGCCGAGCTCGGCCAGGGCCAGCTCGAGCCCGGCGAGCGCGGTCACGATGTCGAACTCGTTCATGAAGCCCATGTGGCCGATCCGCATGATCCGGCCGCGCAGCTTGCCCTGGCCGCCCGCGAGCACGATGCCGTGGCGGTCGCGCAGGACGCTGTAGCACTTCTGGCCGTCGATCCCGTCGGGCATGAGGAACGCCGTGACCATGGCCGAGGTCTCGTCGTCGGGCCCGTAGAGGTCGAGGCCGAGCGCCTTCACGCCCTCACGGGCGCCGTGGGCGAGGCGCCGGTTGTGGGCCCAGACGGCCTCCTTGCCGCGGGCCTCGATCAGCTCGAGCGCCTTGTGCAGGGCGGCGACGATCGTGACGGCCGGGGTGAAGGCGGTGTCGTTCTTACGGTGCGAGTCGGCCGCGACCCGCCAGCTGAGGTAGTGCCGCGGCAGCGTCGCCCGCTCGGACTGCTCCCAGGCGCGCGGGGAGACCGAGGCGAACGCGAGGCCCGGCGGGCACATGAGCGCCTTCTGGGAGCCGGCCACCGCGACGTCGACGCCCCATGCATCGACGGCGAGCTCGACCCCGCCCAGGCTGGAGACGGCGTCGACGACGACCAGCGCGCCGGTGGGCGCGACGGCCCGGGCGATCGCCTCGACGTCGTGGACGACCCCCGTCGAGGTCTCGGACTGGGTCACGTAGACGGCGACCGTGCCGGCCTCGCCGGCGGCCTCCGCGATCCGGGCCGGGTCGAGCCGCTCGCCCCACTCGTGCTCGACGTGGACGGGCTCGATACCGTACGCCCGCGCCAGCTTCACCCAGCGCTCGCCGAAGTTCCCGGCTGAGGCGACGACGGCGCGGTCGCCGGGCGAGAGCAGGTTCGCGATCGCCGACTCCATCGCCGCCGTGCCGGAGCCGGTGAACAGCAGGACGTCGTGCTCCGTCTCGAACACCCGCTTCAGCCGCTCCAGCG
Organism: Thermoleophilia bacterium; assembly: GCA_025928435.1. Next base: position 9,048 of record JAICJM010000069.1, read on the forward strand.
TCTCCCCCAGCAGTGCGCGGAAATCGGGGCTGCGATGGTGATGCAGCGGCGCGGACTCTGCGGCGACGACCTCGGGCGGCACCGGGGTCGGGCCGGGGGTGATCAGGTAGCGCTTGCCATCCACGCGCGCGAATCGTATTGCGGCGCGCGGACAACCGGGGACAGTCCCCGCGCGGCGGGGACTGTCCCCCTACTGCTGCATACGGTCGCGCAGCAGCTGCTGCACCTGGCGGGCGTCGGCCCGGCCGCGCGTCTGCTTCATCACCTGGCCGACGAGCGCGTTGATCACGCCCTCCTTGCCCGACCGGAACTGCTCCACGAACTGCGGGTTCTGTGCCAGCACCTCGTCCACCATCCCCTCGAGCTCCGACGAGTCGCCGATCGACGCCAGACCGTGCTGCTCGACGAGCGCCGCCGGATCCGCGGAGGGGTCGGACTCGAGCAGCGCGTACACCTGCTTGCCGATCGTGGGCGTGATCGTGCCCGCGGCGATCAGGCCGACGATGCCGGCCAGGCCCTCGGCCGGGATCGTCCCGACCGCGCCGGGCTGGTTGCGCACCCAGTCGGATGCCGCCTTGCCGTCGCCGCTCGCCTTCGCGACCGCCTCGAAGTAGTCGGCGGTCTCGGGCGCGGCGTTCAGGTCGGTCGCGTCCTGCTCGCTCAGCCCGTAGGTCTCGCGGAAGCGGGCGATGCGGGCGGCCGGCAGCTCCGGCATCGCGTCGCGCAGCCGGCGCACCGTGTCGGCGCTCGGCTCGAGCGGCACGAGGTCGGGCTCGGGGAAGTAGCGGTAGTCGTCCGCCTCCTCCTTGGAGCGGCGCGCGTGCAGCTCCCGCGCCTGCGGGTCGTAGTGGAGCGTCTCCTGCCTCACCTCGCCGCCCGATCCGAGCAGGTCGATCTGGCGCCGGATCTCGGCGGCCATGCCCTCGCCCAGGAACTTGAACGAGTTCATGTTCTTCAGCTCGGTCTTCGTGCCGAAGCCGGTCTCCCCCGTCCGCCGCACCGACACGTTGGCGTCGCAGCGCAGCGACCCCTTCTCCATGTCGCAGTCGGAGACCCCGATCGTCTGGAGCGTGTTCTTCAGCAGGCCGAGGAACGCCACCGCCTGCTCCGGCGAGCGCAGGTCGGGCTCGGTCACGATCTCGACCAGCGGCGTTCCGCAGCGGTTGAAGTCGACCACCGAGGAGTCGGCGCCGGCGATGCGCCCGCCCGACCCGCCGGCGTGCACGAGCTTGGCCGCGTCCTCCTCCAGGTGCGCGCGCGTGATCCCGATGCGGCCGCCGTCGACGTCCAGGTGGCCGCGGGCGCAGATCGGCTGGTCGTACTGGCTGATCTGGTACGCCTTGGGGCTGTCGGGATAGAAGTAGTTCTTGCGGTGGAACTGGCACCGGTCGGCAATCTCGCAGTCGAGGGCCAGGCCGATCTGGATCGCCTTGTCGACCGCGCCGCCGTTGATCGTCGGAAGGGCCCCGGGATAGCCGAGGCACACCGGGCAGGTGAGCGTGTTCGGGTCGGCCCCGAAGACGTTCGCGCAGGCGCAGAACATCTTGGAGTCGGTGTTGAGCTGCACGTGGATCTCGAGGCCGATGACGGCCTCCCAGCCGTTGGCGCTCATGCGCGCGCCGCCCTCGCCGGCGGCCGGGGATCGAAGCCGATCGCGCTCTCGAGCGCGTGCGCCGCCGCCAGGATGCGGTTCTCGGAGAAGGCCGGGCCGACCATCTGGAAGCCGACCGGCAGCCCCTCGCTCGTGCCGCACGGGATGGAGATCCCGGGCAGGCCGGCCAGGTTCACGGGCACGGTGAGGACGTCGGAGGCGTACATCGCCCACGGGTCGTCCACGCGCTCGCCGATCCGGAACGCGACCGTCGGCGAGGTCGGCGAGACGACCAGGTCGACGTCGGCGAAGGCGGCGGCGAAGTCCTCCCGGATGCGGGTGCGCACCTTCTGGGCCATGCCGTAGTAGGCGTCGTAGTAGCCGGCCGACAGCGCGTAGGTGCCGAGCATGATCCGGCGCTTCACCTCGGCGCCGAAGCCGGCCGCGCGCGTGCGCCCGTACATGTCTCCCACCGTGTCGCCCGGCTCGGCCAGGCGCATGCCGTAGCGGACGCCGTCGAAGCGCGACAGGTTGGCCGAGGCCTCGGCCGGCGCGATCAGGTAGTAGGCGGGGAGGGCGTAGCCCGCGTGCGGGAGCGAGGTCTCGACGATCTCGGCGCCCAGGCCCTCGGCGGCGGCGAGCGACGCGTCGAACGCCTCGCGCACGCCCGGCTCGACGCCCTGGGCCAGGAGGTCGGACGGCACGCCCAGGCGCGCCCCGCGCAGGCTCTCTGCCGACGGCACCTCGATCGGCTCGGGCAGCTCGACGGAGGTCGAGTCGCAGGGATCCTTGCCGCAGATCACCTGCATGAGCAGGGCGGCGTCGCGCACCGTCAGCGCGAACGGGCCGATCTGGTCGAGCGACGACGCGAAGGCGATCAGGCCGTAGCGGCTGACCGCGCCGTAGGTCGGCTTCATGCCGACGACGCCGCAGAGGGCCGCGGGCTGGCGGATCGAGCCGCCCGTGTCGGTGCCGAGCGAGAGCGGCGCGAACCCGGCGGCGACCGCGGCCGCCGAGCCCCCCGACGACCCGCCTGGGACGCGCTCGGTGTCCCACGGGTTGTGGGTGGCGCCGTACGCGGAGTTCTCGGTCGAGGAGCCCATCGCGAACTCGTCCATGTTCGTCTTGCCGAGGGAGACGAGCCCGGCCGCCTTCACGCGCGTGACGCAGCCGCCGTCGTAGATCGGGATGTGGCCCTCGAGGATGCGCGAGCCGGCGGTGGTCTCCTCGCCCTTCGTGCAGAGGATGTCCTTGAGCGCGATCGGCACGCCCTGCAGCCCCGTGCGGCCGTCGCGGTCGAAGCCGTCGGCCTCCGCGAGCGCCGCCTCACGGCGCGTGCGCAGGAACGCATGGATGCCGCGGTCGGCGGCGTCGATCCGGTCGAGGTACGCCGTGGCGAGCTCGCGGCAGGAGACCTCGCGCGCGTCGAGCAGCTCGACGCACCGCTCCGCCGTCAGGCCGAGCGTCTCGGTCATGCGGTCGGCGGGACGCGGAAGCCGCCGTCGGCCGGGTCGGGGGCGTTTCGGAGCACCTCGTCCCGCGGCCACGAGGGCCGGGCCGCGTCGGCGCGCACCTGGTTCGTCAGGTCGAGCGCGTGGGCCGTGGGCTCGACGCCTGCGAGGTCGAGCGACGACAGCTGCTCGACGTGGCCGATGATCGTGGAGAGCTGGTCCGTCATGCGCGCGACCTCGTCGTCGGTCAGGCTCAGCCGCGCCAGCCGGGCAACGTGCAGCACGTCGTCGGACGAGATCGCCATCGTCCGGGCAGGATAGTCAACGAGCGTACCGGGGGCAGCGCTGCCGCCGCCCCCGGTCACGGTGCGGGACTACGCGAGGGCGCGAACGCCGCTGGCCTGCAGGCCCTTGTTCCCCTGGACGACGTCGAACTCGACCCGCTGACCCTCGTTCAAGGTCTTGTAGCCGTCGGCCTGGATCTCGGAGAAGTGGACGAACACGTCTTCACCGCCGTCCTGCTGGATGAAGCCGTAGCCCTTCTCGTTGCTGAACCACTTCACGGTGCCTTCTGCCAACTCGCTTCCTCTCCTTGATTCACCCGCATGCGCGACGGGATCGCGCAACGATAAAGCAGGTTCCGGACGTTTGCAACGAAGTCCCCGGAAGGTCGAGACAGAGCTGTTTCAGGCGCCCGGAGGGGCACGCGAAACATCGCAAAACGATCGACGTGTAGCTACGCGGCGGCGGCCATGGGATCAGTCACCCTGACGCGCCGCGGCGGCGACCACGGTGTTGCGCAGGAGCATGGCGATCGTCATCGGCCCGACGCCGCCCGGCACGGGGGTGATCGCCCCCGCCACCTCGGACACCGGACCGAAGTCGACATCGCCCGCGAGGCCCTCGTCGGTGCGGTTGATGCCGACGTCGATCACGGTCGCACCCGGCTTCACCATGTCGGCGGTGATCATCCGCGCGCGGCCGACCGCGGCGACGAGGACGTCGGCGCGGCGGGTGACCTCGGCCAGGTCGCGCGTGCGCGAGTGGCAGACCGTCACCGTGGCGCTGCGGTGGAGCAGCAGGAGCGCGACCGGCTTGCCGACGATGTCGGAGCGGCCCACCACGACGGCGTCGGCGCCCTGGAGCTCGACGCCGCTCGCGTCGAGCAGCTCCATCACGCCCGCCGGCGTGCACGCCACCAGGCCCGGCTGCCCCGCGACGAGCCGCCCGACGTTCAGCGGGTGGAAGCCGTCGACGTCCTTGGCGGGGTCGATCCGCTCGAGTACCTGCTTGAAGTCGAGCCCCTTCGGCAGCGGCGACTGCACCAGGATCCCGTCCACGCGGTCGTCGGCGTTGTAGCGCTCGACCATCGCGAGCACCTGTCCTTGAGATGACGTCGCCGGCATCGGCTCGTGGAAGGACGCCATGCCGGCCTCCTCGCACGCCTTGATCTTGTTGCGCACGTAGACCTGCGAGGCCGCGTCCTCCCCCACGAGGATCGTCACCAGGCCGGGCGTGTGCCCCGTGCGCTCGCGCAGGGCCGCCGCATCTCTGGCGACGCGGGCGCGCACGTCTGCGGCCACCTGCTTGCCGTCGATGATCGTCGCCACGGGCGCGGACGATACCGAATCGTCCCGCGGGCACGTCCGGTCACCGAAAGGGTGATCTTCCTCTGGCTCACTTGCGTTTCTTCGGAAATGCCACAACGCTGAGTCCGAAGCGGCTTTTTGCACGACGTCCCCTTTTCGCCGTTCCCCTCAGACCCCCGGAGGAGGTGAATCCCCTTGACCGACTTCATCCGCGGCCTCCAGGCCGACGTGAGCGACGAGGCCGGCCAGACGATGGCCGAGTACGCCGTCGTCCTCGGCGTCATCACCATCGCGGTGGTGGTCACGCTGGGCCTGCTCAGCACCGCCATCAAGAACCTGCTGAACAACGTCATCGCCTCGCTCTAAGGCACTCGCCGTGAGCGATGCCGGCCCGGCTCCCCCGCCCCATCGGGGGGCCGCGCCGGACCCACGATCACGTCGGGAGACCTCCCAAAAGGTGATTTCCGGCACGTGGAACTCAATTCCGCATCTCCGGATGCCGACACAGCACCTGGGGGCAGCCCGCCCCCCGATTCCATCCCGGGAGGATCCGCATGATCGAGTACCTGAACGAGACCGTCGATGCGCTCGAGAACGAGGCCGGCCAGACCATGGCCGAGTACGCCGTCGTCCTCGGCGTCATCACCATCGCCGTGGTGGTCACGCTGGGCCTGCTCAGCACCGCCATCAAGAACACGCTGAACAACGTCATCGCGTCGCTCTAGCCGACGTCGAGGCGCCGACGGCGGGCCCACGCAGAGCCGGGCCCGCCCTCACCTCCCCTCCGGACTTCCCGAACACACCGTGATCCGACGCCATACACAACGCCAGGACGGTCAGGCCGTCGTCGAGTTCGTCGTCATCCTGCCCGTGCTCCTGCTCGTGCTGGTGGCGATCTACCAGTTCGGCCAGGTGTTCGTGAACTACATGGATGTCACCAGCGCCGCCCGCGAGGGCGCGCGCAAGGCGGCGGTCAGCCGCACGGCCGGCACCTGCTCGGCCGTCGACGCTCTGGCCGTCTCGTCCGCGAAGGCCGCCGGGTCGGACCTGAACGCGTCCACCCTGAACGTCACCGTCAACCGCACGTGCACCAACAACACGTACGCGCAGTCCTCGGACGTGACGGTGACCGCGACCTACCCCTACTCGATCAACATCATGGGCGTGGTCGTCTCGTCGGGCACGCTGACGTCGGCCACGACCATGCGGGTGGAGTGACGACCGCGACCCGCGGCAGCTCCCCCGCGCCTTCTTCCGCCATCTAAAGCCCTCGGCCGGCACTGCCGATACGTGTCTGGCCACGAGTCCCGCAAAGTCCCCGAGTCTTCCACGAGAGGCAGCCGCATGTCCTACAGCGTCCGCAACATCGTGATCGCGCTGATCCTCGCCGTCGCCGCGGCGGGCCTCGTGATCATGTACACGAGCAACGTCAAGCACAACGCCGACAAGAGCATCAAGACCACGACGGTCGTCGTCTCGAAGGGCGACGTCGTCGCGGGCACCCCGCTGAACACGCTGGTCGACGGCGGCGCCTTCACGACCCGCCAGGTCGCCACCAAGGACGTCGTCCCCGGCGCCTACACGTCGATCAAGTCGCTGAACACCTCGCTCGCGACCGCGACGAACATCACCGCCGGCGCGCAGATCACGCCCGCGATGTTCTCGGACTCCAAGGACACGGCGATCGTGAACCAGATCCACGGCACGACGCGCGCCGTCCAGGTCGCCTTCAACGCCAACCGTGTCCTCGGCGGCACGCTGAAGGCCGGCGACCACGTCGACATCTTCGGCGAGATGACCATCCAGGCGTCCGTGAACAACAGCAAGTACCAGCAGCAGACCGTCGCCGCCCGCATCATCACGAACGTCGAGGTGCTCTCGACCTACGACACGGGCGTCGCCACGGAGCCGCTGACCTCGGCCTCCGGCGCCAACAGCGCCTCGGGCACCGACGACGGCCAGGGCGGTGACGCGGTGATCCTCGCGGTGCCGCAGAACCTGCTGCCCGACTTCATGCTGATCCGGCAGGACGGCGAGTTCTGGCTGGCCGTGCGCCCGAGCCACGGCGCCCAGGACACGGGTGCCTCCGTCGCCACTCCGTGCAGCACGTTCGCCACCGGCCTGACGGCCGTCCAGGTCCGGAACTCCCTCCCCATCTGCGTGTCTGGAGTGAAGAACTAATGAACCAGTCCCCGATCAAGGTCTTCATCACGGGCGCCGCCAACGGCCTGGCGGAGGTCCGCGAGGGCCTCGCAGACCACCCCGACGTCGAACTCGTCGGGACGGCCGCCGACCCGGTCAAGGCCGGCGCGAAGCTGGCGGAGTCCGCCGCTCAGGTGATCCTGCACGGCACCACCGCCACCGAGCACGTCCCGGCCCCCGAGGTCGAGGCGATCCGGGCGGTCACCGCCGCACCGATCGTCCTGGTCACGTCCGCCAGCGCGAACACCCTGCTGTCGGAGGCCCTCCAGGCCGGCATCCACGACGTCGTCCTGCTCCCGCAGCTGACCGACGGGGTCGTCTTCACCATCAAGAAGGCGCACTCCCTGGCCGCGGGCCGGGCCGCCGGCGCCACCGGCAAGGCCGCCTCGCACGCCGAGGGCAAGGTCGTCACCCTGTTCTCGCCCAAGGGCGGCTCGGGCAAGACCGCGCTCGCGTGCAACCTGGCCACGCTGTTCGCCCGCAAGCACGAGCGGCGCACGCTGCTGCTCGACCTCGACCTGCAGTTCGGCGACGTCGCCATCATGATGGGGATCGAGCCGGAGAAGACCATCTACGACCTGGTCATGGCCCGGCGCGAGCTCGACTCCGAGGCCCTGGCGGGATACGTCACGGCCCACCAGTCGGGCGTCCACGTCCTGCCGGCGCCGCTGCGCCCCGAGGATGCCGAGCTCGTCACGGAGGAGCGCCTCGGCCACCTGTTCGCGGTGGCCAAGGAGAGCTACGACGTGGTGGTCGTCGACACGCCCCCGTTCTTCCACGGGCCGGTGCTCTCGACGCTCGACCGCACCGACCAGCTGGTGCTGGTCGCCTCGATGGACGTTCCCGCCATCAAGAACGTCAAGCTCACCCTGCAGACGCTCGACCTCCTCCACTACCCGAAGGACCGGCGTCACCTCCTCCTGAACCAGACCGGCTCCAAGGTCGGCCTGAAGAAGAACGAGGTCGAGCGGGCGCTCGATCTCAAGGTGGCCTTCGAGCTGCCGGGCGACAAGGACGTCCCGTCCTCGGTCAACCGCGGCGTGCCGCTCGCGCTCGCCAACCCGCGCGCGGGTGTCGTCAAGTCCATGGGCGAGATCGCCGACAAGCTCGTCCCCCAGCGGGTCGCCGGCGACGCCAAGAAGAAGAAGCGCCGGGGAGTGAGGTAGCCGGATGTCGCTGCACTCTCGCATCCAGGTCGCCACGACCGACCCCAAGGAGGCCGAGGCGCAGGACGAGGCCGACCGCACGTCGGTCGTCTCCGATCCCTTCGCCGAGCTCAAGACCCGCGTCCACAAGGAGATCATCCCCCGGCTCGGCCCCCGCCTGTTCAACGCGGACGGCAAGGCCGAGGCCGACCTCGAGGAGAAGGTCAACGAGGTCGTGACGGAGATGCTGGCGGTCGAGAAGACCCCGCTGACCCGTCAGGAGCGGCAGGAGATCATCCGCCAGATCACGGACGACATCCTCGGCTACGG
>JAICJM010000146.1 GCA_025928435.1 Thermoleophilia bacterium
CTGGCCGTGATCGTCGGCTACATCGAGATCCTCGCCCTCCGTGACCGCGACGGCGAGAATGCCGAGATCCTCGAGCATCTGCGCGAGGCGGCTGCGGATCTCGGCGCCCAGATCGACGCGGTGGTCGCGGCCGACTCGGCGGCACAGCGCTAGGCGAGTCGGCGCATCATGAGGACGGCCTGGTTCTCGGCGTCCCACCAGCCCGCCGGCTCCCAGACCGGCTCGAAGCCGTTGCGCTCGTAGAACAGGCGCGTGCGGGCGCAGCCGTCGTCGACCCGGGCTCCGGCGACGCCTCCGAGAGGGTCGTGACGACGACGTAGCGCGCATGCCCGGCACTCCCGGCGGCCAGGCGCTCGACCAGCGCCCGCCCGATGCCGGCGCCGCGCCGCTCGGCGTGGACGGCCATCCACGTGATCTCCCGGCTGGACCGGTACCACGGCCGCCAGGTGAGGAAGCCGACGACGTCGCCGCCGGAGACGGCGGCAAGGCCGTCCTGGCGGCGAACAGCCTCGGCGCATTCCTGCCGGCCCGAGTCCAGGCCGAAGTGGTAGGGCAGCGACGCGATGACGGCGTCGCACGCCGGCGCGTCCTCCGACCGCAGGCGGCGCACGTCGATCGCGATTGTCACTCCAGCGCCGCAGCGGCGGCGTCGGCCGACGCGACCACGGGCACGATCTCGAAGTCGGCCAGGTCGGCCCACTCGGCCGTCCACGTGTCGAACAGCGCCGGGTCGTCGGTCTCCATGAGCTGGAAGCAGCGCCCGAGCCCCTCCTCGACCCAGCTCTCCACGTACCGGAGCCCATCCGGCAGCATCCGGCCGCGGTCGCGGGCCCGCTCGTACACGGGCCGCGACCCGTGCGTGAACGTCTCGATCACCATGTAGCGCATCGCCACCCCCGGATCCGTCGGCCGCGACCGTATCAGGGCGGCGGAATCGGGGTCAGACCCCGAACGCCGGCCGTGACACTTCCGTTGGACTTTTCCGGCGGGATCCGGGGGTCGCCTGTGGCGCGCTCCGTCCCGGGCTGACCGTTACGATGGCCGCGTGGCTGCGATCACCTCCGAATCGGACCTGCGCGCGCTTCACGCGTTGCCCAAGGAGCGCACGCTGCGCAAGCAGCTCGACCGGATCGACCGCCACTGCCGCCGGTTCATCGAGCTCTCGCCGTTCGTCGTCATGGCCACCGCGGACGCCGAGGGGCGGATGGACGCGACTCCCCGCGGCGGCGAGCCCGGGTTCGTCACCGTTGCCGACGAGCGGACGCTGCTCCTGCCCGACCGGCGCGGGAACAACCGGCTGGACTCGCTCTCGAACCTCACGGAGCATCCGGAGATCGGGCTGCTCTTCATGATCCCCGGCGTCGACGAGTCCCTGCGGGTGAACGGCTCGGTCGAGCTGCGGACGGACCCCGAGCTGGTCGAGCCGTTCCGGGTCGGCCGCAGCGCGCCGACGGTGGTGCTGCGAGTCGCCGTGCGCGAGGCCTATCTGCACTGCGGCAAGGCGATGATGCGCTCGCGGCTGTGGTCACAGGAGGCGAAGATCGAGCGCTCCGAGCTCCCGACCCTGGGCGTGATGCTCCGCGAGCAGACCGGGCTGGGGCCGGCCGAATCGCGGGCCCAGATGCTCGCGCGCTACCGCAACGAGCTCTACTGAGCTATTCGGGCGCGTGCTGCTCGGCGCGGAACTCCTCGGTGGAGTTCACGTGCGGGAACGGTTCGTACGGCACCGGCACGTCGAGCGCCGTGCAGATCGGCTCCCAGCCGTCCCCGGGCCGCCATTCCACCAGCCGGCCCACGGGCACCGCGGCGCGCACGGCCGCGTTGTGCGCCTCGTAGGCGGCCATCGCGCCGTCGCGATCGCGCCAGCTCGGCGTGAACGTCTCCTCGAGCATCGCGAGCGTGACCTTGCGCCGCGCCGCCCAGTCGGGGCGGTCGGCCGGGACGGGCCGCGAGAGCCCCTCGAGGATCGTCGCCTCGAAGCTGCGCCACCAGCTCTCGGCGGAGTCGCGGGTCGAGAGGATCACGACGGCGTCCGGGTGGGCGTCGGCGAGGCCGCCCCAGAACGCGCACGCCGGCCAGTCGACGGTGGCCGAGAACCCGGCCGGGAACGCGCGCCAGTCGGGCGGGTCGCCGTGGATCGCCGCGTCCCACAAGGGCAGATCGGCGGGGCGCTCGAAGAGCTCGGTCATGTGGTAGCAGGGCCCGCCCGTGAGCCGCTCGAGCGCGAGCTTGAGCGAGTTCGTGCCGGTGCGGCCGAGCCCGGCGCCGACGACGCGCAGCCCGCTCACGAGGTGAAGCGCTGGAGCAGGTGCGTGAACGCCCACTGCCGTTGCACGATGCCGGAGCACGAGTTGGAGTCGATCCGGCCGGGACAGGCGCCGTTGTCGCGCTCGATCGCCCACATGGAGAGCGTGCCGATGCCGACGTGCTCCGCGGATTGCCGCAGCCGGGCGGCGTCGGCGAGGTAGGTGACCTCGGTCTTGCGCGCGTAGTCGTCGATCCCGGGCAGGATCGTGACGCCCTCCATCGCCCACAGCCTCCGTGGGCCGCGGCCCGGATAGAGCCGGTGGAGCTGGCGGTGCAGCCCGCGCGCCGCGCTGATCGCGGCCCCGCCCATGTCCGTCGTGACGCCGTCGTAGTAGTCGAAGGTCATGATGTTCACGACGTAGACGCGCGTGCCCACGCGGACGGCATTTCGCAGCACCGCGAGGCCGTCCGCCTCGAGGCCGGCCGGCTCGACGGGGAGCGTGTAGGAGATCTGGAGCGGGCGCCCGTGCCGTCGCGCCCACCGCTCGACGAGGCGGAGCGCGCGGTTGCGGCGGTCGATGCCGGCGTGGTGCTCGAGCGACCGATCCTCGACGTCCATGTCGAGCCGCGTCGCCCCGTAGGTGCGTATGACCGACTCATATGCGCGGGCCAGCCGGCCGGCGCTGGGGCACGAGTCGGCGATCTCGGTGAGGGCGTGATCGGCGCTGTAGCCCCCGAACGACGGGATCACGTCGCCGTCCTGGCGCCGCAGGGCGGCCAGCCCGGCAGATACCGGCCGGCGGACGTCGGCTCGGCGGGGTCGCCGTTCCACGTGGGAGTGCACGGTCCCCGCCGCGGCGCCTGGATGAACGCCAGTGTGAAGTCGCGAGCGCCGGAACGGGCGGCAACCCGGATGAGGCGGTTCGTCGTCCACGTCTCGAAGTACGGCGCGAAGACGTGCGCCGGGAGCGTCCGCGGATGCCCCTCGGCGCTCGACGGGCCGGAGTCGAAGCCGGCCGCGAGCATCAGCGCCGTGGCGGCCGCCAGGCCGGTTATGGCGAGCGTTCGCACGGGGAAGGCGCGCACGGCGCGAAGCGTACTCCCGTGTGAGCATGCTCACCCGGCGGCGCCGCCTGTCCTTGCCTGCGGGCAGGTTAGGGTAGCCTAAGCGCATGGAATGGATGGGGGAATGAGCCCGGAGAAGACCGCAGTTCTCGGCGCGATCGCCGGCTTCACGATTTTCTTGGGCCTGCCTCTCGGTCGCCTGGAGGGTCTGGGCGACCGCACGCGCGCGTTCCTCTCCGTCCTCGCCGCCGGGATCCTGCTCTTCATCTTCTGGGACGTGCTGGACGCGGCCCACGAGATCATCGAGTCCGGTCTGCTGATGGCGAAGGCCGGCCAGGGCTGGGGGACGTTCGCTGGGCGCGGGATCATGGCCGCCGCGGGGATCCTCGCGGGCGGGCTGGGCCTGGCCTGGATCGAGCACCAGCTGATGCGGCGGCGTACGCCGACGCCCATGGCGGGCGGCAGCGCGGAGGCGGCGGTTGTCGGCGCGGCCGTGCCGACGACCGAGCTCGCGGCGCTGGCCGAGCGGGCGTCGCTCACGCTGGGCATGCTGATCGCCGTCGCGATCGGCCTGCACAACTTCTCGGAGGGCCTCGCGATCGGCGTCTCCGCCCGGGCCGGCGAGGTCGCCCTGGCGACGACGCTCATCATCGGGTTCGCGCTCCACAACGCCACCGAGGGCTTCGGAATCGTCGGCCCGCTCGGGGGCGTGCGGCCGAGCTGGCGCTGGATCCTCGTCGCCGGCCTGATCGGCGGCGGACCCACGTTCGTCGGCACGCTCATCGGCTACCGGGTGACGTCCCCGGCGCTCGAGATCGCGTTCTACACGCTCGCGGCCGGCGCGATCCTGTACGTCGTCGGCCAGCTCTGGAATTCCGCCAACCGGCGGCTGGGGACGCGGCTCGTCCTCTTCGGGCTGACGATGGGCTACCTGATCGGGCTGGCCTCCGACCTCGTGATCACCTACGGCGGCGGGTGATGGGCGGGATCGCGCACGGGCCCGACGGCGGCGAGCACGTGCGGCGCGAGGCGCGCCACCACCGCATCCTGTTGGAGCTCGACGCGCTCGAGGTGGTCGAGCTCCGCTTCGGGCCCGGCTTCGAAGGCGTCGACCCGCACACGCATCGCGGCCACGCGGACTGCTTCTACGTGCTCGAGGGGGAGGCGGAGTTCAGCCTGAACGGCGAGTCGCACCGCTTCGGGCCGGGGAGCTTCGTGGCGGCGCCGGTCGGCACGGTGCACGGGTTCCGCAACGCGGGGGACGGGGAGCTGCGGCTGCTGAACCTGAGCGCGCCGAACACGGGCTTCGCCGAGGGTCTGCGGGGCTGAGCTAGCCTCACCGGCGATGCCGGACTTCCTCTTCTTCGGCGACACGGAGCGCTCGCCGGCGATGCGCCACGAGCTGCCGGCCGGGATCGGCGACCCGTTCGTCCTCGCGATCGTCGACGGGGTGATGCACGTCGCGGTGAGCGACCTCGACCGCCCGCTGGTCGAGGCGGCCGCCCCGGGCGCGGAGGTGCGCGGGTTCAGGGAGCTCGGCCTGTTCGAGCTGATCGACCAGGGCCTCCGCTACCACGAGATCGACCTCGAGCTGGCGTCGCGCACGGTCGCGACGCTGGGCATCCGCGAGGCGGTCGCCGACCCGGAGATGCCTGTCTTCATCGCCGACCGGCTCCGGGCCGACGGCATCGTCCTGCACCTCGACCACGACGCGATCGCGGCCCGGCGGCGGGTGAAGTCGGCTTCCGAGCTGGCCGGGATACGGCGCGCGCAGACGGCTGCCGAGGCCGGACTGCGTGCCGCGGCGGTGCTGCTCGGACGGGCCTCGCCCGAGGGCGACCGGCTCGTCGCCGACGGCGAGGTGGTGACGGCGGACGCCGTCCGCGCCCTGATCCGGGCGGCGTGCCAGGAGCACGGCGCCCCGGCGCCGACCGACCTCATCGTGTCGTCGGTCTGGGAGGGCGGCGGCCATGAGCCCGGCTCGGGCCCGCTGCCCGCGAGCCTGCCGATCGTCATCGACCTCTGGCCGCGCGACGAGGAGTCCACGTGCTTCGCCGACATGACGCGGACCTTCGTCGTCGGGGACGTGCGGGATGCCGTGCGCGAGCTCGAGGCGCTGGTGCGGACGGCACTCGAGCGCAGCCGTGCGGCGGTGCGGCCGGGAGTCACCGGCGAGGCGCTCTACGCGATCGCCTGCGACGTGTTCGAGGAGGCGGGCCACCGCACCCTGCGCACCGGGCCGGGGGACGACTCCGAGGAGGGCTTCCAGTTCTCGCTCGGCCACGGCGTCGGGCTCTCCGTGCACGAGGCGCCCAGCCTCGGCCCCACCGGCCGGGGCGAGCTCGTGGCCGGGGACGTCGTCGCAATCGAGCCGGGCCTGACGGTGGCCGGGATCGGCGAGGTGCGGCTGGAGGATCTGCTGCTCGTCACCGAGGACGGCAGCGAGACGCTCACCCGCTACCCGTACGACCTCGCCCCCTGACGGGGGTCAGTCGTGGCCGCCGTTGACGGTCACGCCGCCCCAGTCCTCGGGTGCGACGTCGGCGATCGTCTGCGTGATCGACCAGCGGTGCCCGAACGGATCCTCCAGCTCGCACTGGCGCTCGCCGAACGGGAAGTCGGTGGGCTCCATCAGCACGCGGGCGCCCATCGACCGCGCCCGCTCGCACACGGCGTCGGCGTCGTCCACGCGCAGAAGGACGGAGTGCGTCGCGACCCCGCCGCCCGGCGGGACGCGGCCGTTGCCGGGCTCGGTCACGATCACGGCTGCGCTCCCCAGGGCGAGCTGGGCCCGGTGCCCGTCGCCGATGCGAACCCGCTCGCTGCACCCGAGTCCCGCCTCCAGCCAGGCGACCGCCTCGCGTACGTCCGGATAGACGAGCACCGGGACGACCTGCGGGGGCGGAACCGAGCGGTTGCGCGTCACGGGGCCAGCTTCGGCGCCGGCCGATCGGCCAGGCGCTCGAGCCCGGACCAGTCGGCGCGCACCGGCGTGAAGGACTCGACGGCCAGCGCGCCTTCCGACCCCGCGGTCACCTCGTGCGGCGTGTCGCTCAGGATGCGCCAGGTGTCCCCGGGGACGAGGTCGCGGGTCTCGTCGGCGACCCGGAACCGCATCGTCCCGCGGATCAGGACGCCGAGCTGCTCGTTGTCGTGGCGGTGCTCCGGCACCGTGCCGTTCGGCTCCAGGTCCACGATCGCAAGCGTCGTCCGCTCGCCCTCGACGGCCTGCGCCGTGACCCCTTCCCAGATGCGCAGGTGCTCGTGCCGGTCGATGCCGCCGAAGGCGCTCACGGGCGTGACTCTACCGTGCCGCCGACGTCGTACCATGTCCCCATGGCGACGCGCGAGGCGGCGTGCAGTTGCGGTCAGCTGAGGGTGACGGTCGACGGGGAGCCGATCGAGCCTCGCCGACCGCAGCGCCGCCGCGCTGGAGCATCTGCGGCAGGCGATCGCGATCGCGCCCGATCCGCTGCGCGGCATGGCCGCCGAGGACACTGACCTCGACGCGATCCGGGCCGACCCGGGTTCCAGGGGCTGGTCGGCTACCTCAGGCCGCCCACGGCGGCGTGAACGGCTCGCCGTCTCCGATCACGCCCTGGCCGCCGACCGGCAGGCACACGATCGCCTCCAGCGAGTCGGCGCCGGCCTCGAGCGAGAGCTCGACCCCCGCCGGCAGGACGAGCGTCGATCCGGCGGCCAGCGGCTGCGGCGGGCCGTCGAGCGAGGCCGTCGCGGAGCCGGCGAGCACGACGAAGATCTCCTCGCGCGTGACCCGGTGGGGCACGCCGGGGGTGCCGGGCTCCAGCCGCAGCCGCCAGACGCTCGTCTCCTGGGAGCCGACCGAGGGGCGGGCATGTCAACCTCCGGTAGTAAACTCAGGTTGACGACTAGGATAGTCAATCAAGGTTGACGATGCAACTCGACCCTCGCACCGACTTCGGCCTGCTGCTCGCCCAGGCGTTCAACAGGTACATCGAGCACCTGCACCGCGAGCTCGCCGCCCGCGGCTTCTCCGATCTGCGGCCGACGTTCGGGCTGGCGCTCCGGGCGCTGCACGAGCGGCCGCGCCCGCTGACCGATCTCGCGCGCGAGCTGGGCGTGACCAAGCAGGCCGCCGCGAAGGTGGTGGGGGAGCTCGAGGCGCGGTCGCTGATCGAGCGGGAGCCCTCGCCGGCTGACGGCCGCTCGACGCTCCTGCGGCTCAGCCCGCGCGGCCAGGCGCTCGTCGCCGCCGCGATCCGGATCGGCAACGCGGTCGAGCGCGACCTGGCCCGCGATCTCGGCGACGACGCTGCGGCGCACCTCCGCGCCGGGCTGGAGCGGCTGGCCTACGACCCGCCGTGGCCCGACGGGCCGCCCGCGCGCGCCCGCCGCGTCTGGTGACCGGGCTCACGGACGAGCGCCTCGAGCCGATCGGCGACCTCGGCCACCGGCGCCCGCGTGTCGATCTCGACGCCGGCACCGGCGCGCAGGAGCGGCTCGACCTCACGCAGGTCGCGAAGGATCGCCCGCCGCTCGACGTCGTCCTTGCCGAAGTTGTTCGTCCTCCGCGTCGCGAGGCGGTCGAGCATGACGTCCTCGGGCGCGCTCAGGAGCACGATGGCGTCGAACCGGGGATAGAAGCTGCCCTGGTTCGCCACGCAGCCTGCCAGGAAGAGCGGGCGGCCGGCGTGCTCGTCGAGCAGCCTCGCGATGCGCGCCTCGTCCCACAGCGGCTCCGTCGAGCCGTCGGCCTGCGGGACCTCGATGATCCAGCCGCCCTCGTCGGTGTCGACGGCCGCGTGGCCGCGGCGGGCGAGCTCCGCGAGCACCGTCGACTTGCCGGTCCCCGACATGCCGGTGACGAGGACGGCCGTCACACCGCCGACCCCGGCCGCACGAGCCCGGTCTCGTGGGCCAGCACCACCGCGGTGCCATGAGCGTCGACGGTGTCGTCCTGCCAGAAACACACGGGGCCGATCTCGTCGCTCCCCGGAGGGGCGGGGAGCGTCAGGAACCCGCAGCACGGACATGGGAAGCGCGGAGACATCCGACCTGCGCGGCTACTCCAGCTCCAGCGACTGCGGCAGGTCGTCGGTGATGTCGAACCAGGGCGCCTTGGATCCGACGTAGATGTGCTCGGTGGGGCGGATGCGGGGGGCGTCCACGAGCGACCCCATCGCGACGTGCACGTACGCGCCGTCGCGGACGACGGAGAAGAGCAGGGAGCCGCACACCCCGCAGCGCGTGTGGTTGCCGTCCGGCTCTCCGTAGATCAGGAGCGAGTCGGCGCCGTGCGTGACCTCGAGCTTCTCCCGCTCGATCCCGGCGAGCGCCTTGAACGCCGAGCCGGTCGCCGCACGGCAGCGCGAGCAGTGGCAGTTGAACGAGTACAGGAACGCATCCGGGACGCGGTACCGCACCGCGCCGCACTCGCAGGCTCCCGCGAGCATCGACCGCGGGCTCGGTTCGGGCCGGCGCTCAGACGGACGCACCGGCTCCCGAACGATCGGCGTCGGCACGTCCGAGCGCGCCGAGCATCGGACCTGTCGCGTGTCGGGTGGGGGCGATCCGCGCGAGCCCGACGCCGGGCTCCACGTCGACGAAGATCGATTCGAACCCGCCCCGCCGGAAGTAGGTCTCGTGCCAGAAGGATGTGCCGCCCCGATCTCGCAGGTAGTCGGTCCACCATCGCTTGTGGGGCAGCGTCTTCGTCCAGGCCTGGAGCGATTCGAAATCGCGCCAGTACTGGCGCATGCCGGTGTGCACCGGGTCGTCGCCGTAGACGAGCCGCTCGTGCAACAGCAGCCCGTCCGGCTGCTCCTCGACCGTGGCGTCGATCTGCGGCCGCAGAGCCTTGAGGGTCTCGAGTCCTCGCGGTTCCTCGACCCGCATGCCCAGGTAGATCACCACGAGATCCGGATACGCGGACAGGTCGACGGTCTTCCGGTCGGGTGCCTCAGCCATGGCCACATCCTCCTTCGATCAGGTGGCTGCCGACATTAACCGACTGACGCATCGCCCGCCCGGCCCGCCGTTACTTCCGCCCGATGATCTCCACGCGGTGGTCGTCAAGGAACAGTACGCCGACGGATCGACGCGTTGGGGCGCCATGCCGCGGCTGTCCTGCGAGGTGTTCGAGCCGTACAATCGCGCCGTATGAGGGGCGCGGTCTACGTGATCGGCGGTCTCGCCATCATCGCATTCTTCGTCGTGCGGCAGCGGCGCAGTGAGCGATTCGAGCAGCGCTCGCTGTTCATTCCAGCTGGGCTCGCCGTCTACGGCCTCGTGTTGCTCGACCACACGACGCGCCGGGATCCGTTCACCGCCTCGTCGGGCCTACTGCTGTCGTTGAGCGCTGTTGCGTCGATTTGCTTCGGAATATTCCGAGGGCGAACGATCGAGCTGGTTGTTCGCGAAGGAGAGCTCTGGGAGCGTGCGACCTGGGCCAATCTGGGCATTGGCTGGGGCGGATTGCTCCTCGTCCGCCTCGCCCTGATCGGCACCGCCGCGGCTGTGGGCGCCACCCTCGCCGCGTCGCCGACCTCGATCCCGCTGATGCTCGCCATCACGCTTGCCGCTCAGATGCTTGTCGTTGGCGAGCGGGCCAAGAGCAGCGGCGCTGTCATCGCGCCGTCGAGGCGCGAGCGCCGGCGGGCTCGGCGTCGTCGGAGCTAATTCAGCCTCGTTCGATCAACTCAACACGGTAGTCGTCGGGGTATCGAATCGGATTTGCAGAAGACTGGTCATCCTGGTGTCGGGCCCCCCGTAGATCGGTCCGGTTGCTGTGCGAGTGTCCCTGGGGTTTTGGGAGTGACTTTGCGAGTGATCGGAGGCGTGCATGACGGCTGCTGGGAGTAGGCGGAAGCGGTATTCGCCGGAGCAGATCGTGGC
>JAICJM010000045.1 GCA_025928435.1 Thermoleophilia bacterium
AGCCCTCTAACGGACTCGAACCGTTGACCCCTTCCTTACCATGGAAGTGCTCTACCAACTGAGCTAAGAGGGCGGGGCGGCTCCTTGACCCATGCCGGAGTCGCGCGGGCCATTGTAGGGGATATTCGGGCGGATCTTCGAAGGCCGGAGAGGTCGTCCGATTCCCGAACACTTGCGACTCGGTCCGGCGGCCATGTGCGGCCGGTGGGTGACGAGGATCAACGTCCGTGTGTGCGACGCGGCAATGACGCCGCACGCCACAGCCCTACGCTGGTAGGGAAGCACGGAGAACCCCGCACGAGAGGAAGGATACGGTGGCGAGCGCAGCCGCAGTTGACCCCGAGCCCACCGGGCGGCGAGTGCCCATAGGATGGCTGATCTCTGCGTGGGGAGGCATCTGGGCGGCCCTCAAGCGATTGTTCCTCGGCTCCGCGGCGGGCTCTTCGTTCGTCGTGAACGAGCACGATGCACCGCTCGTGCTGCGCCGACCGGACGGGGCGGAGTTCCGGCTCGCGCCGCTCGAGCGCCAGCAAGCGTCGTTGCAGAAGTGTCAGGCGTGGACGAGGGAGCTCGAGGCTGCGGAGCAGCGGCACCACGTGACGCTGGAGCGGCCGACGGACGGGGGGTTCTGGGCTCAGCTGATCTCGGCGGTGGTCGTCGTCGGACTCGCCGTCGGCCTCTCGTACCGGTTCCTGGAGCGTTCGGGAAACCCGTTGTGGTTCGCGGCCGTGGTCGCGGTCGTCCTCGCATTGGTGATGGCCGGGCTGGCCGTCTGGCGAGGGGCCGGCCGTCTGGCGCGCCTCGGTCAGTTCATGCTGGTGCTCGTGTTCGCGTTCGTGGTGGCGATCGCGGGCCCGGCGGCGGCCGTCTGGTTCGGGACCGGCGTGCGCGAGGTCGCCCTCAGCGCCTACGTCGACGGCACGTACCAGCATCCGTTCGTCGCGAACGAGCTGATGCTTCTGCGCACGATGGAGGTCATCTTCATCGCGATCGCGTCGATCCTGCCGGCGCTCCTGTACTTCGTCTACGACCGCCAGCGGCTCTCGACCCAGAGACGGCAGTTCCAGCGGTACATGATGCGCTTCGACCCGTCGCTCACCCGCCTCTGGATGCTCCAGGCCAAGTACCGCGAGGCGATGGAGGAGGCGTTCGGCCAGGAGCGCGAGGGTGGCCGTCTGCCGCCAGGTCGCCCGTCGCCGCTGGTGGTCGCTACGCTCGTCATCACGCTCGGGTGGGGGATCACCCTGCTCGGTCAGCCGATCGGCCCCGACGCCGCGGCCAATCAGATCGCGAGCGATCCGAAGGGTCTCGTCGACATCCTGACGCCGGCGCAGTCTCCGCTCGTGTTCGGGTTCCTGGGCGCGTACTTCTTCACGCTCCAGGTGATCGCCCGCGGCTATGCCCGGAACGATCTGCGGCCGAAGACGTACAGCCAGGTGACGACTCGCCTGCTCACCGTGGCGGTGGCGTCATGGGTGATCCAGGTCATGTTCGGGACCGGGCGGCCCGCCCTCGTCGCCGCGTTCATGGCCGGCGTCGTCCCGGACACGCTCTTCTACTGGATCCGGGAGGCGTGGGGTGAGATGCGCCTGATGGCGCGCCGGCGGGCGCGACCCGGCCCGGCTGCGGGCGGCGCCGACGCCGGCAGAGCGGGCTTCGACGGCGCCACGGAGGGACTGGTCGAGCCGACTCCGCTGACGCGGCTGGACGGGATCGATCTGTACGACCGGTTCCGGCTCGCCGACGAGGGGGTGACGACCGTCGAGGCGCTCGCGCACGCGGACGTCCCCCAGCTGATGCTGCGAACCCGCATCCCGGCACCCCAGCTGCTGGACTGGGTCGATCAGGCGATCCTCTACATCCATCTGGGCCGTTCGCGAGCCGGGCGCGAGTACCGGCAGGAGCGGCTCGCGGGGCTCGGGATCCGGACGGCGACCAACCTGCTGTGCGCGGTCCACCGCGCCGGATCGCGGCCGTCCTCGGGGCGTTGCGGCGTGATCGCCAAGGCGATCCGAGACGACCGGGGCCCGGCGATGGCACCGGAGGAAGGGCGCGCTGCCCTCGACGTGCTCGTCTGCGCGCTCGGGCATGAGACGTGGATCGGATGCCTCGAGGCCTGGCACCGGACGCCTCCGGACGCCCCAGAGGAGTTGGTGTTCGGGCTGTCGGGGAAGCGCTGGGTCGCGCGTGTTCGTCCAATCGCGCCCGTTTGATCGCTGCGGCACTTGACGGTCGCAACCCGTAAGTTTATGCTAACGCGTTAGTGGAGGCTTACGCGACCAACGGCTGGACGGCGCTCGCCGACCCGACCAGGCGGGCGATCTTCGAGCGCCTGGCCGAGCGACCGCACGCGGTGGGCGAGCTGGCGGCCGGGCTGCCGGTCACGCGGCCGGCCGTGTCGCAGCACCTGAAGGTGCTGAAGGGGGCGGGACTCGTGACCGACCGGCAGGCGGGGAAGCAGCGGATCTACCGCGTCGACCCGGACGGCCTCGCGCAGCTCCGGGCCGAGCTCGAGGGGTTCTGGACGAAGACCCTCGCCGCCTACAAGGCCACCGTCGAGCAATCCGACAAGGGGGAACGATGAGCACCGAGACAACCGGGACGGCCGCGACGACCGTCCGGCAGTCGATCGTCGTCGACGCGCCGATCGAGCGCGCGTTCGACGTCTTCACGAACCGGTTCGGCGACTTCAAGCCGCGCGACCACAACCTGCTCGGCGGGGTCGACATCGCCGAGACGGTCTTCGAGCCGCGCGTGGGCGGCCACCTCTACGACCGCGGGGTCGACGGCAGCGAGTGCCGCTTCGCGCGCGTCCTCGCCTACGAGCCGCCCGACCGCGTCGTCATGAGCTGGAACATCAGCCCGTCCTGGCAGCTCGAGACCGACCCGGCGAGGGCCAGCGAGTGGGAGGTGCGCTTCGTCGCCGAGAGCCCCGAGCGCACCCGCGTCGAGCTCGAGCACCGCCACCTCGACCGCCACGGTGAGGGCTGGGAGAACGTCCGCGCCGGCGTCTCGGGCGCCGAGGGCTGGCCGCTCTACCTGCGCCGCTACACCGAGCGGCTGGCTGACACCACGCACTGATTCCCGATCCGCGCCGGCGCCGGCGCTGTAAGGTCGTGCGATGCCTGGGTGGCAACAGCGACCTCGAATGGCAACACGGCGGTATTTGCGCGGCCTCGCGGCCGCCATGGCGGTCGTGCCGGCGATGCTTCTGTGGACGTCGAACGCGGCGGCCGCGACCGCATACGTCCGCAGCGAGGCGCAGTTCCAGGCGGCCGTCTCGGCCTTCCGCAACAGTGGCGGCCGGGTGGTGCTCCTGCCGCATCTGTACCGCAGCGAGCTCGTGGTCGGGCCGCGCTCGGCGCGCCGTCTCACGATCGTCGGCAGGCCCGGCGCGCGCGTCCAGAACCTGCTTCTCGACGAGGCCCGATCCGTTGCCGTCGAGCACCTCACCGTCTCGCCGCTCGGCGCGGACAGCCACCTGATCGTCGACCGGTCCGCGCAGATCCTGATCTCCGCGAGCACGTTCACGGCTGCAGGCACGCGCCACATCGTCGAGCTTCAGCTCGACCACTCGACCCACGTCACGGTCCGCAACAGCTCGTTCGCACACTGCGGAGACCACTCCCCGGAATGGTCGCTCTGCCTCCTGCCGCAACGAGCAAGTCACGTGATGATCGAGGACAACCGCTTCCACGACTGCCGCGGGTGCGACTTCATCCACGGCTACGCGGGCCTCGACACGACGATCCGCCGGAACCGCTTCGCCCGCGCGCTCGCCTGTAACAGCGGAGCCGTCAAGTGCCTCCACCAGGACCTGATCGAGCTCTTCTCCGGCACCGGGCTCGTGATCACGCGCAACCGCTTCGGCGTCAGCCAGCGCGGTGCTGCGCAGCTGTACCTGACCAATGCCCTGGACTACGTCCGCATCGCGAACAACTTCTTCCGGCGGGACGACCCGCTCGCGCCGGGTGTCCACTCGCCGGTGGGGATCCTGATCGGCGCGGCCGCGTCGCCGCACCTCCCGCACCATGTCGAGATCATCAACAACACCGTCCTCTCCGGCTGGAAGACGCCCGGCCACTCGGCCATGTCGATCGCCGTGAGCCCGCGCTACGCCCGTCTGAAGCGCGCGAACCGGCCGCTGATCGCCAACAACGTTCTCGCCCGCGCGCGCGACGGCTTTCTCCTCTGCACGGGGCTCCGCCGGTCGATCCGAGACGTGACAGAGCAGGGTGCGGCGTGCTCGACCTCCGACAGCCTCGGCGCCCTGAACCTCGCCGCCTCGGGGAAGCCGACGAGCGCGTCCGAGCTCCTCATCGACCGCGCCGATCCGGATCTCGCCCCGCCGTACGACCTGACCGGCCGTCCGCGCGGACCTCATCCTGACATCGGCTGCTACGAGTACGTCGCCCGGTAGAGACGCTTGGGGGCCGGCACCGACAGGTGCGCCGCTGCATCGGCCGTTCCCTGCCAGGTGCTGCGGCGTACGATCGAGCACGGAAGCGACGCCGGACTGCGGAGCTCACTCCGAGATCATGACCGACTCGAGCGCCTCGTCCAGCGAACCACACACCTTCACAATGCTCGTCGCCCGGGTCATCTCGAACAGGCGCCCGGCCGGGCTGCCGGGCGGTGCGACCACGACGATGCTCGCACCCGTCCCTCCCGGCGAGGCGGCGCGGACGAGCGCGGCAAGGATGCTCGAGTCGATGAACGTCGCCGGCGACAGATCGACGACGGACGCCTCGCCGGAACCGGTCTCCATGAGGGCGCGCTCCATGTCGCCCTGGGTCGACAGGTCGTGCTCCCCGACGAGCTCGATGACGGTCGCGCCCGAGATGCGCCGGATGTTGAGATGTGGCTTCTCCACGGACCCCTCCCCTGGGTCGTCCGGGTCGGACGGCGGCCATGCGGCGGGAGCCGCCTGGCCGCCGCCCCCCATGTCGCTGTGCGATGCGGCTACTCGGAGCTGATCGTCTTCGAGCGGTGCCCGATGTTGATCGCCCGGGGCTTTGCCTCCTCGGGCTTCGGCAGCCGCACGGTGAGGACGCCGTCCTCGTAGTCGGCGGTGATCGATCCGCCGTCCACCCCCTGGGGCAGGGTGAAGGAGCGCACGAAGCGGCCCTGCCAGCGCTCGCTGCGGTACCGCCGGCTCGCCCCGTCGGACACGCCCCGCTCGCCGGTGACCACGAGCTGTCCGTCCACGGCCTCGGCGGAGAGGTTCTCCGGGTTGCAGCCGGGCACGTCGAGCTGGATCACGACCTGCTGGTCGTCCTCCCAGATGTCGACGGGAGGGAGAAACCCGCGCTGCCCGCCCGGCGCGGCGCGCAGCCCGAACATGCGCTCGAAGCCGTCGGTCATGGCGTCGAGCTCGGCCAGCAGCGGGTCTCGACGAGACAGGGTGGTGGTCATGGGATTCCTCCTTCCGATCGTTGAACGGTTCACCCCGTTGAGGTAACCAGGAGCCGGCGGGTGTCAACCGTGCTCGTCGCGGCGCCCATCTTCTCGATCGCCTGCTGCTCGATCTTGCGCACCCGCTCGCCGGAAAGGCCCAGCCTGCGGCCGATCGTCCGCAGCGAGTCACCCTCCGCGCGCGCCGCCAGCACCTCCCGCTCGCGCTCGGTCAGGCGGAGCAGAAGCGGCCGCAGCTGCGTCAGGGCGAGCCGCTCGAGCACCCGCTCGTACTCGGTGTCGGCCATGGGGCAGGCGATGAGGTCCATCGCCCCCTCGTCGTAGTCGATGCGCTCGGCCCGGACGACGTCGGCGACCCGGTCGGCGCCCCATCCGAGGGCGTCCGCGAGCTCCTGGTCGTTCGGCTCGCGCCCGAGGTTGACGAGCAGGTGCTCACGCTGCTGCTTCAGCTCGTGGATGTCCCAGATGACGTTGGTCGGCAGCCGGAACGGGCGGGAGCGCTCGGCCACCGCCTGCTGCAGCGACTGGCGAATCCACAGGCGAGCCCATGGGGTGAACGACCCCTTGCCGGCGTCGTAGCCCACGACCGCGCGCAGCAGGCCGAGAACGCCGTCGTTGATCAGGTCGTCGAGGGTGACGCCGCGCCCGGCGTAGCGGCGGGCCATGCGCCGGATCATCGGCAGCAGCTCCTCGACGAGATCCGACCGGGCACCGGCATCCTCGCGTGCTCTCGTTGCGAGGGAGTCAACACCACCTGACACGGTGGCATTTTACGCGCGCGGGCTTCGAGGCGTGTTTAGGGCGAGCCGCCGTGTGGGCACGCTTGCGTCCATGCGACCAGGCGACGTAGCGAGCGTTGTCATGCGGCCCGCCATCAGCGGCAGCATGCGCGCCCGCCAGACAAAGAAGGAACAGGAGCGCGTGACCGTGAAGCAGTGGCTTGGCTTCGTCGCGGTCGCGGCATTCACCACCTGGCTCACCAAGGAGCTCGACGACTTCGTCGAGCGCAAGCTGGCCTAGCGAACCCGGCTCGGGGGCGATCGCGTCGATCAGCGCCGGCTCCGGGCAGGGCCGCGAACATCACGTCCCGTCCTCGTGCCCGAAGTTCGCGAGCACGGTCCACGAGCACCACTGCGTCGTCTGCTCTCAGACCCGGCAGTTTCCCGTTCGGGGCGCGGGGGAATCGGATCTCTGTGCGACGGGCGAACGCTCTCGGTGCGTGGCTCTGTTGGTGGGTGGGGTGCTTCTGGCTCTGGATGCTGCACATCGGCAAGTGGGATCGCATCGATGCCGTGGCGGGAGCCGCCGTCGCCGTCGTCGCGGCGATGATCGCCGAGCGCGCCCGCCGGGCGGCGGGCGTCCATCCGCGGGTCGCCCTCGGGCCGTTCCGGCGGAGTCTCATCATGCCGCTGATCGTCTTCGCCGACTTCGGGCTCGTCACCTACGCGCTCGTCGCATCGCTCGCCCGCCGGCGCGTCGTGCGCGGCCGCTATCTGGCCCGCGACTTTGCCGCCGGCCCGAAGACGACGCCGGAGGGCGCCGCCCACCGGGCCTGGACGGTGCTCCTGTCCGGGTACAGCCCGAACGCGTACGTCGTCGACATCGACCCCGAGGAGAACGTCGTCCTCCTTCACGACCTCATCCCGTGGCGACGCTCGGAGGAGCCGGCGTGAACGACTTCCTGCTCGCGGCCACGGTCATGCTGGCCGGCTTCGTCCCGGTCGGCATCGTCTGCCTGCGCGGCGGGCCGATCGACGCGCTCGCCGCGCTCGAGCTCGCCGGCGCCCTCGCCACCACCATCCTGCTGTGCCTGGCCGAGGGCTTCGGCCGCTCCTCGTACTTCGCCGTCCCCGTCATCTGCGCCGCCCTGACCTGGGTCAGCGGCCTCGTGTTCGCCCGCTTCGTCGGGAGGCACATCTGACCGACATGGCCGTCAACGTGCTCCTCGTCGCCGCCGTCGTCGCGCAACTCGTGTCGGCACTCGGCCTCGTGGTGATGCGGACGGCCGCCGACCGCCTCCACTACACGTCGGCGGCCTTCACCGTGGGGCCGTTCTGCGTGCTCGCCGCGGTGCTCCTGCGGGAGGGCATGACCACCGCGGCCTACGAGACGATCGGTGCGGTCGGGCTGCTGTTCCTGGCCGGGCCGATCGTCGTGCATGCGACGGCCAGGGCTGGCCGCCGCCAGGAGCTCGGCCATCCCCAGGCCCGTCCCGAGGAGCGGGTCCGATAGCGCTCGAGACCATCGCCCCGCTGCAGGCGGCGGCGCTCGTCCTCGTGGCCTGCGCCGCGACGGCGGTCGCGCTCTGTCTCGACCCGCTCCGCCAGATCTTCCTGAGCGGCGTCTACGGGCTCCTCCTGGCGGTGCTCTTCGTCGTCCTCCAGGCGCCGGACGTCGCGCTCTCGATGCTGGTCGTGAGCACGGTCGCCTACCCGCTGATCGTCCTGATCGCCATCAGTCGCACGCGCCGCGAGCGAGGCAGGGAATGAGCGCCCGCCAGCGCCTGCGGGCCTGGATCGCGGCACCCGTGCTCGCCCTGTTCGCGGCGATCCTGGGATGGGGATTCGCGCGCGCGCCGGCGTTCGGCGACTTCCACGGCGCCTACGGCGACCTCCTCAACCGGATCGCCGTCCCGCAGCGGCACTCGTCCAACGTCGTCACGGCCATCGTGTTCGACTACCGCGGGTTCGACACGATGGGCGAGGAGTTCATCCTCTTCGCGTCGGTCGTGGGCGTCGTGCTCCTCCTGCGCGACGTGCGGGAGCCGGCGGCGGGCCAGGACGACCCGGTCGCGAGCGACGCCATCCGCCTCTTCGGCATCATCATGGTCGCCGTGATCCTCGTGTTCGGGCTGTGGCTGGCCGCGTTCGGGCTCGTGACTCCGGGGGGCGGATTCCAGGGCGGCGTCGCCATCGCCGGCGGCATCGTCCTGGTCTTCCTCGCGACCGGCTACCGGGCGTGGCACGCGTTCGGGCGGGAGCGGCTGCTCGATCCCTTCGAGGGCCTGGGCGCGGCGAGCTACGTCGCGATCGGGCTGGCGGCGCTGATCGCCGGCGCACCGTTCCTGCACAACCTGCTGGGCCTCGGCGTCGCGGGGACGCTCAAGTCGGGCGGGAGCATGACCCTTCTGAACTGGGCGGTGGCCGTCGAGGTCGCGGCGGCGAACCTCGTGCTCTACACCGAGTTCCTCGAGAGCTACCTCGTCCCCCACCTGCCCCGGCGATGACGATCCTCGTCTACGCAGTCGTCGCCTGGGTGTTCGCGATCGGGATCTACGGAGCCATCGTCAGCCGCAACCTGATCCACCTGGCACTGTGCCTGACGGTCACGCAGTCGTCGACGTACATCCTCCTGCTGGCCATCGGCTACAAGCACGGGGCGGGCGCCCCGATCTTCGAGGACGTGAAGCTGGGGACGGCCGCCGTCGACCCGGTCGTGCAGTCGCTCACGCTCACGGACGTCGTCGTCAGTGTGACCGTGATCGCGCTCATCCTGGCGCTCGCGCTCGACGTGCACCGCCAGTCGGACAGCATCGATCCGGACGAGATCTCGACCCTGAACCGATGAGCTGGGCGCTGCCGCTCCCGGTGGTCGTCCCCCTGGTCGCGGCGGCCGTCCTGGTCGCAACCGGGAGCCTCCTGCCCCGCCGCGTCCAGGACGCGATCGGGATCGCCGCGGCGGCGACGGCCACGGTCTTCGCGCTCCTGATCCTGGCGGCATGCGAGCGGCACGACGTCCTGCACTGGTTCGGCGGCTGGCACCCGCACGCCGGGCTCGCGCTCGGCATCTCGTTCACCGCCGATCCGCTCGGCGCCGGCATGGCCGCGCTCGCCTGCGGGCTCGACCTGCTCGTGCTCGTCTATTCGTGGACGTTCATGCGCCGCCAGTCGCAGACGTTCGACGTCCTCATCCTCACCTTCGGCGGGGCGATGGCGGGGTTCGCGCTCACCGGCGACATCTTCAACATGTTCGTCTGGTTCGAGCTGATGGGCGTGTCGGCCTATGCGCTCGCCGGCTTCATGGTCGAGGAGCTGGGGCCGCTCCAGGGAGCCATCAACTTCGCGGTCACGAACACGGTCGGCGCGTACATGGTGCTCATGGGGATCGCGCTCCTCTACGCGCGCACGGACGCGTTGAACCTGGCCCAGATCGGCCGTACGCTCGAGCGCCGGCCGGCCGACCGGCTCGTGATCGTCGCGTTCTCGCTGATCGTGACCGGCCTGATGGTGAGGGCGGCGATCGTGCCCTTCCACTTCTGGCTCGCCGACGCGCATGCGGCCTCGCCGGCGCCCGTGTGTGCGCTGCTCTCGGGGGCGATGATCGAGCTCGGTGTCTTCTTCATCGCCCGGGTGTACTGGACGGGCTTCGCCGCCACGCTGCACGCCCACGACGCGGGCGTGCGGGACGTGCTCGTGGGGCTGGGGGTGGCGACCGCGCTCGTCGGTGCGCTCATGTGTCTCCTCCAGCGGCACCTGAAACGCCTGCTCGCCTACTCGACCATCTCCCAGGCCGGGATGCTGCTGACCGGCGCGGCGCTGCTCGACCCGCGGTCCCTGGCCGGGGCCGCGAACCTCGTGCTCGCGCACGGCCTGCTCAAGAGCGGTCTGTTCCTGCTCTGCGGCGTCATCCTCGTCGAGCTGCGCCACATCGACGAGCTGCGGGTGTACGGGGCCGGGCGACGGCTGCCGTGGACAGGCCTCCTGTGGCTGCTCGGCACGATCGGCCTGGTGGGCGTGCCGCCGTTCGGCGTGTTCCTCGCCCAGCAGCTGCTCGGCGAGGGCGCCCGGGAGGGCGGCTTCGGCTGGCTGGCGCTCGTCGGCGCCGTCACGAGCGGGATCTGCGCCGGAGCGATGCTGCGGGCCGGCGCGCGCATCTTCCTCGGCTGGGGAGCGCGGGACGACGGGCTATTCTCGCCGGAGCCCGAGGAGCACGCGCCCGAGCGGGACGTGAAGAGCCCCCTGCTCGCAGCCGTCGCCGGCCTGGCGATCGTGCTGGGGCTGGCGGCCTCCCTCGTCCCCGGCCTCGAGGGCCGGACCGAGCTCGCTGCCGAGCGCTTCGCCGATACCCCGGGGTACCGCGCGGCCGTCCTCCATGGCGCGGCCCACGGCGACGCCGCCGCGCATCTGCCGTTCTCGCTGCTCACGATCGACACGGCATCGGCGCTGTACGGGGCCGGAGCGCTTGCGATCGCCCTGGCGACCGCCGCGTT
Organism: Thermoleophilia bacterium; assembly: GCA_025928435.1. The sequence goes on from JAICJM010000045.1 coordinate 10,625, forward strand.
CGGGCTCTGGCATCGCCGACTGCCGGCGGGCATACGCGTGGTCGGCACGCGGGCGCTCTGGCCGGCGGTGGCCGTCGTGCGCGACGCGCACACGGGGATCGTGGGGGACTACCTCCTGTGGCTGAGCGGCGGCTCGGTCGCCGTGGCCGCGCTCTGGGCGCTCACCCTGTGACCGGGCCAGGCCCCGGACGGGGCCTGGCCCCGCCTCTCGTTTGGGGCGTTGTGGTGCGGGTATCGGAGTCGAAGAACCAGGGGAGGTAGACATGTCGGAGAGGGATATCAGCGGCCAGCTCGTGCGCTATCTGGCGGACGCGCATTCGATCGAGGAACAGGCGCTCGCGCAGCTGCGCTCGGCGCCGGAAATCGCCGGCGAGGAGCGGCTCGCGGGGGCGTTGGGTGCCCACCTGCTCGAGACCGAGACGCACGAGCGGCTCGTGCGCGAGCGTATGAGCGCGCTCGGCGAGTCGCCGTCGCGGCTGAAGGACATGATCATGGCGGTCGGCGGGAAGGGCTTCGTCATCTTCGCTCGCTCCCAGCCGGACACGCCCGGCAAGCTGGCCGCGCACGCGTACTCGTACGAGCACCTCGAGATCGCCGCCTACGAGCTGCTCGGCCGCGTGGCCAGGTCGGCGGGCGACGCCGAGACCGAGGCCATGGCCGAGCGGATCCGCGGCGACGAGGAGCGGATGGCGGAGCGGCTCGCGGACGTCTTCGACGAGACGGTGCGGGCCTCGATCGCCGGGCTCGACCCGGGAGAGCTGCAGAAGCGGCTCGTCAGCTACCTGGCGGACGCGCACGCGCTCGAGCAGCAGTCGATCGGGCTGCTCCAGCGGGCGGTCGACGTCGCCGGCGCCTCGGATCTCGAGGCCGCCTACCGGGACCACGTGGAGGAGAGCCGCGGCCATCTGCAGCGGATCGAGGGGCGGCTGGAGGCGCTCGACGCCGGGCCCTCGACGGTCAAGGACGCCGCCATGCGCCTCGGCGCCATGAACTGGGCCACGTTCTTCAAGGCTCACCCGGATACGCCCGGCAAGGTGGCGGCGTTCGCCTACGCCTTCGAGCACCTCGAGATGGCAGGCTACGAGCAGCTGCTGCGGGTGGCCGAGCTCGTCGGCGACGACGACACGACCATGCTCGCGCAGACCATCCTGGCCGAGGAGCGAGCGGCCGCCGCGACGATCGCGTCCGACTGGGACATCGCCGCCCGCGCGTCGCTGGCTGCGGTCAAGGCCCACTAGATGCGCGTCGTCGTCGTCGGAGCAACGGGGAACGCCGGCACGAGCGTGGTCTCCGCGCTCGCCGCCGACGACTCGATCGAGTCGATCGTCGGGCTGGCCCGCCGTCCGGGCGGCCCGGCGCACCCGAAGGTGCGCTGGGAGCGTGCTGACGTGCGGCTGACGGACATGGCCGCGGCGTTCGCGGGCGCCGACGCGGTCGTCCACCTCGCATGGCTGCTGCAGCCCTCACACCAGGAGTCCCGCATGTGGGCGGTGAACGTCGACGGCAGCGCGCGGGTGTTCGCCGCTGCGGCCGAGGCGGGGGTGAAGACGCTCGTGTACGCCTCCTCCGTGGGCGCGTACGCCGCGGCCCCCACGGGTGACCGGCCGCTCGACGAGGCCTGGCCCGCGACGGGCATCCCGACCGCGGTCTACGGCCGCCACAAGGGCCGGGTCGAGGCCATGCTCGACGGGTTTGAGGCCGGTCATCCCGAGATGCGGGTCGTCCGGCTCCGGCCCGCGCTCATCTTCAAGCGCGAGGCGGCCGCGGCGATCAAGCGCTACTTCGTCGGCCCGGTCGTCCCGCCGTGGGCGATCCGCCCCGGCGCGCTGCCCGCGATCCCCTGGCCGGCCGGGCTCCGCTTCCAGGCCGTCCACACCTCGGACATCGCGGAGGCCTACCGCCTGGCCGTCACGAACGACGGGGCGCGAGGCGCGTACAACGTCGCGGCCGACCCGGTGATCGGGCCGTCCGAGTTCGGCGGGCTGGTCGGCGCGCGCATCGTCGAGGTGTCGCACCGCGTCGCGCGCACCGCGCTCGACCTGTCGTGGCGTGCCCGGCTCCAGGCGACCGAGCCCGGCTGGCTCGACATGGCGCTGGGCGTGCCGGTCATGGACACGTCCCGGGCCCGGACCGAGCTCGGCTGGAGCGCGAAGGTGAGCGCGGTCGACGCCCTGGCGGAGCTGCTCGGCGGCATCCCGGTCCGCTCGGCCGGCGAGACCCCCGTCCTGGCCGCGTAGAGAGCGGCTACGCCTTCACGAACCGGCGGGAGACGGCGGTATAGAGCCGCACCGGGGCGACGCGGACGAGCTTCATCCCGACCCGGTAGGGGAGCGGGAACACCGTCTCGGCCTTGCCCTTCTCGATCGCGTCGGCGATCCGGCGGGCGGCGTCGGGAGCCTCGATCATGAAGGGCATCGGGAAGTCGTTGGCCTCCGTGAGCGGCGTGCGCACGAAGCCGGGGTTCACGAGCTGCACGTCGACGCCCAGCGGCCCGAGGTCGACCCGCAGCGACTCGAGCAGGTTGATCTCGGCCGCCTTGGTCGGCCCGTAGGCCTCGGCGCGCGTGTAGCCGCGGTATCCGGCGACGCTCGCGACGCCGACGATGGTACCGCCCCGGCGAGCCATCATCCGCGGCAGGATCGCGTCGAGCGAGTTGACCATGCCCATGAAGTTGGTCTCGACGTGGTCGCGGATGAGCCCCGCGTCCCATTTCCGGACGTCCACCTGCGCCCAGATACCCGCGTTCAGGACCGCCAGGTCGATCCGGCCGACGTTCGCCTCGACCGACGCGACGACCTCACGCAGGGCCTCGGGGTCGCGGACGTCGCCGGGCAGCGAATGTGCCTCGCCCGGCGCGGAGGCGGCGACGTCCGCCAGCCGCTCCTCCCGCCGCGCGGTGATCGCCACCCGGCCTCCCCGGCGGCACAGCTCGTGCGCAAGCGCCGCACCGATCCCGCTCGATCCGCCCGTGATCCAGGCGACGCTGCCGCGGATCCTCATTCGGACGTGGCGGCGGCGTGGGCGAGGTGCAGAAAGTCCGCCGCGGCCAGCGCCGCCCCGACGCCGGCGAGGAACCGCGTGACCCGGGGCGCGGCGACGAAGCCGACCCCGAGGCCCGACGCGACCCACATACCGATGCAGAACGGGCAGTTGATCAGCTCGCCGATCGCGCGCTGCGGGCCGTGACCGCGCGGGGACTCCGAGACCTCGCTCGGGCCGGCCTCCCCCTCGTAGCGCACGAACGGCGCCCGCAGGAAGGAGGTGACCCGGTCCTTGGCCAGGATGCGGCTGTACTTGTGCGTCGCCACGCCGAGCAGGACGAGGTCGAACGGCGAGAACCGCTCCGGCAGATCGTCCTTCATCGCCACGAGGCCGGCCGCCAGCGCGACGTTGAACGCGGTCGCCAGCGCTGCGTAGGACTTCAGCGGGATCGGCTTGTCCGCGTAGCCCGTCATCCCTCGGTGTCCTCCGTGGAGTCGGGCAACTCGTCCTTGCGCAATCGTTGTTCGCTGGTCGAGGGGGCGCGCGTCTTCGTGCGGTAGTCGGGCGACCGGATCGCCTCCGCGATGGCCTCGCCCGCGCCGTCCGGGTCGGGCTGTGCGGCCTCGCGGACGGCCTCGTCCGGCTCCGTCCCGTCGCGCTTCTCGCGCTCGCGTTCGCGTTCGTCCGCCATGCTCAGGACGACTTCTTCGCGGTCGCCTTGCCGCCCTTGCGGCCGGCGGCCTTCTTCTGGGCGGTGGTGCCGCCCTGCTTCGGCGAGCTGCCCGACCCGGAGCTCTCGCCGCCGCGCTTCGACGCGCCGGGCGAGTTGGCGATGCGGGCTGCCCGCTCCTTCGACATGCCCCTGTCCTTCAGGGCCTCGTGCTGCTTCTCGTTCTTGACCGCCATCTGGGACCTCCTCTCAGTGCTTGCCAGTGATACCGCTCCCCGTGGGAATCGCCTGGTCGTCGGCACATACCCGCTCCTCCGGTCGCCCAACCGCTACGCACGCCGAGCGACCTGGCCCTTTCGATCAGCCCGCGGGATGCAGGAGCACCTTGATGGCGCCGTCCTGCTTCTTCTGGAACATCTCGTAGGCGCGCGGCGCGTCCTCGAGCGGGAGGTTGTGCGTCGCCAGGTCCTCGGCGCCGAGCGGGTCGTCCTCGCCCTCCACCAGCGGCAGGATCTCGGGGATCCAGCGGTGGACGTTGGCCTGCCCCATCCGCAGCTGGATCTGCTTGTCGAACAGATCCATCATCGGCATCGGGTCTGCCATCCCGCCGTAGACGCCGCTGAGCGAGATCGTCCCGCCACGGCGGACGGCGTCGATGGCGTTGCGCAGGACGGCGAGGCGATCGATGCCCGCCTTCTCGATCATCGGGCCGGCGACCCTGTCCGGCAGACGCGCGGCCAGGTCCTGGGCCAGCTTGGCCACGGGGGCGCCGTGCGCCTCCATGCCGACGGCGTCGATGACGCTGTCCGCGCCGCGGCCGGCCGTGCGCCCCCGGATGGCCTCGACGACGTCCTCGTCGCCCGACGCGTCGATGGTGTCGACGCCGTACTTGCGGGCGAGCTCCAGCCGCTCCGGCACGAGATCGATCCCGATCACGCCGGCGGCCCCCCGGTGCAGCGCGATCCGGCAGCACATCTGCCCGATCGGCCCCAGACCGAACACGGCGATCGTGCCGCCGTCGGGGATCGCGGCATACTCGACCGCCTGCCACGCCGTGGGCATCACGTCGGAGAGGTACACGAAGCGCTCGTCGGGCGGGCCGTCCGGCACCTTGATCGGGCCGAAGTGCGCCTGGGGCACGCGCAGGAGCTCCGCCTGGCCGCCCGGCACGCGGCCGTAGAGGCGGGTGTACCCGAAGAGCGCGCCGCCCTTGCCCTGGTCGCGCACCTGGGTCGTCTCGCACTGCGAGAAGAGCGTCTGGTTGCACATGAAGCAGTGGCCGCAGGAGATGTTGAACGGGATCACGACGCGGTCGCCAGGCGTGATGTGCTCCACCTCCGAGCCGACCGCCTCGACGATGCCCATCGGCTCGTGGCCGAGGATGTCACCCTCCTCGAGGAAGGCGCCCAGCACCTCGTACAGGTGCAGGTCGGAGCCGCAGATGCCGCTGGAGGTGACGCGGACGATCGCGTCGGTGGGCTGCTCGATCGTCGGGTCGGGGACGGTGTCCACCCGGACGTCCCGCCGGCCGTGCCATGTCAATGCCTTCATCGCGCCCTCTCCTTCTCGTCGATGGGCGTCCCCGTACCACCCGTCCGGGTCTGCGAAACGTGCTTACCGCCGCCGGAGCGCCTCGACCGGGCGCGTGTTCACGACGGCCGCCGCCGGTGCCCCGCCCCGGCGGGCCGTGTGCACGGCATAGGTCATGCTGCCGAGGCCGGCGGCGGAGTGCGCGTCGCTCCCGCAGGTGATGCGCACGCCTGCGGCGAGCGCCTCCCGCACGTGCCCGGCCGACAGGTCGAGGCGGCTCGAGAGCCCGTTCACCTCGAGCGCGACCCCCGTCTCGAGGGCCGCCTCGAACGTGCGCTCGAGGTCGAGTGCGTTCTCGGCCCGGTGGCCGATGATGCGGCCGGTGGGGTGGCTCAGGCAGCTCGCGGCCGGGTGGTGCATGGCGTGGACGACCCGGGCGGTCAGGTCGTCCCGGCTCGCCCGCTGGCCGGCGTGGAGCGAGATCTGCACCCAGTCGAGCTCGGCCAGGACGTCGTCCGGGAGGTCGAGGCTCCCGTCCGGGAGGATGTCGCACTCGACGCCGCGCAGCACGCGGAACGGGGCCAGCGCCGCGTTCGTGGCCTCGATCTCGACCGCCTGGCGGCGCAGGTCGCCGGCATCGAGGCCGGGGACGACCCGCACCGCGCGGGTGTGGTCGCAGATGGCCAGGTAGTCGTAGCCGCGGTCGCGGGCGGCCTCCGCCATCTCGCGCACGCCGGCGCGGCCGTCCGACCAGGTCGTGTGACAGTGCAGGTCGCCGCGGATCCCGGCCTGTTCGAGCAGGCCCGCCGGCGCAGAGGCCCCGGCCTCGCGCAGCTCGGGCGGGACGGGCTCGACTCCCAGGAGCGCGTAGACGGCGTCCTCGGTCGCCGCCACCGGCAGCGGCCCGAGGGCGGCCACGTAGTCGTCGGATCCGGTCGACCGGACGAGCGCCGTCCCGAGCTCCCCGGGCGGCGTGACGACGAGTTCGACGGCGATGCCGTCGAGGCTGACTCCGACGTCGGGCGAGAGCATGGCGACGATCTCGGGGAGGGCGGCGAACCGCTCCCGGACGGCCTCGGGGCTCTCCGTCGCCACGACCACCGCCAGCCGCTCCGGCCGGTCGACCCACCGTCGCACGTCGCCGGCGACGATGCCCCCGAGCGCCTCGGCGACGGGCTCGCACAGAGCCCGGGCCCGGTCGAGCATGAGGTCCGTGCGGGGAGGCGGCGCAGGCTCGGAGAGCGCCGCCGCAATCCGCTCCTCGGTGTGCGGGCCGACGCCCGGGACGGTCGCCAGGCGCCCTTCCCCGGCGGCGGTGCGCAGCTCCGCCACGGTGCGGATGCCGAGCGCCGCGCCGACGGCGATCAGCCGGTTCGCACTGAGGCCGTGCATCCGCCCGAAGGCCGCGAGCTCCGGCGAGATCGTCCCCCGCAGCTCGTCGAGCTCGGCGATCCGGCCCGTCTCGACCAGCTCGCGCATGCGCCGCTCGAGGCCCGGCCCCACGCCGCGCAGCTCGCGGACGCGGCCCTGCCGGACGAGGTCTGCGACGGGGAGGGGCGTGCCCCGGACGAGCCCGGCTCCGCGCCGGAACGCCCGGACGGCGTGGCCGCTCGCGCCGGAGAGCTCGAGCAGCGCCGCGTACTCGGGCAGCGCCGAGGCGATCTCCTCGTTGGACGGGGTCGCCGCCATGGAGTGGGGACAGTCCCCGCATGGGGACTGTCCCCGATTGAGTCTGCTAGCGGGCGGCTGCCTTGTTCACCGACTTCTCGGCGATCTTGGTCAGCTTCTCGTCGGCCGCCGACTCCTCGTCGAGCGTCTCGTTCAGCAGCTTGGCCGCGTCCGTGTGCCCGAGCTGCTGGGCCAGCGAGCGCGCGGTGCCGTACGCCGCGATCTCGTAGTGCTCGACCCGCTGGGCGGCACCGATCAGGGCCGCGTCGCGGGCGTCGCCGTCGCCGTCGGCCTCGGCGACTTCGCTGCCCTCGCTGATCAGGCCCTCCATTCCGTCGCAGTGCTCGCTCTCGGGCTCGATCCCGATCGCCTGGAAGACCTGCTCGAGCCGCTTCACGTGTCCCCGGGTCTCCTCGAGGTGCTCGCTGATCGCGTTCTGCAACTCCTTGGACGAGGCCGCCTCCGCGATGTCCGGCAGCGCCTCGACCAGCTGCTTCTCGGCGCTGTAGAGATCCTTCAACTCCTCCTCGAGCACGTCATCGAGTGACTTCAGCTCCATGGGTCCCTCTCCCGGTCGGTGTGACGATGAGCCCCGGAACTACCCACGCGCGGGGCGGGGACAAACGCGTCAGGAGGCCCTGGCGGTGCGCTCGCGCCGGGACTCGGCCTCGAGCCGCACGCGGAGCAGGGCGAGCACCGCCGCCTCCTGGGGGGTGAGCCCCCGCAGGCTGCGCGCCAGGCGGCGCTCGGCCGCCTCGGCCAGCCCGCGCGCCAGGCTCCCGTCCAGGTGGGCCTCGATGACGTCCGGATGCACGTAGCAGCTGCGGCACACCGCCGGCGTGTTCCCGAGCGACTTCGCGGCCGACTCGACGGCTCGCACCACATTGCGCTTCGCCTGGGTCGGCGAGCCCGCCTCGCCCAGCTCCTCGAGCGCCCAGGCCGCGAGCACCGTGCCCGACCAGGTGCGGAAGTCCTTGGCGGTGAAGTTCTCGCCCGTCACCTCGCGCAGGTAGTCGTTGACGTCGTCGGAGTCGACGTCCTCCACGTCGCCGTCGTCGTCGACGTACTGGAAGAGCGGCTGGCCCGGGAGGTCCTCGCAGCGGCGCAGCACGCGCGCCACCCGCGGATCGCGCACGTCCACATCGCTCAGCTTGCCGCCCTTGCCGCGGAAGCGGAACATGATCCGCGCGCCCTCGACGTCGACGTGGCGCTTCTGCATCGTCGTCAGCCCGAACGACTTGTTCTCGCGCGCGTACTCGTCGTTCCCGATCCGGATGCTGGTCTCGTCCAGGAGCCGCACGACCGTCGCGAGCACGCGGGGCTTGCTGAGCGAACGGCGCGCGATGTCGCGGTCGACCTGCCGCCGGATCTTCGGCAGCGCCTCGCCGAAGGCGACGATCCGGCCGTACTTGACCTCGTCGCGCACCTCGCGCCAGCGCGGGTGGTAGCGGTACTGCTTGCGCCCGCGCGCGTCGCGGCCGGTCGCCTGGAGGTGGCCGTTCGGCGATCGGCAGATCCAGACATCGGTCCACGCCGGCGGGATGGCGAGCGCGTCGATGCGGGCCCGATCCTCCGGGTCGGAGATCGTGCGGCCGTCGGGATCGACGTACTGGAAGCCGCGGCCGCGCTTCCGCCGCCGGATTCCGGGCCGATCGTCGCTGGTGTAGCGGAGGCCTGCCTCCCTCGCCGCCTCGGGTGCCGTGGTGGGCAGCGTCTCGGCCATGCAGCTTCGCCTTTCCCGCTCGGTTTGCAGTGGCGACCGATCTACCCACGCCCGTCGCGGCGGCAAACACGCCGCGTGTCTGGTCATTGCGAATTGACAACATGCTAGTAGTCTGGAGTCATGGGCATTCGCAGGACCGCCTCGGCCGTGCTCGTCACGGCAGCCGCAACGATGATCGCGACCACGGCCACGGTCGCCCCGGCCGGTGCCGCGTCGGCGGCGCCGACCTTCACGCTCGTCGACCTCGGCCTGGTGAAGAAGACGCACGGCTCGGGCGCCGTGGCCGTGAGCGCCAACGGGAAGTACGCCGCCCTGCAGAGCAACTGGCCGAGCTACCCCCAGCAGGCGACCCGGTACCACTCCGGCCACCTGAAGACCCTCGGCACGCTGGGCGGGGTCGACTCGCAGGCGTACGGTGTCGACAACGCCGGCCAGGCGGTCGGCTCGGCGCGCGACGCGGCCCAGCTCGGCCGGGCGTTCGAGTACTCGGGCACGACGCTCATGCAGCTTCCCGACCTCGGCGGCGACACGAGCGCGGCCGAGGCCATCAACGACCACGGCGTGATCGTCGGCACGGCCGCCGTCGCGGGTGGGAGCGACCCGCGGGCAGTCGAGTGGACGAACGGCCAGATCAGCGTGCTGCCCGGTCTCGGCCCGAGCTCGATCGCCGGCGCCCAGGCGGTGAACGAGGCGGGCGACGCGGCGGGGTATTCCTGGAACGCGCAGAACAGCCTGCCCGAGCATGCGATCCTGTGGCGCGCGGGGCAGCCCGTCGACGTGTCGCCGTCGCCGTTCGTGGGCAGCGAGGCGTACGGGCTGAACGCCCAGGACGCGGTCGTCGGCGGCACCTGCGTCCAGACCACGAACCCGTGCACCGACGGCGCCTGGATCACCGAAGACGGGGTCAGCGACGGGTACCAGATGGCCACCGGCGGCCCGGGTGGGATCGCCACCGCGATCAACGACCACTGGATGATCGTCGGCCGGGGCCAGCTGCCCAACCAGGTGTGGGAGCCGTGGGTGATGTTCAACGGCCAGCGCTACGACCTGAACTCCCTGCTCGCGCCCGGAACGACGGGCTGGCAGATCACGCAGCCGGTCGGCGTGAACAACCTCGGCGACATCATCGCGACGGCCAACGACACGGCGACGAACCAGGGCCACGCGGTGCTGCTCGTGCCGACGGCGGCGCCCGCCTACGACCGCACCGCCCCGACGGGCACGGTGACGCTCGCCGCCGGCGCGACCTCGACCTCCTCGGCGACCGTTCCGCTCGTCGCGGCCGGGAGTGACCCGTCCGGCATCTTCGCGGTGCGAATCTCGAACAAGGGCACCTTGAGCAGCACCGACCACCGGCTGGTCAAGGGCGTGACGGTCGCCGCCGCGCGGGCGAGCGCCGCGACACCGCTCAGCTGGGATCTGTCCGACCCGGCCACGGGCGGGACGGGCGCGACGGGCACGCACACCGTGTGGGTGCAGTGGCTCGACTGGGCGGGGAACTGGTCGAAGCCGATCAGCGCGAAGATCACGCTGAGCTGACGCCCTATGCTGGCGGCGATGGCCGCCGACCCGATCCGCGAGCGCGCCTCCGCGAACGAGACCGATGTCCTCGACCTGCTGGGACGGCTCGTGGCGCAGGAGTCGGTCGAGGGCTCGCCGGCCATCGCCGCCTGCCTCGACGTCGTCGCAGACCGGCTGGCCGGGGTCGGCGCGAGCGTCGACCGGCTCGACCTCGACGGCGTGCCGGCCCTCGTCGCCCGCGTCGGGGACGGCGATCCGGCCGGGCGGCTGACATTCTCGGGCCACGTCGACGTCGTCCCGGCGGCCGGCGGCTGGACGTCGCCGCCGTTCGCGCTGACGGCTCGCGACGGCCGCCTCTACGGCCGTGGTACGTGCGACATGAAGGCCGGCGTCGCGGCGGCGGTCGAGGCGGTCCGCGTCGCCGCCGATCTCGGCCTGCTCTCCGACGTCTCGATCGAACTCGCGCTGACGGGCGACGAGGAGGTCGGGAGCGAGCGCGGCACGCGCGCGCTGCTTGCGGAGGGCTGGATCACCGGCCGCGCCGCGGTGTGCTGCGAGCCGACCGGCCTCGACGTCTTCCTCGGCAACCGCGGGCTCGTCTGGATGGACGTCGTCGTGACCGGCCGCGGCGGCCACGCCGGCATGGCCCACGCGCTCGCCAATCCAATTGACGCGGCCGCGACGCTGATTGGCGCGCTGCGCGACATCCCGCTGACCGCGCGCGACGACCGCTTCGATCCGGGCGTGCCGACGCTCACCCTCACCCGCCTCGGGGCCGACGGGGGCGGCCGCAACGTCGTCCCCGACCGGGTCGAGCTCGGCATCGACCGGCGCCTGCTCCCGGGCGAGGACCCGGAGGCGGCCATCGCCGCGATCGAGTGCGCCGTCGGCGCGGCGGTCCGCCCGCCGTTCGCTGCCGAATCCGCAGTCTCCCGGCGGTGGCCGCCGTATGCGATCGACGCCGGCCGTCCGATCGCGCGGGCCGCCGCGGGGGCGGTGCGCGCCGCCGGCCGCGAGCCTGCGTTCGGGATGGACAGTGCCGCCAACGACTCCTCCTGGCTCGACGCGGCCGGCATCGACACGGTCCTGCTCGGGCCCGGCGACCCGCCCCAGGCCCACGCCACCGACGAGCACGTCGACCCGGCCGAGGTGGTGGCCGCCGTCGAGATCTACGCCCGGCTGATGGCGGCGGCGGCCTCCGCTGTGGTCTGATCCCCATCCATGGCCAGCCCGGACACCGTGGACGTCGCGATCATCGGCGGCGGCGCCGCGGGCACCTTCACCGCCGTCCACCTCCTGCGCACGGGCCGGGCCCTGCGGCTGGCGATCGTCGAGCGGGCCGACCGGCTGGGGCGCGGCATCGCCTACAGCACGACCAATCCGCGCCATCTCATGAACGTGCCCGCGTCGGCGATGGGCGGGCTGGCGGGCCGTCCCGGGCACCTGGTGGAGTGGTGCGCCGCGCGGGGCGAGCCGGTGGAGGAGACCGCGTTCGTGAACCGGCCGCTCTTCGGCCGCTACCTCGTGGCGCTGCTGCGCGACGCGATCGCAGGCGCCGCCATACGGCCGGTCGAGCTGCGCGACGAGGCGGTCGCCGTCACCCCGTCCGGCAGCCGGCTGCGGGTGGCGCTCGCGAGCGGGTCCGAGATCGACGCCGGCCGGGTCGTGCTCGCAACCGGGACGCCGGTGGCCGCCGACCTCCCACTCGCCTTGGGCTCGTGGCCACGCGACCCCGCGCGCTATCTGACCGACCCGTGGGCACCCGGCGCGCTCGAGGCGCTGGCGGGCGACGACATCCTGCTCCTCGGAACCGGCCTCACGACGGTCGACGTCGCCCTGCGCCTGTCCGAGCTGCGCCCGTCGGCCCGCCTCGTGGCCGTCTCCCGCACCGGCCTGCTGCCGATCACGCACCGCTGGCCGGAGGGCGCCGTCGAGATCGGCTACCGGCCCCCGCCGGCGGGCACGACGCTGCGGGAGCAGGCGCGGGCCTTCCGGACCGCGGTCGTCGCAGCCCGCGAGCGGGGCGCGGACATGCGCGACGTGGTCGATGCCATGCGCCCGTACACCCAGGCGATCTGGCGGGGGCTCCCGGACGCCGACCGGCGGCGGTTCCTGCGCCGCTACGCCCGGTACTGGCTGATCCATCGCAGCCGGATGGCACCCGCCGCCTCGGGCTGGGTGCAGGAGCTGCGCGACGACGGCCGTCTGCGGATCGTGGCCGCCGCGATCGCGTCCGTCGAGGACGGCAGCCGGCCGGTCGTTCGCCTGCGACCTCGCGGTGGCGGGGCCGTCGAGACGGTGCACGTCGACGCGATCGTGAACTGCGCCGGGCCCGCCGACTCGCCCTTCACCGGCGGTTCGCCGCTCTACCGCGCCCTGCGCGACGCCGGGCTGGCGCGGCCCCACCCGCTCGGGCTCGGCATCGACACCGGCCCCGGCGGCGCGGTGCTCGACGCCGACGGGCGGCCATCCGAAACGCTCTACACCATCGGCTGGCTGCGGCGCGGCGAGCTGTGGGAGTCGCTCGCGATCCCCGAGCTCCGCGACCAGGCGGGAGCGCTCGCCGACCTGTTCACGGCCGACACCTAGACCGCCTGGGAGAGCGTGCCCGGCGAGGGCAGCGGCGTCGTCCGCTGCGGCGCGACGATGTGCACCGGTGCGCCCCAGTGCGTGAAGTGCGCCGAGAGCGTGAGCCGCAGGCCGTCGGCCGACCGCGGCAGGGCGAACGGCTGCGG
>JAICJM010000175.1 GCA_025928435.1 Thermoleophilia bacterium
ACGAACGGCATCGCCCATTTCGCAGAGCACATGTTCTTCAAGGGCACCGAGCGGCGCCCGACGGCGAAGGACATCTCCGCCGAGGTCGACGGCATCGGCGGCGAGTTCAACGCCTTCACGAGCAAGGAGTACACGGCCTACTACATCAAGTGCGCCGCGGAGCACCGCTCGCTGGCGCTCGACGTGCTCGCCGACCAGCTCCTGAACTCGAAGTTCGACGCGGAGGAGGTCGAGCGCGAGAAGGGCGTCATCATCGAGGAGCTGAACATGTACGTCGACACGCCGCGCGACCACGTCGACAGCGTGTACGACCACCTGCTCTTCGGCGACCAGCCGCTCGGGTGGGACATCATCGGCACCAAGGACACGATCCGGGCCGCGGGCAGGCAGACCTTCCTCGACTACCTGGACGCCTGGTACGCGCCGCGGCGGATGGTGGTCGGCGCGGCCGGGGCGGTCGACGGCGAGTTCGCTGCCGAGGTCGAGCGCCAGTTCGGGCACCTCGGCGCCCGCGACACCGGCGAGCCGCCGGCGACGAAGGTCGCGCAGGACGCGCCGCGGGTGAAGCTCGAGACGCGCGACTCCGACCAGGCCCACCTGCGCCTCGGCGTGCGCGGCCTGCCGACGACGCACAGGGACCGCTACACGATGCAGGTGCTGGGGGCGATCCTGGGCGGCGGCATGTCGTCGCGGCTCTTCACCGAGGTGCGGGAGCGGCTCGGGCTGGCCTACTACGTCTTCTGCCACCACCAGTCCTACGACGACACGGGGACCCTGTTCTCGCAGTCGGGCGTCGACATCAAGCGCATCGACCTGGCCGTGCAGACGATCCTGCGCGAGTTCGGCAAGCTCGTGCGCGAGCCGGTGGACGAGGTCGAGCTGCGGCGGACGAAGAACTACCTCAAGGGCCGCATGGTGCTCCAGCTCGAGGACCCCCGCGGGCTGCTGACGTTCGGCCTCCGCCGCGAGGTGCTCGAGAACCGGCTGGCCGAGCCCGACGAGGTGCTCGAGGGCGTCGAGGCCGTGACGGCCGGGGACATCCAGCGGCTGGCGGGCGAGGTGATCCGGGACGAGGGCCTGAACTTCGGCGTGGTCGGCCCGTTCGACGACGACGCCCACTTCCTCGAGCTCATGACGGTGTGAGCGGAGGCCTGCGCCTCTACGCCATCCCGTACTCGACGAACGTCGAGCGGGTGGGACTGGCCCTGGGCCACAAGGGCCTGACCGCCGAGGTCGTCATGTGCGACCCGGCCGACCGCTCGCCGATCCGCGAGGCGAGCGGGCAGGACCTCGTACCGGTGCTCGACGACGACGGTTTCTGCGTCGCCGACTCGACCCGGATCATGGAGCACCTCGAGCGCCGTTTCCCCGATCCGCCGCTCTACCCCGCCGACCCGGGCCGCCGGGCGGAGGTGAAGGTGTTCGTCGACTGGTTCAACCGCGTCTGGAAGGTGCCGCCCAACGCGATCGAAGCCGAGCTCTCCGGCGGCAATCCCGACCACGTCCGCGTCGCGGCGCTCGAGCAGGAGCTGCGCTCCAGCCTGGACGTGTTCGAGTCGCTGCTCGCCGGCCGCGACTACCTGGTGTCCGACGCGATCGGCGCCGCCGACTGCGCCGCCTTCCCGTTCCTGAAGTACGGCCTGTGGATCAAGGAGGACGACGACGAGCGGTTCCACCGCATCCTGGCCGACAACCTCGCGCTCGACGGCGGCCATCCCCGGATCGAGCAGTGGGTGCGGCGCGTGGCGACGCACCCGCGCGTCGACGGGATCGTCGTCTACGACGGATCGTGAGTGAGTGGGAGCATTCCCCGTCCGGGGACTGTCCCCGGTTCCCCCGCTACGGCGTGATCTCGAGGTCGTACGGGAAGTCCGTGAGGATGTCACAGCCGCCCTCGCGGACGACGCCGAGGTCCTCGAGCCGGATCCCTCCGAATCCCTTGCGGTAGACGCCCGGCTCGATCGTGACGACGTCGCCGACGAGCAGGTCGTCGCCGGCCAGGCCCATGTTCGGGGCCTCGTGCACCTCGACACCGACGCCGTGGCCGAGCCCGTGGAAGAAGTCCTCGTCGAGCGTCTCGCCCTCGCCCAGGCCGCGGGTCGTGCGGTAGCCGCCGGCCTCGATCGCGTCGCAGGCCGCCTCCCACACCACCCTGCCGTTGACACCGGCGGCGATCCGCTCCTCGCTCACCCGCAGCGCCTCGTAGACCGTCGCGTGCATGTGCCGCAGCTGCTCCGGCGCCTCGCCGAAGCAGAACGTCCGGGTCATGTCCGCGTGGTAGCGGCTGGCGATGTGGCGGGGGAAGATGTCGATGATCACCGACTCGTGCGGCCGGATCGGGCCCCTGCCGTGCTCGTGCACGTTCGCGCCGGTCGGCCCGTTGCCGACGAGCGGCGGCTCGCCCTCGCACCCGTGTGCGCGCAGGACGTCCTCGAGCTCCGCCGTCAGCCGCTCGGCGGTCAGCGTCTCGCCGTCGAGGACGAGTCCGTCGCCGCCCGGGGATGAGCCGCCGATCACCTCGACGGCGCGCGCGAAGGCGGCCTCGGTCGCCTTCTGCGCCGCCCGGATGCCCTCGAGCTGGTGCTCGTTCTTCACCCGCCGGCGCATCTCGAACGGCATGCGGTCGGGCTGCACCGTCAGGCCGTGTCCGCGCAGGTAGTCCGCCAGCTCGAGGGGGAAGGACGGCGGCACGGTCACCTCGCGCACGCCGAGCCTCTCGAGCGCGCGGCGGACGATCTCGAGCGACGCCTGCTCGTAGCTCATGCCGCCCTTGACGAGCTCGCGGGCGCCGAACTCGGAGCCGGTCCAGACGTCGGTCGCGCTCGAGTTGCGGCGGGCGGCGTCGGCCTCGAGCTCGGACGTGACGATGACGCGCTTGCCGTCCGTCTCGACGTAGGTGAACGGGTCGACGATCGAGACCCCGGTGGCGACGAAGAGGTCGGGATCGCGGATGGAATCTGCGTGAATCAGGCGGGAGTCGGGCATCGGCAGAACGTAGCACTTCGGTCGCTTCCCGCTGGTAGCGTTCGGCCGTGCCCACCGCACGTTTCGACGAGCTGCTCCACCGGCATCTCGACCTCAACGGAAATCTCGCTCCGGCCGCGCTCCGCGTCTGGGACGCCCACACCCATCTCGGCGTCGACGAGGACGGGTTCACGCAGACGCCGGAGGAGCTGACCTCGATGATGCGCGCGCAGAACGTCGAGCGCGCGTTCACCTTCCCGCTGAACGACCCCGAGCGCCACCCGGCGTACCGCGTCCCGAACGATCGCGTGATGGGATGGGCGGCGGCCTCGGAGGGGATGCTCGTCCCGTTCTGCCGCCTCGACCTGACGGAGGACGCGATCGCCGAGGCCGAGCGCTGCCTCGACGCGGGCGCGTGCGGCATCAAGCTGCACCCGCGGGAGCAGTTCTTCGACTTCGGGGCGAACGGCCTGAACCCGGTCTTCGAGGTGGCGTCCGAGCGGCGGGTGCCGATCCTGATCCACGCCGGCCGCGGCCTGCCCGCCATCGCCGACGACCTGCGCGTGCTGGTCGAGCGCCACACGGGCGCACAGCTGATCCTGGCGCATGCCGCGATCGCCGACCTCGAACAGATCGCGCGCGAGCTGGTCGACCACCCGAACGTCCTCTACGACACGTCGGTCTGGAGCACGACCGACCTGCGCACGCTGTTCGCGTCCGCCTCGCCCGAGCAGATCCTGTTCGCGAGCGACGCGCCCTACGGGATGCCGGCGACGGCACGGTTCGCGCTCCTGCTGGTGCTGCGGCGGGCCGGCGCGAGCGAGGAGCAGATCCGGGCGATGTTCTGGGACAACGCCGATCGGGCCTGTCGGGGCGAGCCGGCACCGGCGCTGACCCCGCCGCTCATGCCCCGGGAGCGGATGGTGCCGCTGCAGCGGCTGCGCATCCACGACTACCTGGTGATGACGCAGACGCTCATGTGGTCGCGGCTCGGCGACACGCCGGGCGCGCTCGGGCTCGCGCTGCGCGCCTGCGACACCGACGGGAGCGCGGAGCTCGACGAGGTGTCGGAGCTGCTCGAGGCGGTGCGGGAGCTGTGGTCGGAGGGCCTCGCCGCCGAGGACGAGACGACGGGCCGCACCTACACGCGCTCCGCGATGCGCCTGCTGCAGATCGCGGACGCGATCGTCCAGGACGTGTGATCGCCGCGGTCGTCCTGGCCGCCGGCGAGGGCCGGCGCTTCGGCGGCCTGAAGCAGCTGCACGAGGTCGGCGGCCGGCCGATGCTGGAGCGGGTGCTCGGGACGCTGTCCGCGACCGGGCCGGAGCACCGGGTCGTCGTCCTGGGCGCGCGGGCGGGGACGATCCTCGAGCGGGTCGACCTGCAGGGCGCGCGGCCGGTCGTGTGCGACCGCTGGGACGCGGGCCAGGCGGCGTCGCTGCACGCCGGCCTCGACGCGCTCCCGGACGCGGCGGAATGGGCACTGGTCGTGCTGGGCGACGGGCCGGGCCTGGACGCGCGAGCGGTCGAGCGCGTGCTGGCCGCGGCCGTGCCGGGCGACGAGGCGATCCGCGCGGCCGACTACGGCGAGGGCCGGTCGCACCCGGTGCTGATCCCGCGCTCACGTTTTGGCGAGATCCCCGACCGTGGCGAGCGGCCCGTGCGCGGCCTGGCCGCCGAGACCGTCGACTGCCGCGACCTCGACCCGCCGGGCGACGTCGACTACGCCTGATCCGAGCAGCGCCGGCGCAGCCGCTCGACGAACCCGTCGGGCACCGGCTCGTCGCAGCAGCAGCTCTTGACGGCCGTGCGCAGGCTCCGCTCGAAGACGTACCGGTCGCTGCAGTAGCTGCACTCCTTCAGGTGGCCGTCGATCCTGGCCACCTCGGTCTCCGTCAGCACCCGGTCCAGGTACGGCTGCAGGAGGCTCTCGGCCCCGCGGCAGGGATCGGTGCTCATGCCGCCTCCCAGTCGCCGGCCCGGTCGGCGAGCGCCCGCTTCAGCAGCCGGCGGCCGCGGTAGAGGCGCGACATGACGGTCCCGATCGGGATGCCGAGGATGCCGGCGGCCTCGGCGTAGGAGAAGTCGCCGACGTCGACCAGCACGACCACCTCGCGGAAGTTCTCCGGCACCTCCGCCAGGGCCGCCAGGATCGCCTCGCCCCCGAGGCGCGCGAGCACCTCGTCCTGGGGCTGGGGGCTCGACTCGGCCAGGCGGTTGTACAGGTAGTAGTCGCCGTCGTCGTCCAGCGGCTCCTGCACCGGCCGGCGGCTCTGGCGGCGCAGCTCGTCCAGGTTGGCGTTGCGCATGATCGTCGCGAGCCAGGCGGCCAGGTTCGTCCCCGGCCTGTAGCTCTCCCACGCGCGGAACGCGCGCAGGTAGGTGTCCTGGACGAGGTCCTCGGCGCTCTGCGGGCTGCCCGTCAGGCGCAGCGCGATGCGGTAGAGCTGCTCCGCATGGGTCAGCGCCTCCTCCTCGAACGGGGTGCGGTCGCGGCCGGCGGCCGCGGCATGCGCACCGGGAGGCGGGTCGGACGAAGCCATCTTCGCGAGCGTATCAGTCAGGAGGAGCATCGCTTCTAGGGAAACGACCGTGGGCCGCGCCGCATTCCCGGACGGGTTTTAGTCACTTGAGCTAATATGCCTCCCAATGGCTTCAGCCACCCCCGTGCGCACCGACGTGCTCGTGCTGGGAGCGGGCCTCGCGGGCCTCTACGCCGCCCTCGAGGCCGCCCGCCGCGGCGCGGATGTCGTGCTGGCGACGAAGGGCTCCCTGCGGGCGTCGAACTCCTACATGGCCCAGGGCGGCGTCGCCGCCGTCGTGGCCGCGGACGACTCGTTCGCCGACCACGCCGCCGACACGATCGCCGCCGGGCGGGGCTTGTGCGACCCCGCCGCCGTCGACGTGCTCGTCGGCGAGGGGCCGAGCCGCATCGCCGCACTCGAGCGGCTCGGCGTGCGCTTCGACCGCGACCCGGCCGGGGCATACCGGCTGGGCCGCGAGGGCGGCCACGGCCGCCGCCGCATCCTGCACGCCGGCGGCGCCGCCACGGGAGCCGCAATCGCCGGCGCTCTGATCGCCCAGGTTGCCGCGGATCCGCGGATCCGCGTCCTGGAGCACACGGCGGCGCTGGCCCTGGCGGGCGACGGCGAGGCGTGCGCCGGCGCGTGGCTGCTCGGCCACGACGAGCTGCGGCCGGCCGCGGCCCGGATGACACTGCTCGCCACCGGCGGGGCCTGCGCCCTCTTCCACCGCACGACGAACCCGCCCGGGGCGACCGGGGACGGCATCGCGCTCGCGTACCGCGCCGGGGCGGCTGTCCGCGACATGGAGTTCGTGCAGTTCCATCCGACCGCGCTCGCCGGCGGCGGGCGCGCGTTCCTGATCTCCGAGGCCGTGCGCGGCGAGGGCGCCCACCTCGTCGACGCCTCCGGCCTGCGGTTCATGCCCGACGTCCATCCCGACGCCGAGCTCGCACCACGCGACGTCGTCACCCGCGCCATCGAGGCGCTCATTGCCGCGGGCGGTGAGGCCTCCCTCGACCTGCGCCACCTCGGCCGCGACCACGTCCTCGCCCGGTTCCCGAACCTGGCGGCCGGCTGCCGCCGGGCGGGACTCGACCTCGCGGCCGACCTGATCCCCGTCGCCCCCGCCGCGCACTACCTGATGGGCGGCATCGGCACCGACCTCGACGGCACCACCACGATCGCGGGGCTCTACGCGGTCGGAGAGTGCGCCGCGACGGGCGTCCACGGCGCCAACCGCCTGGCGTCCAACTCGCTGCTCGAGTGCTTCGTGTTCTCGCAACGGGCCGTCGACCACGGCCTCGGAGCACCGGCGGCGGCCGCCGAGACCGGGAGGCCGCCCGTCCGCCCGCTCGCACGCGCCCCGCTGCCCGAGCTGCGGCGACGGATGTGGGAGCAGGGGGGCCCGGTCCGGGACGAGGAGGGCCTGGCCGCGCTCCTCGCGTGGCTGGGCGAGCGGTCCGACTCGAACCCCGTTCTGGTCGCAAGCCTGATCGCCGGAGCGGCGCTGCGCCGGACCGAGAGCCGCGGCGGCCACCTCCGCACCGACTTCCCCGACACCGACCCCGACCAGGCCAGGAGCACGACGTGCCCACCGCTGCACTCGACGGTGTGATCGACCGCGCCCTGGCCGAGGACGCCGGGCGCGGCGATCCGACCACCGAGGCCACCGTCCCCGAGGGTCTGGAAACGATTGCGGATGTTGTCCTCCGCGAGCCCGGAATCGTTTGCGGGCTCGGTGTCGCGCTCGAGGTCGTGCGCCGCCTCGACCCGGATGCCGGGATGGAGACCCTCGTTGCGGACGGCACGATCGTGACGGACGTGCCATGCACCGTGGCCCGCATCAGCGCGTCCGCCCGGGCCGTCCTGACGGCCGAGCGCACGGCGCTCAACCTGCTCCAGCGGCTGTCCGGGATCGCGACCGCCACCGGGACATACGTCACGGCGGTCGAGGGCACGGGCGCCGAGATCCTGGACACCCGCAAGACCGTCCCGGGCCTGCGCGAGCTCGACAAGCGAGCCGTCGCCTGCGGCGGCGGCCGAAACCACCGCCCCGACCTGGGGGCCGCCATTCTGATCAAGGACAACCACGTCGCCCTCGCCGGCGGCGTCGGCGCGGCGGTGCGCGCCGCCCGGGCGGCCCGGCCGGACCTGCACGTCCAGGCCGAGGCCGACACGCTCGAGCAGGTGCGGGAGGCAATCGAGGCGGGCGCCGACAGCGTCCTGCTCGACAACATGTCCCCGGACCGGCTGCGGGAAGCCGTGGCGATCGCCGCCGGACGCGTCCGGCTCGAGGCGTCGGGCGGCATCACACTGGAGACCGTCCGCGCGGTCGCCGAGACCGGCGTCGACGCGATCTCGATCGGAGCGCTCACGCACTCGGTGCGGGCGCTCGACATCTCGCTGGAGGTGCATCCGTGCCCACGCTGACCCCCAATGCCGTCGGCGCCCTGCAGGAGCAGGTGCGCACGCTGGCCGTTGAGCGAAACGCCGTCATCCTGGCCCACAACTACCAGCTGCCGGAGGTGCAGGACGTCGCCGACCTGGTGGGCGACTCGCTGGGGCTGTCCCAGGCCGCGGCCCACACCGAGGCCGACGTGATCGCGTTCTGCGGCGTCCACTTCATGGCCGAGACGGCCGCGATCCTCTCGCCGGAGAAGACCGTGCTGATCCCCGACCTGGACGCCGGCTGCTCGCTCGCCGCGAGCATCGACGCGGCCGCGCTCGAGGCGTGGAAGGCCGAGAACCCGGGCGCAGTGGTCGTCAGCTACGTCAACACCACCGCCGAGGTGAAGGCGCTCTCGGACTACTGCTGCACCTCGGGCAACGCCCGGGCGGTGATCGAGGCCGTCCCCGCCGACCGCGACATCCTCTTCCTGCCGGACATGTTCCTGGGCGCCTATCTCGAGCGCGTCACCGGGCGCAAGATGAAGATCTGGCCGGGCGAGTGCCACGTCCACGCCGGCATCCGCACCGATGACGTCGCCCGGATGCTGGACGAGCGCCCGGACGCCGACCTCCTGATCCATCCCGAGTGCGGCTGC
>JAICJM010000002.1 GCA_025928435.1 Thermoleophilia bacterium
GCCGGCGCACCTCGACCGCCTGCTGGCCGAGACGTCCGTCGTGCCCAGCGTGAACCAGATCGAGCTCCATCCGTACTTCCAGCAGACCGCGCTGCAGGGTGTGCACCGCGAGCGCGCGATCGTCTCCCAGGCGTGGTCGCCGATCGGCGGCATCACGTCGTACCGCGGCGGGGAGAAGCGCACATTCGACGACCCGACGCTGCTCGACATCGCGCGCGTCCACGGCAGGTCGGCCGCTCAGGTGATGCTGCGCTGGCACCTGCAGGAGGGCCGCTGCGCGATCCCGAAGTCGACCAGGCCCGCGCGTATCGCCGAGAACTTCGACGTCTTCGACTTCGAGCTCACCCGCGACGAGATCGCCGCGATCGACGCGCTCGACACCGGAGTGCGCGGTGGGCCTGACCCCGAGAGCATCACCCTCGAGACGTACGGCCGGGAGATTCCCGAGGCGTAAGACGCTTGGACATCGACGCTCCCATCCGACTTCGCGGACGCGAGCTGCTCCGTCGGACGGTTTGGACGCCGGCCCAGTACAGATCCTGCCGTCTTCCTACCACACCAGCCTGAGTGCGCTCCCGAAGCCCGAGCCGAGGGGGTCCTGGATCGCCATGTGGAAGAGGCCGACCTGCTCGAGCTGGCGCGCCCTCTTCAGGGGCCCGACGTCGAGGGGCCGCAGACCGCCCGCCTCGACCACCGAGGCGAGCATCTGCTTCGCATCTTCGTCGTCGCCCGCGATCAGCACCTCGAGGTCCTGACCGGCGACCTCACCCGTGACCAGCGTGCCGGCGAAGGTTGTGTTGAACGCCTTCACGACCGGCGTCCCCTCCGGCACACGCTTCGCCGTCTCCTCGGCTGAGGAGCTGTCCGCGGGCGTCACGACGCGGTCCATCGTCGACCACTCCGCAGGGTTGGCGATGTCTACGACAACCTTGCCGGCGAGCTCGTCGCTGTACTGCTCGATCGCGGCAGGAAGCGCCTCATAGGGCAGCGCGAGGATGATGATCTCCCCACTCGGTGAGTCGTTCGCCGTCGCAGAGTCGCCCAGCTCGTCGGCGAGCGCGCGCGCGTCATCCGGGTTGTGGTCGATCAACTCGACATCGTTGCCCCCTTCGACGATGCGCCTGCCGATCCCACGCCCCATGTTCCCCGCGCCGATGATCGTGACCTTCATGGCAGCACATCCTTTCGCTCGCTTCGGCAAAAGTGTCTAGTACCCGGCTCGGATGATGGTGAACCTCATGGCTCCAGGACCGCGGCAGGCACGCAACTCCGCCCGCACTCCGGACGCGAAAGAGGTAGCCTCGGCGAGGGGCTGCGCATCCGGGGTCGTGACGCGTGAGCCCGGACCCGAGTGAGGAGGACGATGTCCGACGGCGATGCACGGGAGCCGGTGTCTTTCCTGGTCTTCGCCGCGTCTCTGCGGAGTGGGTCGCTAAACGCACACCTCGCGGAGCTGGCGGCTGACACTCTTGCCCGCAATGGTGGGAGCGTCGACATCGGCTCGATGACCGAGTTCGACTGTCCGTCCTACAACGCCGACGTACAGGACGACGGCTTTCCGGGCCCGGCCCGGGAGCTCCAGCGGCGGCTCGAGGCGTGCGACGCCTTTGTCATCTCGTCCCCGGAGTACAACGCCTCCATCCCGGGCGTGTTGAAGAACGCGATCGACTGGGTCTCGCGCTTCCGGCCGCAGCCGTTCCACGAGCGAAACGGGCTCCTACTTTCGGCTTCGCCCTCGATGGTCGGGGGCAATCGCGGTGCCTGGGCGCTTCGCGTCCCACTGGAACATCTGGGGGCGCGTGTGTATCCCGACATGTTTTCGCTCGCGCAGGCGCATCTCGCCTTCGATCACGACGGCCACATCGCCGATGAGCAGCTGCGAGGCCGCTTCGAGACGACGATCGTGAACTTCATGGACCTCGTGGAAGCGTCGAAGCACTACCCATGTGTCAGGAGCGCCTGGGTCGAGTATCTCGGCGAGCACGCCGAGCCTGCGATAGACCGTGTTTAGTGACGAGCTGAACCCGGACCCGAAGACGGCTCCCCGCGACCCCGAGGAGCTCGAGGCGCGCGCCGCGGGGCCTGAGTCGGAGATCTCACCTGTCACGACGCTCGGCGCCGTCCACCTGACGGTGTCGGATCTCGACCGCTCCGTCGGGTACTACGAGACGGCGGTCGGGCTGGAGACGCTCGAGCGAGCGGAGGGCCGCGCCAAGCTCGGTGTCGTCGCTCGCCCGCTGCTGGAGCTCGTCGAACTTCGGGGTTCGCGCCCGGCGGCAGGCTACACCGGCCTGTACCACTTCGCGCTCTTGGTTCCGGAGCGGGTCGATCTCGCTCGCTGGCTCGCACACGCCGCTCGTGACCGGGTGCCGCTCACCGGCCTTTCCGACCATTTCGTGAGCGAGGCGATCTACCTCACCGACCCGGACGGGCATGGGATCGAGATCTATCAGGACCGACCGCGCGAGAACTGGGAAGGGCTCGTCGCCGCCCGCATGACAACCCTACCGCTCGACGTCGACGCACTCTTCGGCGAGCTGGCCGACCCGGGGTCGGAGCCGTTCGAGGGGCTCCCGGCGGGAACCCTTATGGGCCATGTGCATCTCAAGGTGGCGGACATCGCGAACACCATCGGCTTCTATCGCGACGTCCTCGGCTTCGGCCTGATGGCTCAGCTCGGCCGCCAGGCGGCCTTTCTCAGCGCCGGCGGCTACCACCATCACATCGGAGCCAACACCTGGGAGAGTCAAGGCGCCCCGGCGCCGCCCGAGGGGTCCGCGGCCCTGCGCCATGCGACCATCGTCCTGCCGAGCGCCGACGAGCTGGAGCGCCTGCTCGGACGCGTGGCGGCCGTCGGGGCGGGCGCAGAGGAGACGGGGGCAGGGCCGATACTGATGGACCCGTCGGGTAACAGGCTGCTGCTCGCCGTCGCTGCGGGCCAGACAGACTAGACGGCTGACGGCTCGACGGCTCGGTGGGCCACGGCGGGCACCCTCCAAGCGAGTTGGGGCGGCACCACCACGACCGGGATAGGCGTCGTCTGCGGGAGTTCCGTCGCGAGCCGGCTGCGAAGCGGCGGCCGCGGCCTGCGGCCATTGGGCTTCGAGCCGATGAGGATCAGTTCGGCCCGTTCCTCGCCGGCGATCCGGCCGATCTGCTCCGCGGGGTCGCCGATCGCGACCCTGCGGTCGGCGCCCCAAACGCCCTGTTCGGCCAGCATTCGATCGACCAGGCGCATCCCACCGGCCCGGGACTCGCGCCGGGCGGCCGGTGAGAGTGGCACGTCCTCGAGGACATGCACAGCGACGAGTCGCATGCCCAGGCGCCCAGACAGGCGAGAAGCGGTGCGAAGCGCCTCCGTAGCTCCGGTAGTCGCGTTGACCGCGCACACGAGTGTTCCGGTACTCATGATGTCCTCCGTTCGGCGTCATCCTGAGCGTCGTCGAGTGCCGTGCCGGACGCCATCCGGCCTTGGGCGGATCTGCGGGCGGTCGCCGCCCCAATTGGGGGCGGCGCCCCATCGCCTGGACGGCCCGGTGCCGCAAGACTGGAGGGTGTCATCCCACGATCGGAGGAGGTGTGATGAGCGGGACCATCGTCTGTGGTGTCACCGGGACCAGTGCGGCACGTGATGCGTCGGAGCTGGCGACCGCCCTGGCCGTGCGGCTCCGCCTTCGGCTCGTGCTCGTGCACGTCTCCAGTGGGGGGAGCAGGGCCGCGACGGCGCGGCCGAGTCCGACCAGGTGCGGGTCATACAGGGAAACCCGGCCCAGGCTTTGGCCGAGGTGGCTGATGAGGAGGGCGCCGATCTGATCGTGCTCGGATCACGCGCCGCGGGGTTCGGCCGACGCCTGCTCCGATCCGGGCTTGCGACGGAGCTGGAGGCAGCCACTCACGTCCCGGTCCTGGTGGCACCGCCGTCCACCCGCGCGCGCAGCGGCCACCGGCTGAGTCTGGCCGTCGGGGTCGGCGGCCGCGAGAACTTGGGCACGTGACGGCCAATGCTTTCTCACGGCTCCCGCTCCTCTGACGGGTCTTTTACGCGACCCTGCTCGTGGTCGCCACCGTGCTGCTCGCGCTGACGCCGGTGACGATCCACGCGCCTATTCCGTTCGTCAATTGCTCGACCTGGCCGTCGGCCTGCTCGCGATGCTCGCCGCCAAACCTGCTGCTCCTGCGCCACACCCCTCGACCCATCCACCGGCTGGTCGAGCGCATGCGCACCGTCGACCTCCTGCGCCCAGGCCAGCGGCTGCCCGAGGACGGCGGCGTCGAGGCGAGGGCGCTCGTGCGAGCCGTCAACCAGATGCTGGAGCGGCTCGAGTCCGAGCGCCGCGAGACCGGCCCGCGGAGGCCCAGGAAGCCGAGCGACTGCGGATCGCCCGCGGCTTGCATGACGAGGTAGGCCAGGTGCTCACGGGTGTGCTCTTGCAGCTCGACTCGCGTGCACACGTGGGCGCGGATCGGGAGGCAGATATCCCGGAGACGAAGCAGGCGGTGGGCGCGGCGCTCGAAGAAGTGCGGCGGATCGCACGCGAGCTCCGCCCGGAGATGCTCGAACAGCGGGCCGTCGCCGCGTGCTCCTCGGCACCAGCGTCGATCTTGCAGATTGCCTATTCGTCCCGAGGCGGCTCGCGGCTGCCGTGGCCGCGCAGCGACCCCGCCCGCGCCCGTATGGTGGGGTCGCGCCGCGCCGCTGCGAGGCTGGCAACCGTGGCGATCCCCAGTACCGCGGCGATTACCGCGAGCGAGAGCCCGGTCGAGATCTCCGGGACACCCGGCCGGTGCTCGTGGGCGAAGTGCAGCACGAGCTTGATCCCGATGAAGACGAGCACCGCGGCCAGTCCCGTCGAGAGGTAGACGAGCCGGTCGAGCAGCCCCGAGACGAGGAAGAAGAGCGCCCGCAGACCGAGAAGGGCAAAGGCATTGGCGGCGAACACGATGTAGGCCTCGCGGGTGACGCCGAAGACCGCCGGGATCGAGTCGAGCGCAAAGAGGACGTCCGTGCCGCCGATGGCGATCAGCACGAGCACGAGCGGCGTCAGCACCCGCCGCCCGGACTCGCGGGTGACGAGCCGGCCGCCCTCGTAGCGGTCGGTGAAGGGCAGGGTGCGGCGAGCCGCGACGACGAGGGGGTTGTCGTCCACCGACGGGTCTTTGTCGCGGTGGCGGAAGAGCTGGATTCCGGTCGCGATGAGCAGGATGCCGAACAGGAGCAGCATCACGGAGAAGGCGTCCAGGAGCGCCGCGCCGATCGCGATGAAGGCCGCCCGCAGGACGAGTGCGGCGGCGATGCCCATTGTGAGCACCCGCTGCTGGTGCTCGACGGGGACGGCGAACGTGCCCATGATGATCACGAACACGAACAGGTTGTCGACCGAGAGGCTCTTCTCGACGACGTACCCGGCGAAATACTGCGCCCCGAAGTCCCACCCCGCCACGATTCCGAACACCACGCCGAAGACGACGGCGACCGAGATGTAGAAGACCGACCAGGCGACCGCCTCGCGGAACCCGACCGCATGTGGCCGGCGGGCGGAGAGGCCAATGTCGACCGCGAACAGGCCGCCGATCACGGCCAGGGTGACCGCCCAGCCGGCCGCCGAGACGTCAAGCATCACGGATCCTCGCGTCCACCGGTGCGGCACGCGACGCAGAGGAGGTGAGACGACGATGCGGGCGCTGGTCGTGATTGCGGCCGGCTTGCCGGTATCGATGCTGATCGCGACGCCGGTCGCCGATCCGGCGCACGTCTGACCACCATCCGGGGTGGGGGAGGTCAGGCATCTCCGCTCGCGGATCGCAGCCGTCCGACCAACCGTCGGCCCACCTCGATCGCAGCGCCGGCGACAAGCGCGAGCGCGAGCGCGACTCCGACGCCGACGATGGGCTCGTCCTCGAACGCGGTGCCGCCGAAGTACCCGATCGCCGTCCCGTAGAGGGCCCAGATGACGGCCGCGGCGAGGTCGAACACCACGAACCGCCGCCAGGGCATCTCAAGGAGGCCGGCGGCGATCATCGTCGCCGTGCGGCCACCGGGGACGAACCGCGATCCGATGATGATCGTCCCGCCGCGCCGGTCGAGCTGGTGCTCGGCCCATCCCAACCGCTCACGCCGGCGCGGCGTTGCATCGAGCCACCGGCGCACGCGTGTGTCCAGCAGGCGGCCGCATATGAAGGCGATGTTGTCGCCGAGCAGGGCGCCCGCAGCCGCCGCGAGTGCCACGACGACGACGTTCAGCCGGCCCGACGCCGCCAGCGCGGCCGCCGCCACCACCAGGGACTCGGACGGCAGGATCGGAGCCAGCACGTCGAGCGTGGCCAGCCCGAACACCAGCACGTAGGTCCAGCCCGACCCCGAGGCAAGGTCGACGAGCGACTCGAACATCGTCAGGCCGGGCGGCCCGTGCCGACCGCCGTGGGCTCAGGCCCCGGCGCCATACGCCGGCGGCGCGGGCCCGCCTCGAGCGCCCGTCCCAGGTCGGCCGCCGAGAGGATCCCGACCAGCCGCTCCTCGTCGACGACGACGCCACGGTTGGCGGTCGACTCCGAGAGCTCGACCAGCGCGTCGATGGCGGCCGCCTCTGGATGCAGCGTCGGCACCTCCTCGGCGGGGATCATGCAGCTGCGTACGCTGCGGGCGTCCCACTGGTCGCGCGGCACGGAGGAGACGCACCGGAAGGCCAGAAGGCCGACAACGCGGCCGTCGTCCATGACCGGATAGGTTGTGTGGCGGCGCTGCCACGCCACGTCGTCGATGAACCCGCCCAAACTGTGGTCGGACGGAACGGTGATCGGGTCGGGGGTCATAAGGTCGCGGACGCGGAGCCCGGCGAGGGCCTGGCGGGCGGCCACGTAGCGCTGCTCGGCCGTCGCCGCGCCGAGCAGGAACCAGCCGATGAATGCCAGCCAGGCGCCGCCGAACGCGCCCTGGAACGCGAAGAGGGCTATTCCGCCGCCGATCAGCAGGTAGCCGAATCCGCGCCCGATCGACGCGGCCACGTTGGTGGCCCAGGCGAAGTCCGCCTTCGCACCCCAGAGCAGTGCGCGCAGCACGCGGCCGCCGTCGAGCGGCAGCGCCGGCAGGAGGTTGAAGACGAGCAGCATCAGGTTGACGTAGCCGACCCACGCGAGCACGCCGTCCACCCCGCCCGGCAGCGCGATCGCCCAGGCGAGCAGCGAGCACACGACGCCGATGGCGAGCGAGACGAGCGGTCCCGCGAGCGCGATCCGAAGCTCCGCTCCGGCGCTCGGGAACTGGCCCTTGAACCGCGCGATGCCGCCGAACAGCCACAGCGTGATGCCGTCGAGCTCCATCCCCTCGCGGCGGGCGGTGACGGCGTGGCCGAGCTCGTGGCCGAGGAGGGAGGCGAAGAAGAGCCCAGCGGCGATGACCGCCATGACGACGTAGGTGGCCTGGGATCGGCCCGGGTCCTGATCGGGAAACACGCCAGCCGCGAGCGACCACGTGATCAGCGCGAAGACGACGAGCCAGCTCCAGTTGACCCCGACCTCCACACCCGCGATCCGGCCCAGCCGGAAGCTCGATTCCACGATTCCTCCCTCTCCTCGCCGTTGGTGCCCGCCGGCCGCGGGGGCGAAACGGTGCGGGCGGCGGGTTGCCGTACTCGCGGCGGCTGTTCGCGCCGAGCTGCAGCACGCCGCCGATCGCTCACGAGGAAGAAGACCTCGGACAGAAAACCGGGAGGCCGTGGGGCTTCCGCGGCCGGGGCGCGCTTCCGCCGCGCGCCCCGGCTCCTCCTGCTGCAACGGGCGGCTCCGGCCTGGGCTCTTGGGATTGGTGGGACTGGTGTCCGCCCGCTGTATCTGGAGGATCGCCCGTGGAGCCGGCCGGTGCCATGGGCTGCGGGCCGCATCTACGGCCGTCCGTCCGCCCATCACATGCGTGCGCCGGCTTGCGGGCGTACGATTCCGGAAGGTTTACGGTCCCATCAGTCGAGGGGAGCAGACGCGACATGGCGGACGACCCGATCCTGCGCTGGGAGTGGGAAGGCGGCGCCCCCGAGGCCCCCGTGACGCCTCGTGTGCAACGGGGAAGACCGACCGCGCGAGCCGAGCGCCGGGGCAGTGGCATGTTCGCCCGGCCGGGTGCCGCGGCGGGGCCGCCTGGACCGGAGCAGGCCGAGCGCCCCGACGATGCCCACGGATCGCGCAGCCGGCGTCGCGGAGAGCCGGCGTAGACGAGGTTGGGCTCGGCGCGCCGTCGCGGGCGAGCACGAGGAACCGGCCCGGCCTCCGCCTGCTCGACCACGAATGCGGCCAGGTCGTGCACCCCCCGGGGCGTGCGGTGCTCGAGCCTCACCCGGCCGGGTCGGTCGTTGCGGGCGAGCGTCGTCCGCCACTTGTCACGCCGCCTCGGGCAGCGACTATCGAGAACCCGCGCGCACGACCCGGAGGCCGGCGGCGGCCACCCGGCGGAAGACACTCGCACCCGCCCGCCGGTGCCGCGGCCCGAGGATGACCAACCGGGCGTCGCGGGCGCGGGCGAACTCGGCGATCCGCCGCGCCGGCCGGCCCTCGAGGATCTCGGTCTGCGTTTCGACGCCGGCCGCCTCGGCCTCCGCCGCCGCCGCTTCGAGCACCTCGCGGGCCTTGCACAACGACCCCGCCAGGCGGCGCTCGTAGAACGGCCTGCCCCACACGGTCGAGGGGCCGCGACGCACGTGAACGAGCACGACCGGCGCCCCCAGCGCCCGCGCCGACGCGATCGCTTCGGCGGTTGCCGCCCTGCCGGCCGCCGATCCGTCGACGGCGGCGACGACCGGTCGCAGCGCCGGTCCCTCGGCCTTCGGTGGCACGGCCGCACGTCGCTGCATGCCAAGGCGCATGGTGGGCGGCCGACGCGGCTGAATCACGATGCTCATCGAACCCTCCAGTGTCGTCTTTCCAATCACCATCCTCCTCGCGGCGGGTGGCCGCCGCCATCGGCGTGGCGCTCCATTCGGCGGCGGGGAGGACCGCATGCGGCGCGGCGATGGGGTAGAGGGTCGGACGCAGATACGGCCCGCGGTCACCTGGCGTGCGGAGGCCGAGCCCGGCAAGGATGTCGATGACGGACGCGACGACGCTCGCGCGGAACGAGCCCGCTCGCCGATCCGACGCCGACGAGGATCGGCTTGCCCGGTCCGTGCGGCCCACGCGCACCACGGCGCTCGCGATTGGGGTCTCGGCCCGATGCGTGTGGTTCACTGTGGCCATGCGTGCCCTTCCGCCGGCATGGCCCTGGAGCGTGCCTGATGAGTGGTGGCGGCTGGACGTGGAGGAGCTTGCGTCGGAGATCGTGCGGCTGAACCGAGCCGCCAAGCCGCTGGCCGCATTTCTCGATGCCCGCATCGCGCTGGGCCGGGGGCCGCGGTCGCTTCCTCGGCTCGATGCCGCGGATTGGGACGATGCGCAGTACAACCTGCAGATGCCCCCGCGGTGAGGACGGTCACTCCTCGGTGCCGGTCAGGCGCGTCGGCAGCGTCAGTTCGGCGGCGCCCTGGGGGCAGGTGTCGGAGGATTCCGCTAGGTGACCGTGTTCTTCTCGCCGGTCACGTTCGGGACGACGAGCACGGGGCGATCCGCCCGATGGATGATCGCGCTCGAGACCGAGCCGAGCAGCGCACCCGTAACCGCACCGAGGCCCCGTGATCCGACAACGATCATGGGCGCGTCGCGGGTCCGAGCAAGCTCGACGACCCGATCCGCCGGACTGCCCTCGAGGATCTCACAGTCCGCGTCGGGACCTTCGCCGCGGACAAGCGTCGCTGCGCGGTCCACGGCGGCTCGTGCGTACGTCATCTGCTCGGTCAGCTTCTCCTGGTAGTACGGCTCTCCCAGTGGGCCGATCGAAGGCCGCACGTAGACGAGGACGGCTCCCGTTCCGAGCGTGCGTGCCATTCTCGCGCCGACGGCCACCGCCCGGTCGGCAGACGCGGAGCCGTCTGTGGCGATGACCACAGGTTCTGTCACGCCAGTGTCCGATGCCATGGAGGTTGATAGTACCCGGCGGCGCACTCGGGGCGAAGGCGCCGGCTACCCCGCGGCCCGGACCACCATCACAGGACACGCGGACCGGCCTGCGACGGATAAGGAGACGCTGCCGAGCATCGACGCTGCCACAGCTCCGCGCCCGCGGGATCCGATGACGATCATGTCCGCATGGCGGGCGGCGGCCGCGTCGACAATCGCGCCGGCGGGTTCGCCGCGCATGAAGATCCACTCCGTTCTCGTACCGAGACCCGTGTCGTCGACGGGGCGCTCTGCGGCGGCCGAGGAGGGATCATCGACCGCTTTGACGGTGACGACGAGGAGTTCGCTCCCGAGGCGCCCGGCAACGTCCGCTGCTTTCGAAAGCGCGGCGCGTGCACCATGGCTGTCGTCGACAGCACAGATCAACGGGCCGTCTCCGACGGGTGATGCGGAGGGAGGCACGATCACCGTGGGGCACGGCCCTCGAGCGGCGACGGACCGCGACACGCTGCCGAGAAGGAGTGAGCCAATCGATCCCAACCCGCGTGAGCCAACAACGACGAGCTCGGCCTTGGCATCCTCGGCAGCCGCTCGAATGACCTCGGAGGCGTCTCCGATCCGCACCTCGCGTCCGATCTCGGGGCCGCCCTCGAGGCCCTTGCCGATCTCTTCGAGCAGGGTGACGCCCGCCTGGTGCATCTGGTCGACCGTGACGAAGTTCGCCGGCGCGGCCACGCCGAGCTCGCGCGACGGGCGTGGGAGCGGCACGCCGTGCACGAGAACCAGGCGAGCCCCGAGCCGCTCCGACAGACCCGCCGCGATCGCCGCCGCGGTGCGTGCGCCGGGAGAGTGATCGACCCCGCAGACGACGGTCGGCGACGAGCTCACGCTTCCTCGGCCTTCCCCGGGCGTACCACGAGAACCGAGCAGTGGGCCTGGTGAGCGACTCGCTCGCTGACGCTTCCGAGGGCCTCCAGCGCCCTGAGCCCGCGACTGCCGACGATGACGAGGTCGGCGTCCCTGGACGCGTCCACCAACGCGCCGACAGGATGGCCGGGAACCCAGTGGAGCCCGTCGATCTCTCGCAGCATCGGTTGGTCGACCCGCGGTCCGCCCCGGGCCGCGATCGTGCGCACCGTTGCGCCGAACCGATCCCCAAGCTCGGCGGCGATCACCGCCGATACCAGCGCCTCCCGCGATCCGTCCATCCCGACCACGATCGAGTCGGGCGACCAGGCCGTCTCGCCCGAACCGCGCGCCACCAGCACCGAGCAGGGTGCCTGGTGCAGCATCGAGGTCGCGACGCTCCCAAGGAGCATTCCTGCGATGTGCCCGGTTCCGTGTGTCCCGACGGCAAGCAGCGTCGCCGACTCACGATCGAGCGCCGCAAGGAGCGACGGCACGGGCCGGCCCTCGACGACCTGGGCCTCGGCGAGTGGAACGTCGCGGATCTGCTGCCAGGCCTCGTCCCGGGTCACGCTCGCGCGCTCCCGAAGCTCGGCGGTCAGGCGGCCCGCCGCGGCACCGGTACGCGCGCTGAGATGGGTCTCGCAGACCGTCACCGCCAGAATCCTGGCGGCGTCGGAGCGTAGCTGCGTCGCCTGGCGAAGCGCCTCGAAGCCCGCCGGCGAGCCATCCACGCCGCACACGAGTCGTTCAAAGATCATCGTCCCCGGCCTCGTCGAGTGCCGCGATCGTATCTCGGACCGCGATGGACAGCTCATCCTCCCTGTGAGGATCGTGCAGCGGGCCGCCTGCGGCCGTGAGGAGCCGGCGGGCGAGTGCGACGCCCCGTGGGTTCACCGGACGGGAGACGTCGCCCAGCTCGTGGGCGAGGCGGCGCAGCTCGCGTCGGTGCGCGCGGATCCGGCGACGATTCGGGTGCAGCCGGTTCCAGCCGGCGACGTCGAACGCGTCGGCGACGAGGCGAATGGAGGTTGCGAGGCTCGTGCGGGTGCGCGGATCGGTCAGCTCCCGCATACGTCTCAGCACGACCTCGTCGGTCGGTTGTCCGGCGGCGTGGGCGACGATCCACGCGTCCGCGCGGTCGCGCAGAAGCTCGATCCGGATCGACTCGATCGTCGCCCGAACAAGCGCGCACAACGTCGCCGACACGGCGACCGCAGCGAGGACCCGCGGCGAGAGTCCGAACATGACCGCAATCGCGGCCGCCGGAACAGGAGCCAGGTACGGGAGCGTCGGGCGCAGGACCTCCCGACCTCCGCCCAGCCGAGGCGTTGCCGTGTCATGCATACGTCGAAGCTTCGACGTCGCGGGCGAGCCGCACAATTGGTGCGAGCCTCCATTCAACGCCGCGGCAGTCCCCATTCAGGGTCAACCCGCCCGCCGTTCGCGCTGCCGTCGGCGGCCGAGCGCCCGCGCCTCGTCGGCAGGAACACCGACGACGAGCATCAGGTCGGTGATGGCCATCCGCGCCGCCGCGAGCGCGGCTGGTCAGCTCCGCGCTCGCTTTCTTCCCCGAGCGCCGGACGCGGAGGTCGCGACCGCAGGCTGAACCCGGGCCGACCGAGCGAAACGAGCCGCCGGCTGCGACCTGAAGGCAACCGGTGGCCTGCGCCGCTGTCCCGTCGGCCGGCCGCCGCCGATCAGTGAGGGCGGCGGCCGACCACCTCGTCGCCGCGGGCGATCTCCTCACGGATCCGGGCGACGGCGTTCTCGGCCAGCGCCTCGATGACGTCGGAGCGGTCGAGCACCCGTGCTCTGGTCGACGCATCGGAGTGACGCAGGACGGCCCGGTCCTGGAGCACATCCGCGATTCGCCGTCCGCGCTGCACCTCGGTCACAAGGTAGCGGGCCAGCCAATCGTCGGTGGCGTCCCAATGGCGGAAGAACTGGCTCA
Organism: Thermoleophilia bacterium; assembly: GCA_025928435.1. The sequence continues at coordinate 12,836 of JAICJM010000002.1, forward strand.
GATCGAACATGGGTCACCTCCTCTGGTGCGGGTTCCAGGCCGGGGCGCACACTGCCGCCGTGCGCCCCGGCCCTCTTGCAGCAGCCGGCGGCTCGGCCTGGGATCCCGGGTGTCGGTGCTGTCCGCCCACTGTACCCACAGGATCGTCCAGCGGGCGGCTCGGCGCCATCGGCCGGGGGCCGCATCTGCAGGCGGCCGTCCACCCATGCCGGGGAGCGCACCCGTCGGCGGGCCGAGCTTGAAGTTCGGCGAGCGGGTCTCGAGCCGGCATGGAGCCCCGCACCACCGCCGACGGCCCTCGACCGCCGTGGACGAGCCGTTCGCCCGTGCCGGGGCGTTCTGCGCCGGCCTGCCGGTTCCACCCGGTCGCAGGGGTGCCGCCGTGTCGAGCGCGGGAGCGCCTGTGCGACCATGCGACGGTGCCCCGCCATCCCTCTCTGGTTCCGCTGTCGCACGATCACCATCACGGTCTCGTGGTGGCGCGCAGGCTGCGCCGAGCCGTCTCGGAAGACGAGCGCCGCCGCGCGGCGGAGGACTTCGTGCGCTTCATCGAAGGAGAGGGGGGTGATCACTTCCGGGAGGAGGAGGACCTGCTGTTCCCGCTGGTGATGGCATCGCTTGATGAGTCGCCGGAGCTCGTGGAGCGGGCCACCCTGGATCACACGCACCTGCGGACCGCAGCCGTTCGACTGCGACGCACGCGGAGTTCCCCGGGTGCCGAACTGCTGCGGGCGCTCGGGGACCGACTGGATCGGCATATCCGGCTCGAGGAGCGCGACCTCTTCCCCCTGGCGGAACGGGTGGTGCCCGAGTCGGAGCTTGCGTCACTGAATTTCGCGGAGCGAACGTCCGCGGCGACCGGAGCGCAAACCACCTCGCTGGATCGGCCGGGCTACGGAACGTTGTGGTCGATGGCCAGCGCCGATCTCAACGCCAACCTGCTGGCCTGGCCGCCCGGCGGCCAAGTTGGCGAACACACGAACCATGAGAGGGACGTCCTGCTGGTCGTCGTCGGTGGCGGTGGGACCCTGGTGATCGATGGGCGTCCATCCGCGCTTCGCGCACCTCAGCTCGTTCTGATCCCACGAGGTGCGAGGCGGGGCATCACGGCCGGAGCCGAGGGGTTGCGCTACGTCTCTGCGCACGTGCGTCGCGAGGGACTCGTCAAGCTGCGTCCGCGGCCGGACCGAGGTGGCGTCCCCGAATCCGCGCCGCGCGGCGTCTCGCGGGACGCGCACCTCGGCGAGTGAGGTACGAACTCGCGCCAGGCTCCGGGCTGCGGACGTGGTTCGGATGCGACCCCCCCGGGTATGACGAGTTCCGCCGCCGCTCGACCCTCGGGCTCGAAGGGTGGACGGACCGGCTTCGTCCCGTCGCGGCCTGCCGAGGAGGAGGCTGAACACCCAAGACGGCCCAGTGCAGCCTTTGTAAGACCCGGAGCGAAAACGACGCACTAGCTTTGACGGCCGATTGGGCCGGCGACTTCATTCGGGAGCGAAGCGCACTCGCTCCCGCTCGCATGATCCCGACGGCCGCCACTGATCCCTTGCATGACGCGCTCACAGAAAGGACTCGATCATGGAGCCGTGGGACCTCAGGACGCCGTCTGAGAACCTGCCGCTCGTCGCGTTCCGTGTGCCCGGTTCTCCCCCACCGGACAGGGAACCCTTGGTCAGCACGAGGCCCACGAAACCTCGGGCGCGCAGGCCGCCCACTCGTCGCGCGCCGACGTCATCCGGCGCTCGACGTGCTCGTGCTCGAGCGCGGCGTGTACGGCGCAAGCGCCTTGGGGCTGCGGCATGGACTGGGGGGTCTTCGCGGTCAACGTGGGCTCCGCCCCCTATGGCCACCGCCGGCGATCGCCGCCAACCTCCAGCATGACACGGGTCGAAACGGACGGTGCGTGGTGGAGCAGCTGAGCACGACGCGGAGCGAACTCCTCGCGCGGCGGGGGCGGATCGCGCTGGCCGTGCAAGGACGAGATTTGCTCAAGGACAAACGGGCCGCGCTGCTGCGTGAGTTCAGCAGGCTGAGCACGTCGGTGCTCGCGGCCGTCGAAGCCCTCGGGCGCCACGCTGCTGCGGGCGAGCGGCTGCTCGGCGAGGCGGTGTCGTTCGATGGCGGCGCGGCGGTCGCCTCGGCGGGGCTCGCGGCGGCCGGCGAGGTCGAAACCCACCTGTCCAGCCGGAGCGTCGCGGGCGTGAAGGTCGTGGAGCTCGGGCACGACCCGGCCGTCCGCGCGCGGACGGCTCGGGGCTACAGCCTCGGCGCGTCGTCCGCGCTCATCGATGCCGCGGCGGGTTCCTTCGAGCGCCAGCTCGACCTCCTGCTCGACGTCGCCGCGACCGAGCTCAGCTTGCGCCGGCTGGCGGATGAGATCACCCGGACAACCCGGCGGGTGAATGCGCTCGAGCACGTCGTCGTCCCGCGGCTCGAGCGCGAGCGCGACGCGATCCAGGCGGTGCTCGACGAACGCGAGCTCGAGGATCGCATCCGGCTAAGGCGGGCGCGGGCGGCGGCGCGCAAGCGAGACGCCGCCTCGGGGATGTCGGCATGACCGGCTCCGTCGGCGACAACAGCGCGGACGATGTGCTTGGTGCGATCCGGGCGCTCGAGGGAGCGCTGCAGGAGAGGGGGGAGGCCGACGCCGAAGCCGGCGCCGAGCTCGAGGCGGCGCGGACGGAGGCGCAGCGCATCCTCGCGGCGGCGCGCGATGACGCCGAGATGCGTGCGGCCGAGCGCCGGGACCTGCTTCTCGAAAACGCGAGCACGGACGCCGAGCGGATTCACCGCAACGGCGAGGAGGCCGCCGCCGCTCTGCGGGCCCGGGTCGAGACGGTCGAGGACGAGGCGATCGAGCGTGCGGTCGCCCTGGTCCTCCCGATGGCAGCGAAGGAGGTCAGGTCGTGCTCGTCGAAATGACGAGGGTTCAGATCGTCGGGCGCAAGTCGCAGGTCGAGCGAGTCCTGCGGCGCCTGTACGGGCTGCGGCTGCTCCAGCTGGAATCCGCCAGCGAGGTCGCGGCCGTCGATCTCGCACCCCTTCCGGGAAGCGGCGCGCGTGCAGCACGCGTCGACGAGCTCCGTCTGCTTCTCGCCCGCCTCGACGGCCTGCTCGCGCTCAGCGGCGGCTCGACCGCGGACGATGGCCACGGCGCGAGCATCGGAGTCGCCGACCTCGAACGCGAGCTTTCCGAGCTGGCGCCACGGGTCGAGATGCTGAGCGACCGGCTCGCCGAGCTCCGCACCGAGCTCGCCGTCCTGCCGCGCTACCTCGAGCCGCTGCGCGGGCTGCTGCCGCTCATCCCCGAACTCTCCAAGCTTGACGAAGCGCAGCTGCGGGCGCTCGAGCTCGACACGATCGCGCTCGTCCTGAATACCGCCGACGACCGTGTGCTCCACACGTTGCGCGATGTCCTGCGCAAGCTGCTCGACCGTCGCTTCGAGCTCGTCGCTCAACGGATCGACGGTAACGTCGTCGGCTGCGTGATCGTCGTGTCGCACCGGGACGGGGATGCCGTCCGAGAGCTCCTCGGCCGGGAGCAGATCAGGCACTTGCCGCTGCCCGAGCGCTACGAGCGAGAGTCATTCCGGGGCGCAGTGGCGGCGATGCAACGTCGCCTGCGAGAGTTGCCGGACGAGGTCGCCGATACGAGCCGGCGGCTGCAGGAACTCCTCGCAGCGCGTGCCGCCGGATGGCGCGTCGCGCGGGCCGATATCATCGCAGAGCTCGACCAGGTGGAGGCTGTCGCCCGGCTGGCGGGAACCGCACGGACATTCGTCGCGGTCGGCTGGACGCCCCGCGCCCAGCTGCCGCTGCTGCGCGGCGAGCTCGAGCGCGTCGCCGCAGGCGAGCTCGCGCTCCAGGAGCTCGCGTCGGCGAACACGGCGCCCGTGCTGATGCAGAACCGACCACTCGCCCGGCCGTTCGAGTTCCTGATCCGGCTACTCGATCTGCCACGCACCGGCACGCTCGACCCGACGATGCTGATGGCGCTCTTCTTGCCCCTGATGGTCGGCGTCATGATCGGCGATGTCGTCTACGGCGTCCTCCTGCTCGGCATCTCGCTGATCGTGCGCCGCTGCTTCGCCGGCCGCTCCGCCGCCGTCAGCGATCTGAGTCGCGTCTTCGTCGCCGGCGCGGTCTGGGCGATCATCTTCGGCTTCCTGTTCGGAGAAGCGCTCGGAGACATCGGTCGCAAGCTTGGGCTACCCGCGCTCTGGTTCTATCGGGGCGGCGCGGACGCCGTCGAGCCGCTGCTGCTGTTCTCGCTCGCCCTGGGTGCCGCGCACGTCGTGCTCGGCCTGCTGCTGGGTCTGTGGCAGTCGCTGCGCGGGCGCCGGACGGGCGAGTTGCTCGAGCGCGGCGGCTCGTTGCTCGCGCTCGGCAGCGTCTTCGTCGTCGCCGGCGTCGCCGCAGACCGGCTGCCCGGCGGAGCCCTGCCGCCCGCTGCGGCCGGCGTGGTCGTCGGCCTCGTGCTGCTCGTCGTTCCCGGGGGCGTGTTCGGACTGATGATGGGGCCGCTCGAATTCGTCGGCACGCTCGGCAATGTGCTCTCGTATCTGAGGATCGGCGCCGTGGGCCTGGCGTCGGCCTACCTGGCGCTCGTGGCCAACCAGCTCGCCACGCTCGGACCGCTCTGGATGGGTGTCCTCGTTGCAGCGCTCTTTCACGCGCTCAACCTCGCCCTCGCCGCCTTCAGCCCGATGATCCAGGCGCTGCGCCTGCACTACGTCGAGTTCTTCAGCAAGTTCTACGAAGGCGGCGGCGAGCCGTTCCGGCCTTTCGGGCAACGCGCAGACGCGTGAGTCTCACCAACCAACCGACCGAGACACGGAGGACAGACACATGGAAACTGGATTGATTGCACTGGGCGCAGGGCTCGCGGTCGGTCTTGCCGCGATCGGTACCGGGTTTGCGCAGGCACGGATCGGTGCTGCGGGTATGGCGGCGATCGCCGAGAAGCCGGAGCTGACCGGCCGGGCGATCCTGATGGTCGCGATTCCCGAGACGCTCGTCATCCTCGGCTTCGCCGTCGCGGCGATGGTCATCGTCCTGCTCAAGTAATGGCACTGACCGAACTGCTGGGCGCGCTCGAGGCCGAGGCCGCGGCCGAGATGGACCGGTTGCAGGCAGACGCACGCGCCGAGGCGACACGGATCGTCGAGGTCGCACAGGGCGAGGCGCATGCGATCGGCGAGCGCGTGCGCCTCGCCGGCGAAGAGGAGCTCCTGCGCGAGGTGGAGGGCCGCCTCGCGGCCGCTCGCCTCGCGTCGACAGCCCAACTGCGCCGGACGCGTGAGGAATGCATCAACACCCTGCTGGACGCCCTTCGCGATCGGCTTCGGTCGATCCGCGACGCTGACGCCTACCCCGCAATTCTTCGGGAGCTGCTCGAGGAAGGGTTGGCCATGCTTCCGTCCGCGACCGTCGTGCGGGTCGATCCGCGCGACCGGTCGCTCGCCGTCGCCGCGCTCTCACACCCCGAGGCCGAGCTTCGGGTCGCGCCGACGCTACGCGTCATGGGTGGAGTCGAGATCGACGACGACGACGGGCGCACAGCACGCAACACCCTCGAGGAGCGGCTGCACAACGCCACGCCCGCCCTGCGCCTCCTCTTCGGCGACCTTCTCGCAGAACGAGAGCCGCACGCGCGACCGGCAACGGCCTCGGAGACCACCCCATGACGGTGTTACGGGCACGCCCCGACTTCGTCTACGGCAACACCAGGCTGCGCGCGCGCAAGGCGGAGCTGCTCAGCGCGGCCGAGTACGACGCGCTTCTCGGCGGCAGCCTTGATGAGGTGTACGCGGTTCTCACGCAGACGAGCCACCAGCCCGAGGTCGAGGCGGCGCAGGCCGGCCGGCGCAGTGAGCTCGCGCTCCAGAACGCCCTGCGTAGACACCTCGCCCGCGTCCTCCAGGAATTGCGATCCTTCTACCAGGGGCGCGCCCGCGACCTCGTCGACCTGCTCCTCGCCCGGTACGACCTTCACAACCTGCTATCGATCTTGCGCGGGCACGCACGCGAACAGTCGGCCGATCGGATACTTGCGACCATCATTCCTCTGGGCGAGCTCGGAGGCGCCGCAGGCGAAGAGATCGCGCGGCAACGCGAACCCAGGGCAGCGGTGGCGCTACTTGTCGGCTGGCGGCTCCCGGACGCAGCGACAGCCCGGGTGCTCGCCGACGCCTGGTCGGAGTTCGAGCGGACCGAGAACCTGGCAGCGCTCGAGCATGCCGTCACCGCCGCGCATGCGCTCGCTCTCGACGAGGCACTGGCCGAGGAGGCCGAAGCCGAGCCGCTGCGCGAGCTCACCGCCCGCGAGCGCGACACGGCCAACGCGCTCGCGGTGCTCCGCCTGCGGGAGGCGCTCCAGCTCGACGAGCTGACGGAGGCCCCAGCCGTGGGCGACCACGTGCTCGCCGGAGGCACAATCAGAACGGAGGCGCTCGCGGCGGCGCTGCGCGAACCCCGCCGCGAGGACGCCGCGGCGACGCTTGCCGTCGCGGCTCGGCGCGGCGACTGGCGCCATCCGCTCGAGCGCTATGGCGGCACGGGCGACCTGCAGCAGCTCCAGCGTGAGCTCGAGCTTGCCCGCGTGCGCTGGGCGCTCGCGCTGTTCCTGCGCGGCGACCCGCTCGGCCTCGACGTCCCGATCGCCTACACCGTCGCCAAGGAGAACGAGCAGCGCAACCTGCGGCTGATCGGCGAAGGCGCGGCTCACGGGATCGCCACGGAGCTGCTCCGCCACCAGCTCCTCGTCCCGGGATCGGGCGATCGATGGGGCAGCTGATCGTGCTCACCACCCCTGAGCTGGAGCTCGGATACCGGCTCGCAGGCGTGACGACACACGCCGTCGACTCGGCCCGCGAGACCGAGCACACGCTGCACGACCTGCTGGAAGCCGGTGCCGAGGGTGACGTCATCGCCGTTCACGAGCCGTTCTTTCAGAAGCTCGACGGTCCGCTGCGGCAGCGAATCGATGCGATCCTGTCGCCCCTCGTCATCGCGCTCCCGGCCGGCCGGGAAGCAGACGTCGACGCGGAACGGCGAGCCCAGCTCCTGCGGATGCTCTGGCAGGCAGTCGGCTACCAGATGACGTTCGACTCCGACACGGACCCGTCATGACCGACGCGCAGACCGGGTCCAGGGTCGCTTCCGACGTCGGCGCCATTCACGCGGTCTCGGGCCCGGTGGTCACCGCGCGTGACCTGGCAGCGGCCCGCCTTTACAACGTCGTGCTCGTCGGACACAAGCGCCTGCCCGGCGAGGTGATCCGCCTCGACCGCGGCGACGCGGTGATCCAGGTCTACGAGGACACGGCCGGGCTTGCCGCCGGCGAGCCGGTCGTCGACACGGGCAGGCCGCTGGAGGTCGAGCTCGGACCGGGGCTGCTCGGGACGATCTTCGACGGCACCCAGCGACCGCTCACCACACTCGCAGCCACGGCCGACGACGCGCTGGGCGCGCCCATGATCCCGCGCGGCGCCACGGCACCCGCACTCGACCGGACGCGAGCCTGGCTCTTCGAACCCTGCGTCCAGCCGGGTGATCACGTCACCGCCGGCGACATCCTCGGCACCGTGCAGGAGACGGCGGCGTTCCGCCACCGCGTCCTCGTCCCGCCCGGCCGCGGCGGTGCCGTCAGCGATCTCCGTGGCGGTCAGGCGGGCGTCGACGAGCCGATCGCATGCATCGACGGCGAGCCCGCGACCATGCTCTCGCGCTGGCCGGTGCGCGTCCCGCGGCCGCTCGCGAGGCGGCTCGGCCTCGACCGGCCGCTCGTCACAGGGCAGCGGGCGATCGACACGCTCTTCCCGATCGCTCTTGGCGGTGCCGCCACCATCCCGGGCGGCTTCGGCACCGGCAAGACCGTGCTCGAGCAATCGCTCGCGAAATGGGCGCACGCGGACGTCATCGTCTACGTCGCCTGCGGCGAGCGCGGAAACGAGCTCACCGAGATGCTGGCCGAGTTCCCCCGGCTCACCGACCCGCGCACCGGCTCCTCGCTCATGGAACGCACGATCATCGTCGCGAACACCAGCAACATGCCCGTCGCAGCCCGCGAGGCGAGTATCTACACCGGAATCACGCTGGCCGAGTACTTCCGCGACCAGGGCCACGACGTCGCCCTGCTCGCGGACAGCACCAGCCGCTGGGGGGAGGCGCTCCGCGAGGTCTCCAGCCGGCTCGAAGAGATGCCGGCCGAGGAGGGGTACCCCGCCTACCTCTCCACCCGTCTGGGCGAGTTCTACGAGCGCGCCGGAGCCGTCGCATGCCTTGGCGGGGACGAACGGACCGGCTCGGTCTCGATCGTCGGCGCAGTCTCACCCGCCGGCGGCGACTTCTCCGAGCCGATCACACAACACAGCCTCCGCCTCGCCGGCACCTTCTGGGGGCTCGACTCGAATCTCGCTCGGAGCCGCCACTTCCCGGCGATCGACTGGAACCGCAGCTACACCCTGTACGAGCTCGACCGGTGGTTCGACGCGGAGGTCGCCCCGGACTGGCATGAGCAGCGGGCCTGGGCGCTGGGGCTGCTACAGCAGGAGAGCTCGCTGCTCGAGATCGTGCAGCTCCTCGGCGTCGACTCGCTCGCACCCGCGGAACGCGTCGTGCTCGAGACGGGCCGGCTCCTGCGGGAGGACTTCCTGCAGCAGTCGGCGTTCGACGACATCGACGCCTACTCCTCCCTGCCGAAGCAGCACGCCCTCCTGCAGGTCCTGCGCGCGACGCATGAGGCGATGGCAGAGGCCGTCGCCCGTGGCGTCTCCGCCGACACCGCTCGGGCGGTTCCGGCTCTCCGCGAGCTGGCTCGAATGCGCACGTGGCCGGACGACGAGGTGGCGCGCAACGCGCACGCCCTCACCGAGCGGATTCGCCGAGAATCGGAGGGGCTGTGACGGACGACGGCCGCACCACCCTCGTGACCGTCGAGCACCGGACCGTGTCGTATGTCGCCGGCCCGCTGCTGATCGCGGAGCAGATGGTCGGCGTCGGCTACGACGAGCTCGTCGAGGTCGTCACCCCGGACGACGAGGTGCGCCGCGGTCGCGTCCTCGCCATCGAAGGCGATCGCGCCGTCGTGCAGGTGCTGGACGGGACGTCCGGACTCAGCCTCCCGGGCACGCGCATCAGGGCGCGCGGGGAGGTCGCCCGCGTTGCCGTCGGCGCAGATCTCGTCGGCCGCATACTCGACGGCTCCGGCGCGCCGGCCGACGGCGGGCCGCCGCTACGGCCGGAGGCGTACCACGACGTCAACGGGCTGCCGATCAACCCGGTCGCCCGCGACCATCCGTCCGAGTTCATCGAGACCGGAGTCTCGGCGATCGACGGGCTGAACACCCTCGTCCGCGGCCAGAAGCTGCCCATCTTCTCCGGGTTCGGGCTGCCCGCCGCCGAGCTGGCGGCGCAGATCGCGAGGGAGTCGACCGTCCCCGGCGACGTGAGCGGAAGCGAGTTCGTCGTCGTCTTCGCCGCGATGGGCGTTACGCAGCGGGAAGCGGCCTTCTTCCGCGACACGTTCGCCGGCAGCGCCGCGCTCGAGCGGACGGTGCTCTTCCTCAATACCGCCGACGATCCCGCGGTCGAGCGATTGCTGGCGCCGCGTGCAGCGCTGACGGCGGCGGAGCACCTCGCGTTCGAGCACGGCCGCCATGTCCTCGTCGTGCTCACAGATGTCACCAGCTACTGCGAGGCGCTCCGCGAGCTCTCGGCGGCCCGCGAGGAGATCCCCGGCCGCCGCGGATATCCCGGGTACATGTACACCGACCTCGCCTCGCTGTTCGAGCGGGCCGGACGCATCCGCGGTCGCAGCGGCTCTCTCACACAGCTGATGATCCTGTCGATGCCCGACGATGACATCACGCATCCGATCCCCGACCTGACCGGATACATCACCGAAGGCCAGATCGTGCTCTCCCGCGAGCTCGACCGCCGCGGCATCGAGCCGCCGATCGACGTGCTCCCGTCGCTGAGCCGGCTCATGAATGCCGGAATCGGCGCCGGGAAGACACGCGAGGACCACCGCGCGGTCGCCGACCAGCTCTACGCTGCGCTCGCACGGGGGCGCGATCTGCGCAGGCTCGTCTCGATCGTTGGGGAGGCCGCGCTCTCGGAGGAGGACCGCAGCTACCTCGCATTCGCCGACAGCTTCGAACGGCGGCTCGTGAACCAGGGTGGCGCCCGCCGGACGATCGAGGAAACGCTCGAACTCGCCTGGGAGCTCCTCCTCGAACTACCACGCGGCGATCTGAAGCGGATCGACCCCGCGCTGCTGGAGCGGTACGGCAACCGCAAGGCCGTTCCGTAGAACACACGCTCCGGCGCCCGGCGGCGATCGGTAAGACTTTCGAGGCGGCCGACGCTGGGGGGTATGGCCGAGAGCGATCCTCACGCGAATCCGGTGAGCGAGTCACCCGGGTCGACCTCGGACGTCGCGCCGACGAGATCGACGGGTCCCACCGCGTGATCGCGCCGACGGAGGACACGCGGCGGTGGCGGAGGGAGATGGCGCCGGATCTCGGAAGCACGCGTCTGACACGGGAGGGTCGTTGCTGGCTGCTCTCACTTCTGGGCGAGCACGACGTCGCAACGATCCCGCTGCTCGACCGCCGGATGGATCAGGTGTGGGCGTCGGGCGCGAAGGTCGTGATCGACCTCTCAGAGGCGGCGTTCATCGATTGCTCGGTCGTTGGCTGGGTCCTGCGTCGGTTAGAACGTGCCCGCAGCGTCGACCACCTGCATCTCGCCGTCGTCGTGGGGGAGAGTGGGACGGCGGCAAGGCGCGTGTTCGAGTTGCTCAACATGAACGGGGTCGTCCCGTTCGCGGCAACTCGAGAGGACGCGATGACGATGCTGGGACGGGGTGTCCTTCGATGCGACGGCGGCCGGACATGACGGGCTGCGGCGGGGCGAGATGGGGCCTCGAGCCCATAACTGTCCGGGCGCGTTCGCGCCATGATGAAGGCACAGCGGGTTGGACAGCCGTCGCGCGTATCCTCCTCCGGCGCAACGAGCGCCGCCCGTTGGAAGGACGCCGGGGTGCGCAGAGTGTGAACGGCGTGCCCCGGCCAAACGTGTCCCGATACCACCCAACGCGGGCTCGCGCGCGGCCATCGGCCGAGGCAACTCGGAGATGCGACGCCACGAGCCACCGAGTGCAGGAGGTGCGCAGATGTTCCGGACGATCGTGCTTGCCGTTGACGGGTCAGAGCCGTCCAATCGTGCCGTGGACTTCGCGGCGAACCTCGCAAAGGAATCGGGCGGCCGCATCCTCGCGGTGCACGTGAACGAGCTCATGGCGGGGCGGGGCGCCGGGCCGGTTCACGTGACGGAGGACGAGATCCAGGCGCAACTTCGCGACCAGGTGAAGCAGCTGAACGACGATGGGATCAAGGCTGAGCTCCAGGTCACCAGCACGGTGACGGGCGGTCCCGCCCACGTGATCGGGGCGGCGGCCGCGAATGAGGCGGCCGACGTGATCGTGACCGGCAGTCGCGGTCACACCGCGCTCGCGGGCATCTTCCTGGGCAGCGTCGCCCAGCGGCTGCTGCACGTCGCTCCGTGTCCCGTCCTGGTCGTGCCCAGCCTCGACGCCAACGCGCGCAGCAGGGCGGCTGTGCCCGAGCGCAAGGCCACGGTTACCTGATCCGGCACTCTCGCTGGGCCGGCTTGCACTGTGGCCGTTGGGGATCGGCGACGATCAACCTCGACGTTCCCGTTCGCCGACCGGCTCGCCGCTTGCCACACGACGGGGCATGGGGCGCGGTATCGGGGCTCGTGCCCCGGGCACGGCGGTCGCGACCCGCGCCAGGTCAACGTGGACGGGTTCTCTGCCGCGCTTTGCCGGGCCGATGGCGGACGATGACCAGATCCGGCGGCGCCACCGGGCGCTCGCCGACCCGAGCCGCGCTCGCATCCTCGCCCAGCTCGCCGGCGGCGAACCGCTGGACGCACGCGAGCTCGCCGCCCGCGTCGGCCTGCATCCGAACACCGTGCGCGTCCACCTCGGGGTGCTCGCGGATGCTCGTATGGTGGAGGCGGAGACGCTGCCGCCGCAAGGACGCGGACGGCCCCGACTCGCCTACCGAGCCGTCGGCGAGCCGGGAGACGATGGCGGCCGCCGGTATCGCCTGCTGGCCGAGATCCTGACCACGCTGGCCGCGCGCGACGGCGCCGAGGCGGTCGAACGGCTGGAAGGGATCGGCGATGCGTGGGGCCGGCACCTGGCCGCCTCACCTCCGCCCGCCGTCGAGCTCTCCGACGCGGAGGCGGTGGAGCGGCTGCTGGCGCTGCTCGCCGAGCTCGGCTTCCGACCCGAGCTCGCGACCGGTCCGGGGGACGCCGGATCCTGATGCGGCCGTGCCCGTTCCTCGAGCTGGCCCGCCGCCACCCGGAGGTCGTCTGCCGCATCCACCTCGGCCTGATGCGCGGCGCCCTGGCCGAGCTGGGGGCGACGACCCGCGCCGGCGGGCTCGAGTCGTTCGTCCGGGACGATCTCTGCGTCGCCCGCCTCACGGACGGGCGCCCCTGACTCGCGCCGGCCGCGCAGCTCTCCCCGACCGCTACGCCTCGACGCTCGGCACGTCGTGCGCGGGTCGATCACGAGCATCCTGTTATACACGAGGCAAAACATGACAGATGTGCTCGGCCGGGTATCATCCGCCTCGGAGCGAGCAGCGTCGTTTCGGAAGCGAGGTCTGAGGTCCGGTGCCTGCAGTCGTCATGAAGCGAGCCTACGAGCCGGCCGGGGAGGAGGACGGCTATCGGGTCCTCATCGACCGGATCTGGCCGCGGGGCGTGACGAAGGAGCAGGCCCGCCTCGACGAGTGGGCACGCGAGCTGGCGCCGAGCACGGAGCTGCGGCGTTGGTTCGGGCACGACCCGGAGCGGTTCGAAGAGTTTCGCCGCCGCTACCTCCAGGAGCTCGCCGCGGAGGCCGAGAAGCTCGACGAGCTCCGCCACCGGGCCAGCTCCGGGACGGTGACGCTCGTGTACGCCGCGAGGGACCGCGAGCACAACGACGCGGTGGTGCTCGCCGAGCTGCTCCGTGCCGAGGAGGGATCGCGGTGACGTCGTGGAGCGGCTGACGGCCGTTGTTCGCGCGTGCTCGTGGGAAGACCTCTCCAGCGAAGCTCGGGCGACAGCCTGGCGCCGGTGCTGGCTGCCGCGAGCACGCCGGCACGGCCAAGGCACTGCCGGCTCGGCGAGGCAGGTACGGCGAACGCGGCCGCGATCGCCGCTACGGCGCTGAACGCGCTGCGGGTGACGGGGACACGGGCGCTGGGTCACCGTTCACGAACCACGGGATCGACGTCATGCTCACCCACCGCCCCTGACACGAGGCCGGGGCGGTGGGTGCCCATGTCATCGGGCGGACGTGGTCTGGCGAGACCAGGGCCGCGCCGGAAGCGCCCCGGACCTGCGGGCGGGCACGACCGCCAGGGCGAGGCGGGCGAACGTCAGAGCAGCGAGCATCAGCCCGAAGTCGCGCAGGGCGATGTCGTAGTACTGGGGTGCGTTCGTGGTCAGCAGGTTGATGACGATTCCGAACAACCAGCCGGCGACGACGAACGCGCCGATCCTCGGAGCCACCGCCACGAGCACTCCAGCCGCGATCTCGATGACGCCCACGGCGTACATGAAGTCCTGGCCGCTTCCAGGGATGATGTTGTTGATCCAGCCGGCGAGATAGTCGGGCCACTGGACGCTCCAGTTGAAGAACTTGTCGATGCCGAACAGGATCGGCGCGATCGTAAACGTGATTCGCAGCATCCAGAACGCCTGGTGGGCAGCGGTGCCCACGGCTGATCCCTCGAATGCGGTACCCACATCCCCGCGGGGGGACAGGGCCGTCGCATGACGGTGCGAAGTCTCGACATGGCTCTGGGCCATTTTGAACCGCCTCCTTCCCGCGTCGCGGCCACAGTGCGAGTGGGGCGGACGCGGAGTCGTGTCTGTAGTTATCCAGCGTCAACTCGCGTCCCTTTCTTACCTCGTTGCGCGTATTCGCCCCGGCCGTCGGCGCGTCGACAGACCGGCACCGGCGTGGCAGAGTCGATCAGGCTTCGCCCGTGCCGCCTCTGCGATCGTTGCCATGGCGCCGCAGCGGAGCGTGCCTTCCGTCGGTTGCAATGACCCTCAGCTACCCAGCGAGGTGAAGCCACCCACGAGCGCTCCGTAGGCGATGTGGGCGGCGAGGCTGACGAGGGGCGTCTGGACGCCGTAGTTGAGCATGAGGAAGCCCGGTGGCTCGAGCAGAGCGACCGCCGGGGCCGCCGTCGACCGTGTGCCCATGCGCGGATGGATGAGCGGGAGCAGGGTATCGACGAGCGCCGTACCGGAGAACAGGCCGTGCACAAGGCCGAAGATCGCTCCGAGCCACCATCCGCTTCGGCCGATCGCGAGGAACACGCCGTAGTAGATCAGCGCGAACGCCAGTCCGACCAGGAAATGGAGCACGTATCCAAGCGCCTTCGCGCGGGTCCGGTCGCTCGTGAACGCTGTACCGAGCATGAACGGGAGGTCCATGCGCGTCAGGTTGAGCTGGTTCCCCGCTCGCAGCGCCGTGGTGAGCACCACCGTTCCGGCGAATCCACCGGCAACGGCGCCCCAGATGCTCACCGCGCCGTCGCTTTGGCGACCGCGAGCGCGGCGCTGATCAAGGCAAGGTGGCTGAGGCCCTGCGGCAGGTTTCCCAGGAAGGCGCCGGTTGCCGTGTCGACCTCCTCGGCGTAGAGGCCGACGTCGTTGGCGAGCCCCACGAGCTGATCCATCAGCGCCACGGCTTCGTCGATCCGCCGGCCCTGGGCGAGTGCCTCGACGAGCCAGAACGAACAGGTCAAGAACGCGCCTTCCGATCCTCCCAGTCCGTCGTCTCCGGTGTAGCGCCGGACGAACGGCCCGTTCTGGAGCTCACGGCGCACCGCGTCGATCGTCCCCGCCCAACGCTCGGTGGTGGGGTCTCCGTAGCCGAGGAGGATGCCGAGCAGCAGGCTCGCGTCGAGCTCCTCGGATCCTGCGTAGCGGATGTAGCTCCGCTTCGCGTGCGAGAAGCAGCGCGTCTCGACGAACTCATGGATCGACTGCGCCTCCCGGCTCCAGCGCTGTGCGTGGCCGTCGGGGATGAGGCCGCGCCGGGCGAGATCACGTGCGCGATCGAGGGCGACCCAGCACATCATCTTCGACTGGGTGAAGTGCTCCGGCCGGCTTCGCACTTCCCAGATCCCCGCGTCCGGCTGACGCCAGCTGCGGCTTACCAGATCGGCCATGCCGGCCAGGTGCCGAGCGATGTCATCGTCGAGTCGGTGGCCGCCGGCGGCATAGAGCCACGCCGTCTGAAACAGCTCGCCGTACGTGTCGAGTTGGAGCTGGGCGGCGGCGGCATTGCCGATCCGCACCGGGCGTGACCCGCGGTAGCCGCGCAGCGGCAGCACCCGCTCCGGCGTGTGGGCGCCGCCGTTGAGTGAATAGAGCACGCGCACCCGCGGATGGGTGAGCTGGGTGGCGTGCATCAGCCACCAGAAGTATGCGCGCGCGTCCGCCCCGCAACCGAGCGCGAGGAAGGCACCCATCGTGAACGCCGAGTCGCGCACCCAGCAGAAGCGATAGTCCCAGTTCCGCTCTCCGCCGACGTCTTCGGGTAGCGAGGTGGTCGCGGCTGCGGCCACCGCTCCGGAAGGTGCATGGACGAGCAGCTTGAGCGCGAGCGCGCTGCGGGTGACGGCGTCGCGCCATGGGCCGTCATACGCGCAGGCCGCGGACCAGTCGGCCCACGCGCGTGTGGTCTCCTCGATCCGCCCTTCCACCTCCTGGCGCGATGAGAACACGAGTGGCTCCTGGTACGCGATGCCCAGCGCGATCAGCGCCGACTCTCCCGCGCGCATATCGAGCCGTCCCGCGATCGCTCCGCCGCCCGTGGTGGCCTCGTGCGCGTTCCAGGACTGGACGGCGAGCGCGTCGGAGCCCGAGGTTGCGACCGGCATGCCGAGCCGCCGCTCAACCCGAGTCGCCGCGCCCGCGTACCCGAAGCGGGGCTCGATACGCCAGCTGAGCGAAACGTGGCCTGTGACTCCCTCCACGCGCCGGGCCAGCTCGCGAAACGGTGTCAGTCCCGGCCCGGCGAGGGTCATCACATCGACGACCCGTACGATCCCGCCTTCGGCGTGAAACGTCGTCTCGAGCACGTTCGTGCCCGGCCGGTAGCGGCGCTCGACGTGGAAGGGCGCGCTCGGATGCAGCGCAAAGCTGCCGCCCCGCTCGGCGTCGAGCAGCGCGCCGAACACGCTCGGTGAGTCGAGGTCGGGCAGACACAGCCAATCGATCGCCCCATCCCGGGCGACCAGGGCGACCGTGCGCCCGTCTCCGATCGCGGCGTACTCGCGGATCGGTGCGTAGCCCTCGTTCCGCATACGTGACCCCGACCCGGACTCCCCGTCCCGCTGGTGGATCCCAGTTCCCGGCCCGCGACCCGTGAGGGCGCCCTCATCCAGGTCGCCGCTTCTGACGCGTCAGCCCTCGTCGAGTTCGGCGTGCACGGTGATGTCGACGTTCCCCCGAAGCGCGTTCGAGACCGGGCAGAGCTCGGCCGCCCTTGCGACGCCGCGTTCGAGTCCCGCGCCGTCGAGCGACGGCGTCCGCGCGAGGACGGTGAGCTCGACGCCGGTTATCCGCGGCGCGCCGTCGACCTCGTCGAGCGTGCAGAGGGCCGCCACGGTCAACCGCTCGGGCGGCGTACGGTCCTCGGCCAGCACGAGCGCCAGCGCCATCGCGAAGCAGGTCGCATGGGCCGCGGCGATCAGCTCCTCGGGGCTGGTCTTGCCGTCCGGCCGCTCGGTACGCGCCGCCCACGTGACCGGGAGCTCGAACGCCCCACTGCCACTCGACACCGCGCCCGCACCGCTCGCGAGAGTTCCGTCCCAAACAACCTCAGCCTGCCGCTGTGCAATCGTCATCGTATCCCCCTCGGAATGGCGCAGGATGGCGCGCTCCGCGAGAAAGCGCCTCTCCTCCAGCGTGGTTTGCGCCGGAGTTCTTACCGCCGCGCGACGACAGCCGGGGTAAGACAACGGCCCGGCACGACGCTAGGAGGGCATGGGAACAGCCGCATCGACGCGCGAGGTGGAGGAGCACGGACCGAACGACGATCTGGGTGCCAAGCTCCGGCGGCACCTTCATGGATCTCCGGAGTCCCCGACCGTCGAGCGGGCGGCCCGTGATCTGCTTGCCGCGCTGGGCGCCGATCTCGACGCCGACGGCCTGCGTGAGACGCCACGGCGAATGGCAGAAGCGTACGCGGAACTGCTCAGGCCGGCGCCGTTCAACCTGACGACCTTCCCCAACGGCGAGGGCTACGACGAGCTCGTTGTCCTGCGCGACATCCCGTTCCATTCGCTGTGCATGCACCACGTGCTGCCGTTCCACGGCGTCGCGCACGTGGCCTATCTGCCGGCGGAGCACATCCTGGGACTCTCGAAGCTCGCGCGGGTGGTCGACCGGTTCGCGCGAGATCTCCAGCTACAGGAGCGACTGACCGTCCAGATCGCCGCGTGGTTGCAGCAGCAGCTGAGGCCGAAGGGGGTTGGGGTGGTGCTCGAGGCCGAGCACTTCTGCATGTCGTTGCGCGGCGTGCAGAAGCCCGGCGCCAAGACGGTGACTTCGGCGTTGCACGGGCTCGTCCGGGACGACCCCCGCACACGCCAGGAGTTCCTGAGCCTGACCGGAGGGAGAGTACGATGAGCGAGCGGACATTCATGATCGTCGGCGCCAGCTTGGCCGGCGCGAAGGCCGCGGAGGAGCTTCGCGAGCGGGGGTTCGACGGCCGGGTTGTCCTGCTCGGCTCCGAGGCCGAGCGCCCCTACGAGCGGCCGCCGTTGACCAAGGACTACCTGCGGGGCGAATCTCCGCGCCAGAAGGCGTATGTGCACGAGGACGGCTTCTACGCCGAGAGGGACATCGAGCTGGCAACCGGCACGACGGTGGCCGCGATCGACCCCGTCGCGGCGCGGGTGACGCTTGCCGACGGCCGCGAGCTCCCCTTCGACCGGCTGCTGCTTGCGACCGGCGCGGAGCCGCGCCGAATCCAGGTCCCCGGCGCGGATCTCGGCGGCATTCACTATCTGCGCACGCTCGCCGACTGCGACATCCTGCGCGAACGGCTCGAAGCCGGAGGCCACGTCGTGGTGGTCGGAGCGGGGTGGATCGGCAGCGAGTTCGCCGCCTCTGCACGCCGGCGCGGCCTCGACGTGACGATCGTCGATCCGGCCTCGCTGCCCAACGAGCGGATATTCGGCCCGGAGATCGGCCGCTTCTACCGCGACGCGCACGCACGGCACGGTATCGAGCTCGCGCTGGGCGAGGGCGTCGAGGCGTTCGAGGGCGAAGGGGCTGTCACCCGCGTCCGCACCACCGCCGGTCGGGCGATCCAGTGCGACTTCGCGGTTGTCGGCATCGGCGTCGCGCCGCGTGTCGCGCTTGCCCAGCAGGCCGGCCTGGAGGTCGACAATGGCATCGTGGTCGACGAGAAGCTGCAGACCTCGGCGCCGAACGTCTTCGCTGCCGGTGACGTCGCCCGAGGGTGGCATCCCTTCTACGCCGAGCGGGTTCGCGTCGAGCACTGGGCGAACGCGCTCCACCAGGGCCCGGCTGCGGCACGGGCGATGCTCGACGAGCCCGTCAGCTATGACCGCATTCCCTACTTCTTCTCCGACCAGTACGACGTCGGTATGGAGTACTCCGGCCACGCGCCGGAGTGGGACGAGGTCGTCTTCCGCGGCGATCGGGACGCCGGGGCATTCCTCGCCTTCTGGCTCAAGGACGAACGGGTCGTCGCCGGGATGAACGTCAACGTCTGGGACGTCAACGCGCACGTGGAGGCCCTCATCCGCGGCCGTCAGCCGGCCGACGTGAACGCGCTTCGTGATCCGGGCACGCCGCTCGAGTCGTTGGTCGGCGAGCTGACGGCCGGAAGCTGAGCCGGGATCAGCACAACGCAGATTCGATCTGGTACTTCCGACCTCGCCGACGACGGCGAGGCCGGCGGGGCCGGCCGCGATCGGGAGCGCTACACACGACGGTTGACGCACAGCTTCCCGAGGTGTCGCCGCCACGGGGTCGCGCCGCGCTCGCCGGCGCCCGCGTCTCCTACCCCTGAGGCGGGCCGGGAGCTGCGCAGGACTTCCATCTCGGCCGTCGAATCCGCCGCCTGTACAGTCCGGCCCTCCGGTGAGCGCTGCGCGACCTCGCCGAGGGCGCCGACCCCTCAAGGTTTGGATGGCCGGCGTCGATATGTCCTCTCAAGTGCAGATACTCGCCAAGTGTCCGACGGTCTCGGCTCTCGAGGCCCCGATCCTGTGACTCTCGAGCAGGCACGCCGCAGGCTGCGGGAGCTCATGGCGTCCTGGGACTACGCGTTCGCGATGGGGCATGGCTGCTCCATCGGGCCGGATCCGCGCTTTGACGCGGTCCGGCGCGAGGTCGCGGATCTGAAAGCGATCATCGCCGAGCACGCTCCCGACGAGCCGACCCGCTGAGGCCGAGACACCTCCCGGCCGCTCGAGGTCCGGCGCTTGACGATCAGACGCCACACCTGCCCTCGTGGTGTCCAGGCGTAGCGGGCTGTCCACGGGATGGCGGGCACGCGGCCTCTCGGGCACGATGGCACCGCCCGGCTCCAGCGCATCCGTGAAGCCCCTGGTCTGACGCGTCGCGGTCCGCAGCGGTGCGTGGTATCTTCGCGACCCGTCATACAGCCTCACGGGAGCAAGGGCGGCCTTGGGGAGGGGCATTGGCAGCTGATGTGGCGTCTGCTCAGACTGTCCTCGACCGGGTTCGAGAGCGTGGGCTTCTCCGCCGGCTGCTAGACGCGGCCCGTCGTTCGCAGGGCGGAGGGCTCGTCATTCGCGGAGAGGCGGGGAGCGGGAAGTCGACCCTCCTCGCGTGGGCGGCGGCGTGCGCAGAGCGTATGACCGCGATCTCGATTCGCGGGTTCGAGTCCGAGACGCACATCCCGTACGCGGGGATGAATCAGTTCGTGCTGGCGACGGGCGGGTCGGTCGGAAAGTTGCCGACGACCGGCGGATCCGGAAACGCCGAGCTCGTCCTCGGCGCGAGAGTTCTCTCGCTCTTCTCGCGGATCGCAGAAACGCGTCCTGTCCTCTGCTGCGTCGACGACGCCGACCTCCTCGACGAGCCATCCGCCGCGGCAATCGCGTTCGCGGCTCGTCGGCTCACCGGGGTGCCGGTCGCGATGGTGTTCGCGGTCACGGGCGCGCCGTGGTGGCCTGCCGGGCCACCGTTCGAGGACGTACCGCAGATCACTCTCGGAGGGCTGCCCGGGTCGGCGGCACGAGCGCTGCTCGAGCGCGAGTACCCCGAGATGCGCCTCGATGTCCGCGACCGCATCATCGAGGCAGCCCAGGGAAACCCGATGGTGCTCCTCGACATGCCGCGCGAACTCACGGCCGACCAGCGTCGGGGCGAGGCGGCTTTGCCGCTCGAGCTCCCGATCGGTGAGCGGGTGCGGGAGCTGGTCCTGCGCCGGCTCGCGAATCTGCCCACCGACACGAGGCGGCTGCTGCTCTTGATCGCCGCCGAGCCGACGTCGGACTCCCGGCGGGTCGAGCGAGCCGCTCGATCGTGGGACATCGAGCCCGTGACGGCCGCGTTGCCCGCCCGGCACGCCGGCATCTTGCTCGGAGGCGAGAGCCTTGAGATTCGGAGCCTGCTCGTCCGTTCAACGGTGTACCACGCGGCAGGACGGCAGGATCTGATCCTGGCGCACAGGGCGCTCGGCGATGCCGTCGACCCCGTGGCAGACACCGCCGGTGCAGCCTTTCACCGCGCGGCGGCCGCGCAAGGTCGCAACGAGCGGCTCGCGGCCCGGCTCGTTCGGGCCGTGGACACGGCGACGGATCTCGGCGCGATCGAGCGCGCCCGGTTTCTCGAGCGAGCCGCGTCGCTCAGCCCCGATCCCGCGAAGCGCACGAGCCGGCGTCTCGCGGCGGCCGAAGCGTTCCTGGCGGGGGGACAGGTCGGCAGCGCCCGAGCTCTCCTGAGCGAGCTCGACTCGCATCTCACGGATGTGGATGAACCGGCCCGAGGCCACCGTCTCGCGGGCGAGATCGCGCTCGCGGAAGGCCGAGTCGGAGAGGCGCAGTCACTGTTGGTATCGGCAGCCCGCTCGTTCCCCGACCGCGACCCGCGCCAGGCCTGCGACGCCTACGTGCGGGCGCTCCAGGTCGCCGTCTACGCAGGCGGCTCCAACGGATCAGGGATCTCGATGGAAACCGCCACCGCGGCCTTGAGCGCGCGCGGATCACGGTCTCTCAGAGCCGAGGATGTCATCCTCGAAGCGTTCGCCCGGCGCGTGCTCCACGGCTCGAACGGCAACTCGGCTCGCATGCGAGAGGTCACACGGCGACTCGGGACCGAGCATCGTCTGGATTTGATGGATTTCGCCATGTGGGCTGCTGCCGAGCTGTGGGACGACGAGGCCGTATGGGCAATGTCGAACAGGTGGGTCGCGCTCGCCCGCGAGGCGGATCGCCGAACCGATCTCGGGCGGGCGCTACTGAGCCAGGCCGTGTTGTACGAGGTGCCAACGGGCCGGCTCGAGGACGCCGAGACGTCGATCGCCCAGGCCCGACGCGCCCTGGCCGCGGCCAAGGCACAGTATCCGGCCGAACGCGCCGCCTCGGCCGAAGCCTTCGTCTCGGCCTGGCGGGGCCGCTCACGGCGCATGCGTCGACTCGCCTCGATTGCTCAGCGCTACGCGGCGCAGCGCGGGCATGGCGTCCACGACGCACGCGTCGAGTACGCCCTGACAGTCCTCGAGAACAGTCTCGGGCGGTACGACGCAGCGGTCACGCACGGACGGCGGGCAGTCGAAAGCGATGCCGTCCATATCGCGACCCTGGCTCGCCCCGAACTCATCGAAGCCGCAGCCCGGACCGGTGACCACGAGTTGGCGAGTGCGCACCTCGCGGAGCTGGCCGCGAGCGCCGGCGAGAGCAACACGCACTGGGGTCGCGGCATGCTGGCACGCAGTACCGCGCTCGTTGCAGGCAACAACCCCGACGCCGAGACCCACTATCGACGCGCGATTCACCATCTCAGGCTGGCCCGTTTCAGGTTAGAATACGCACGCGCGCGGCTCGTCTACGGGGAGTGGCTGCGGAGGCACCGGCGCGCCCGCGAAGGTCGAGCCGAGCTCGGGATTTCACACGCCATCTTCACCGCGGCCGGCGCTCGCGCGTTCGCCGACCGCGCAATGGCCGAGGAGCGCGCCTCCGGGAGCCGTGAAGGTGTCGTACCCTCGGAGCGCGCCCAACTCACCCCGCAGGAGGAACGCATAGTCCGAGCCGCCGCGACGGGGGCGACGAATGCCGAGATCGGTCGGCGCCTTTCCATCAGCTCGCGGACGGTCGAGTATCACCTTCACAAGGTGTTCCGCACGCTCAACGTCGGCTCGCGCGTCGAACTCGTCCGTGTCGCGCAGGCGTTGGACGCCGAGCGCGATGGAGAGGCGGACGTGGACACGGAATAGAGACCGCGACGTGTTGGGGAGCTGCTCTGTGGATGATCATCCTGTAAATGACCTCGTTCTTCGCCGGTCTCTCGCCTCTGCCACAGACTCGCTCGAGGACGCGACCGCATCGATCGAGCATCTCCTCAACGTCGTGGCGGTGCTCGAGGCGCCGCATGAGACTCGAGGCCGGCCCGCTCCATCTCGGGGGTCTGTCGAGGCCGCCGAGCGCCTCATCGGAGTCAGCTGGGAGCTTCTCACGCTCGCGGTGTCGTTGCTTCGAACCGAGCGAACGCACGTCACATCCGACGACGCCGCTCGCCTGGCAAGGCTGGAGGAACTCCTGGCTCTGTACCGTGATCAGGAGCCCTGACAAGACGCACGCTGCCCATCCGGCACTCGGTTCGGGACACCCAGGGGGTCGCACGGGGCCCGCGTGGTCGGGCCCCGAACCTGACTTCACCCCCGAACTCGCCCCACGTGTCCCGCCGGCGGGACACGCCGAAGCGTGCCCCCCGGGGGAAAACGTCCGTGCCGCGGCCATCGGGACCAGTGCTTCCACAGATGCGCGCCCGAGTTGCAGCCGTCACAATGCGGACAGCATGGGGGTGGTGCCAAAGACAGCCTTCCGTGGCCTCGGAGAAGCGTCGCCCAGCCTCGGCCACGCACTGGCGAACGGTCGCGACTGGCACCTCGCCCGGAACGCGCTGTACGTGAGCCGCGAGCTGGAGTTCGAAGACTGGGTGAGTCTCGGTCATCGGATCGCGATCGTGTCCGACTCGGCCGCCTGGTGGATCGGCGACTGGCTTCGGTTCGGGCGCAACCGGTACGGCCGGCGCCGATACATGACCGTCGTCGAGGCCACCGACCTGGACTACCAGACGCTGCGAAACTACGCATGGGTCGCCGGCCGCATCCCGCCGAGCCGTCGACAGCAATCGCTCAGTTTCGGCCACCACGCCGAAATCGCCGCGCTGCCCGAGGCTGAACAGGACCGCTGGCTGAGTCGATGTGCCCTCGAGCACTGGTCGCGAAACGAACTCCGCCGCCGGCGCCGGCGTGACCGCGGAACCCTCGAGGAGGAACCTCCGGCCCGCTCGCTGGCTCTGATCGTCGAGGCGGACCGACGACTCCGCTGGGAGTCGGCGGCCACGGCCGCCGGCCGCCCGCTGGAGGGCTGGATCGCCGAAGTCCTGGACACCGCTGCCGCAACCGTTCTCGGGCTCAAGTCGGACATGTCCCGCACCGACCCGACGGCATCGGGACAGGCCGACGACGACGCCCAGCCCGCCGGCATGGCGCTGCACGCGACGCGACAGACGAGGCTGCGGACGGTCGTTTGATCGTGGCGCCTGGGAGATTTTACAATGTGCCACGAGGGCCGACAATGCACAATTCGTGGGTCCGCAGCAAGGGTGGCGCGTGAGCCCCGGCGCGGGGAGGTGCGAACTCGCGGGGGTGATTCCCGGAGGGTTCTGCAGACAGCACCTCTCCGCGGCCGTGGGCAAGGTGCGCCGCCCCAGGATCGGCGCGAGCCGTCGTCCCTTCAGGCCGCCGCGAGGCAGGCCTCGAGCTTGCGACGGGCGACGTGAAGGGTCTTGTGGAGTGACCCGGTCGTCGTGTTCAGGCGCCTTGCGAGACGCTCGGTAGGCACGCCGTCAACCGTCAGCGCCGTCAAGACCTCGCGCTGGCGCGGGGTCAGGTCATCCGCGATCGCACGAGCCAGCGTTCGAGCGAGCTCGTTTGCCGCGTAGCGTTCATGCGGCGATTCGGCGTCCACCGCCCACATCCGCGCGTGCTCGAACCCGTCCGCACTGGGAAGCTCGCGAGCACGCCCCAGGCGCCGACGGATCTTGTCCGGCGCCTCGCGCTCCACGAAGCGCCGCGCCCAGGTGGTGAAGAGGCTCTCGCCGCGGAACTGATCGAGCTTCGCCAGGATCGAGACAACGGCGTCATCGGCGGCCTGGACTGCAAGGTCGTCGAGGTCTCTGCCAGACGGATGGGACAGCGACGCGGTTCGCCGCCCGACCTCGAACCGGGCCTGGCGCACCAGGAGCGCGTGGAGGGACCTGATCGCCTCGTCGCGGCGTCGATCGTCCGAGCGCAGGGCGTCGAGCCAGGCCCGTGACTTTTCATCGAGGCGGTGCGCGCCGCCGCCGGCGACAGCGTGGGGAACCGGGGCGCGGGCCTGCCGATCAGGGGCAACCGTGAGCTTCGGCCTCGCCCTATCCACGCGCCGCTTGCGAGCCGAGTCGATGACCGCGTCCCGGCTGATTGCCACGAGTGGGGTGGACATAGCGTGTTCTCCTTCGGTGTGTGACCAGGCGACACCGCCAGTCGAGCGGCGTGTGATGGGAGCCTGGCACAGGGCCGCCACGGCGCCCATAAGGCCCCGTCCCCATATCCCGCCATTGGGCCGCCCATACCTCGACAGGCCATCCGACCCGGGCCCGAGGGCGGTATCAGCTCGAGATCCGGCGGCGCCCGGGGCCGCGCCCGGCGGGCTCCGATGTGCCCATTCGCCAGCGCGAACACCGATCCAGCCCGGTCGAGCACCTCGGATCGCAGGGATTCGAGCCGGGCCGCGACATCCGAGCCCGCCGGTTCAGCGCGCTGGTCGCGCAGCCTGCCCGTCGGACCGATTCCGGCGCCCACCCTGCACGATCAGCTTTCGGCCCCCGCCCCGGTTTCAGCCCGGCGAGCGGCCGCACGACCCCCGCGCCGGGTGAGACCAGCAGCCGCACTACGCTGGAGACTCTGCCGCGTTGAGGTGAGGACGCCCCATGACCGCACATCCCGCCAGCCGGATGGTCGTCTGCTATGACGGATCCGACGATGCTCGGCACGCGATCGAGAGCGCGGCTGGTCTGTTCGGCGGCAGGCATGCGCTGATCGTCACCGTGTGGGAGCAGACCGCCGCGCTGGGCAGCTTCAAGTGGTCGATGGGACGCTGCGGTGATCGTGATGGGCTCCCGCGGGCTCACGGGCTTGCGCTCTGTCCTCTCCAGCGCCGTCGCCCACCACGCTCGCATGCCCACCCTGATCGTCCATCGCCCCGGCGAGGGGGCCGCAGAGTCTCGCTGAGGGTGGGTCCACCGTCAGGCTTCTGACGCGTGACCGCCGCAATCAACCTCATAGGTCGTGACAGGCAGCCCGAAACGATCCATCACCTTCTCGATCAGTCTCCGCTCCTGCCAGTTGGCGTGCTCTGAGCTACGCAGCCCGATCAGGATGTGATCGGGGTCGAAGTCCGCGACAGCGTCGGAGAACGCGGTCAGCGCGTAGTCATCGCCGGTCCTCCCACTCGCGTGGGCCCCAAGCGTCCGCACGTGCCCGAGGACGCTGTCGAGGCGCTCGTCGGCGAGGTGCCGAGACCGGTCCACGTCGTCGGTGAGCCACGCGAGCCGACCCGGGAGACTGGGCGTGACCACGTAGACCTCGGCTGCGGCGTCGATCACGGCGCGCACATGCGCCGGTAGCTCACCGACCTCGGCAACTGCGGCGTCGGCGACCATCAAGAGTCGCCGGATCGGCGCCTCGGGTTCCGCCGGGCGGGCCTCCTGTGCCCCCAGATGGTGAGTCGTCATCGTTCTCCTTCCACCCGCTCTTGCAGCTCGGCATGATCAGCGCACAATCCCCCAGCGTCGATCCCCGCCGCCTTCTTACCGCCACCCGGCCCCGGTGGAGGCCGAGCGATTCGAGGCTATCCTCATGCGATGGCGGCGGGCCGGCAGCTCTACATGCTCTCCTTCGACCACCGGGGCTCGTTCAAGAAGGACCTCATGAGCATCCCCGGCGAGCCCACCGACGGCGAGCGCCGGCGCATCTCCGCGCTCAAGATGCTCATCTACGAGGGGTGTACGCGGGCGATCGCCGACGGCGCCCCGCGGCCCTCGTGTGCGGTGTTGGTGGACGAAGAATTCGGCGCGGCCATCGCCCGCTCGGCGCGGCGCGCCAACCTCACGCTCGCGATGCCCGTGGAGCGCTCGGGCCAGGACGAGTTCGACTTCGAGTTCGGAGACCGTTTTGGCGAGCATATCCAGACCTTCGACCCCGACTACGCCAAGGTGCTCGTGCGCTACAACCCCGACGGCGACGCGGAGCTCAACGACCGCCAGACGGCGCGGCTCGCACGGCTGTCCGGCTGGCTGCACGCAGACGAACGCAAGTTCCTGTTCGAGCTGCTGGTGCCCGCGACGGCGAGCCAGCTTGCGCGAGCCGGCGGCGACCAGGGCCGCTATGACCGTGAGTTGCGGCCCGACCTTGTCGTCCGTGCGATGGCGCGGCTCCAGGACGCGGGCGTCGAACCCGCCATCTGGAAGATCGAGGGTCTTGAGACGCGCGAGGACTGCGAGCGGATCGTCACCCAGGCTCGAGCGGGTGGACGCGACGGTGTCGAATGCGTCGTGCTCGGCCGCGGCGAGAACCTCGATCGGGTCGCGCACTGGCTTCGACAGGCGGCGCCGGTGGGCGGCTACGTCGGGCTGGCGGTCGGCCGTACGATCTGGTTGGACGCGCTCAGAGAGCACCTTGCAGGCCGCATGGACAAGGAGGCCGCGATCGACCGGATCGCCGCCAACTATCGCCGTATGATCGACGCGTACACGAGCGCATCCGCCGGAACGTCTCCTGTCCGACCCGCACCGGCACTCCTGGACGAGCAGTGATCCGCCGGCGGCCGGGGCCGGGCGGTGCCCAGCTCGTAGGCAGATGTCAAGAGCGGGCGGCCTGAGTCCTCATCTCGGCTGCCAGACCGAGCCTGAGCTTGGCACGGGCGTCGTGCACCAGCTTGTGGATCGCGCCGGGAGTGGTGTGGAGCTCGCCGGCGAGCGTCTTGGGGGAGACGCCGTCGACCGCGGTGGCGATCAGCGCGGTTCGCTGACGGGTGGTGAGTTGATTGGCGGCGATGTCGTTGACGCGTTGCAGGAGCTCGTATGTTTCGAGGAGCTCCTGCGCGGAGGGTGCGGGGTCGGGTACGTCGGGTGCGAGTTCGGGGCCGCGGGAAACGCCGACGCGGTCGTGTCCGATGCGCCGTCGGATGCTCACGAGTGCCTCCAGCGCGGCGAATTTTTGTGCCCATGTCCAGAACCGACTCTCGCCGCGATAGTCGTCGAGCTTGCGCATGAGCACGATCAGCGCGTCGTCGGCCGCCTCCGTGGCGAGATCGCCGATATCGCTCTTCGGGAACCCGGCTCGGTTCCGAACACGATTGCGGATTTGAAAGGCCGCCTCGCGGCGCAGCCGCTCATGCAGCTCGGCGACTGCGGAACCGCGCGTCGGCTCGGGGCCGTGGAGGCGTTCCACCCAGGATCGCGACTCGAAATCGAGCGGCCGCGGCGCCGTTGCTGCGACCGAGGGTGCTCGCGATCCAGGGCGAGCCGAGGCGGTCGACCTCGCGCGGCGGCTCGACGGGGCGGCTCCACGTGAGACCGTGGCCGACGGAGAGGAAACCGCCGCTCGGACGGATGGAGTGCTTCGGTGCGGGCGTTGCTGCATGAGCGGACCTCTCTGGCCGGTGACGGCGGTCGGGGTGCGACGGACCGAGGCTTGCGGCCAGCTTGTGACCGCGGGCAGGTTCCGCTCTTCTGGAAGCAACTCTCGACACGCTCCAACGGACCGTGTGTGCAGAGTCCCTGTGATGACCATGCTACTGCCGATCCCCACCGGCTGCACACCAGCATCGGACACGCAGGGCGTGGCCGAGATCTTCGTGCCCAAGCCTCCCCAAATCCGGTGGACGGTGCGGTAGACTCGCTTGCGGGAGGGCGAGACGACCTTCACGGTATGCCTGGGGGCATGCCAGCACGACCGAAGGCGGACGGCCGAGGCTTCGCCGGCCGCGCCGGACTCGAACACACATGCAGTCACAGGAGCCGCTTCGAGGCGGAAAGCTCCTCGCGGCGATTTCCACGACGATCGTCGCGATCTTACGTGAGCACTACGGTCGCGGTCCGATGAAGGCCAAGACCTATGCGCTCGACGACATCATCGTCTGCGTGATGCGTGGCAGCGGGTTCACGGCGCTCGAGCAGACGATCATGGACAGCGGCGATCCCGACCGCGTCGTCGAGATGCGCCACGATTTCCAGCGCGTCATGACCAGGCGCTACTGCGATGCAATCGAGGAGCTGACCGGGCGCGAGGTCGTCGCCTTTCTCTCCCAGGCTCATGTTGATCCCGACATCACCATCGAAGTCTTCTTCGTCGACCGACCGCTCGAGGGCTTTGGATCGGTGGAGATCGTCACCCCTGCGGACACCTGGGCCCCGGCGGACGAGTCCGACGAGCGCTCGAGCTGAGCCGCCGCGTCAGCTGCGCTGAGCCGGACCGGCGCCGGAGGGCGGCGACGCTGCGGCCGCCCTCCGGCGATCGTCTCTGCACCGGTTTTCCCGGCTCGTCTAGGCGCCGATCCGCTGCTTGTTCCCGAGCATCGTGTGCGGGTCGAGGACGTACTTCTTGCTCGCTCCCTTGTCGAAGGCCTGGTAGCCCTGCGGCGCCTCGTCGAGGGAGATCACGGTGGCGTTGACGGCCTTGGCGATCTGGCAGCGCTCGTTCAGGATCGCGTTCATCAGCCGGCGGTGGTAGCGCATAACCGGGCACTGGCCCGTGGTGAACGAGTGCGACTTGGCCCACCCGAGACCGATTCGGATCGACAGGCTTCCCTCCTTGGCCGCGTCATCCTTGGCGCCCGGATCGCCGGTGACGTACAGCCCGACCACCCCGAGCCGGCCGGCCTCGCGGGTCACCTGCATGATCGAGTTGAGCACGGTGGCGGGCGCCTCCTCGGCGCCGTGGCCGTGTCCCTTGGCCTCGAAGCCCACCGCGTCGACCGCGCAGTCGACCATCCGCTCGCCGACGATCTGCTCGATCTGATCCGCCAGCGGGGCGTCCTTGCTGAGATCGACCGTTTCGCAGCCGAAGCTCCTGGCCTGGGTCAGGCGCTCCTCGTTCATGTCGCCGACGATCACGACGGCCGCGCCGAGCAATTGCGCCGAGTGTGCGGCTGCCAGCCCAACCGGGCCTGCACCCGCGATATAGACCGTCGATCCCGTGGTCACACCCGCCGACACGCAGCCGTGGTAGCCCGTCGGGAAGATGTCCGACAGCATCGTGAGGTCCAGGATCTTCTCGAGCGCTTGCTCCTTGTCGGGAAACCTCAGCAGATTCCAGTCGGCGTAGGGCACCATCACGTACTCCGCCTGGCCGCCGACCCAGCCGCCCATGTCCACGTAGCCGTAGGCGGAGCCGTAGCCGCTGGGGTTGACGTTCAGGCACACGCCCGTGTTCCCCTCCTTGCACATGCGACAGCGCCCGCAGGCGATGTTGAACGGCACCGAGACCAGGTCGCCCTTCTTGATGAACTCGACTCCGGGCCCGGCTTCGATCACCTCGCCCGTGATCTCGTGGCCGAGGACCAGTCCGGCCGGCGCGGTCGTCCGGCCGCGAACCATGTGCTGATCGGAGCCGCAGATGTTCGTCGCGACGATCTTCAGGATCGCCCCGTGCGGGGTCTTGCGGCCGACGTTCGCCGGATCGACGCCCGGCCCGTCCTGAACCTCGAGCTTCGGGTAGTCGATGGTCTGCACCTCGACCTTTCCCGGCTCGATATAGGCAACTGCCTTGTTACCCGACATTGGGTGTTCCCCCTTCGGTCGTTGGTCTCGTTTCGTGTGCTGTCCGCTCATCGTCCGGGACCACCCGGCGACCCACCACATCGCCGGCCGTGCCCTGCGGCGCCGTGTCCGCCGCGGCAGCCCGTTCGGGCTGGGCGATCAGGTCATAGACGAGCGCCGCGAGCGCACCGCCCACGAGCGGGCCGACCCAGTAGATCCAAAGCTCGCTCCACGGCGTGGAGCCTCCGAATATCTCGGTCGCGAGGTACGGGCCGAAGGTGCGGGCGGGGTTCACCGAGCCGCCGCTGATCGGCCCGATCACCATGATCTCGCACGCGACCGACAGCCCGATGACGAGTCCCGCGAAGCCGGCCGGAGCGCGCCGGTCGACGGCGAGGGCCATGATCGTCGCGAGCAGGAGAAACGTGCCCAGCCCCTCCGCCACGACCGCCTGCGTGTTCGTGAATCCCGCACCGACCACGGTGCCACCCGACACGTTCAGGTCGCTCGCGTGCGACCCGAAGATCGCATTGATGAGGACCGCCCCCGCGAGCGCCCCCGCAAGCTGCGCGACGGCGTAGGGAATGACCTCGACCCACGGAAACCGGCGCACGACCGCCAGCGAGAACGTGACCGCGGGGTTGATGTGCGCGCCCGAGGTCGTCCCGAACATGTAGACCACCGCGGCGATCACCAGCGCGAACGACAGGCCGATGATGCCGAGTCCCGCATAGTCGAGCCGGCCGTGTCCGACCTCCAGCGCCGCGACGACCGCCCCGGCACCGAAGATCACGAGCAGCGCAGTGCCGACGAACTCGGCAAGCAGACGGCGTCCGAGGTCGGCCTTCACGACGCACTCGCCGGAATCGCGTGAGCGGTACTCCTCGCCATACCCCCCCAGCGTCGTCCGTCTCGAAAGTCTTACCCCGCAGTCGCGGGACGGGTGGGGCGCCGCTTCGGATCCACGCCGGAGGGGTGGTCGGGGTGCCCGTGAAATGGGGTCATTCCCCCATCGCGATGGGCCTCCGTCTCGGCGATGCTCATCAAGATGGATGGAGCGCGTCGACGGAGGTATGCATGCATGGGACCATCATCTGCGGGATAACCGGCTCGGCAGGCGGACGGGGTGCCGCCGAGCTCAGCGCCGCGCTCAGTGCCCGGCTCGAACTGCGACTCATCCTTGTCCACGTGATCGACGACCGGTCGCCGGGGCACACCACGCCCGTTGCGAGAGCCGGTGCCGAGCGGATGGCCGCGGCACTCACTCAGGACGTGGCCGACGCCACGGAGACACGGATCGTGGCCGGCACACGCGCCGTGATGCTCGCGCAGGTCGCGGCCGAGGAAGGAGCCGATCTGATCGTTCTCGGTTCGCGCTCCGCCGGGCTTCTCGGGCGTCGCCATCTTCGCTGCGCGCTTGCGGGTGAGCTCGAGGCGGTCACGCCCGTGCCGGTGCTGGTGGCGCCGCCGTCGACCCGGAGGCGGAGCGGGCACCGACTCGCGGTGGCTCTCGGCAGCGCGACACGGTAGAACTCACCCCGGGGACGCCACCAACGATGCGCTTCTCACAGCTGCCACTGGCCTGGCGAGTATTCGGAATCAACGCGACGTTGCTCGTGATCGCGACGCTGCTGCTTGCGCTGACCCCGGTGACCATCCACGCGCCGATCGCCTTCGTCGAGGCAGTCAGCGTGGTCGTGGGTCTCATCGTCATGCTCACGGCGAACCTGCTGCTCCTGCGACACACCCTCAGGCCGATCGGCAGGTTGATCGAGGGGATGCGCGCGGTCGATCTCCTGCGACCCGGCCAGCGCCTTCTCGAGAGCGGCGGCGTCGAGGCCGCGGAGTTGGTGCGGGCGTTCAACGAGATGCTCGAGCGACTCGAGGTCGAGCGGCGAGAGAGTGGCCGCCGCGCCCTTCGAGCTCAGGAGGCCGAGCGGCTGCGGATCGCCCGTGGCCTGCATGACGAAGTCGGGCAGGTCCTCACCGGAATACTTTTGGAACTCGACTTCCTCACCGACGCCTCCGGCGACGACCGCCGCCGCGGCATGGAGGACACGAAGCAGGCGGTGCGGCAGGCGCTGGAGGAGGTTCGCCGGATCGCACGCGAGCTGCGTCCAGAGATGCTCGAGCAGCTGGGGCTCACAAGCGCCCTCACCGAGTTGTCACGCAGGTTCGCCGAGCAGAGCGGTGTCCCGGTCGACCGGCGCTTCGCCGAGGATCTGCCGCCGCTTTCGGACGAAGCGGAACTCGCCATTTACAGGGTCGCCCAGGAGAGTCTCACCAACGTCGCCCGCCACGCCCAGGCGTCGCGGGTCGATCTCGCGCTGGAGCCGGGCGTCGGCAGCGTCGTTCTCCAAGTCGCCGACGATGGACGAGGGATGGCTGAGACGATGGCGGCGAACGGGCACAGCGGCCTGCGGGGGATGCGCGAGCGTGCGTTGCTCGTGGATGGGGCGCTCGCGGTCAAACGCAGCCGCGGCGGAGGCGTCGAGGTTCGGCTTGAGGTGCCGGCGGGACACGTCTGATGCCGATCCCCCTCGTCACCCGCATCCTGGTCGCCGACGATCACCCGATCGTCCGTTCCGGTCTCAAGAAGGTGCTCGACGCCAAGCCGGACATGCAGGTCGTCGCCGAGGCCGAGGATGGCGCCGAGGCGGTCAGGAAGGCGATGACCGAGGACGTCCACCTCGCCATCCTCGACGTGTCGATGCCCAGGACCACCGGTATCCAGGCCGCCGAGGAGCTGCACAAGCGCAAGCCGGAGCTGAAGCTCCTGATGCTGTCGATGTACGACAGCGAGCAGTTCTTGTTCGAGTCGCTCAAGGCCGGCGCCTCCGGCTATGTGCTCAAGTCCGACGCCGACCAGGATCTCGTCGAGGCCGTGCGCCGCACGATGCGCGGACAGTCGTTCCTCTATCCATCCGCGATCTCCACGCTCGTCAAAGACTTCGTCGACCGCGGCCGCCCCGACGACCAGCAGTTCGACATCCTTACGCCGCGCGAGTTGCAGGTGCTGAAACTGATCGCCGAGGCCAACACCTCAAAGGAGATCGCGCAGGAGCTCGTGATCAGCATCAAGACGGTCGAGCGGCACCGGCAGAATATTCTCGACAAGCTGGGCATGAGCGACCGCGTTGAGCTCACCCGTTACGCCATCCGCAGGGGCCTGATCCAGGCCTGACGGCCAGGCGGGTGGAGTCGCGATTCCTCCGTGATGGGGCGACCCCCCGATACGCCCTGAACCGGTATCCGAGGAAGCTCCATGAACACGGGACGCCGTGAGACGCGGGGTCCCTTCAGCCGACACGTCGCGAAGGAGCCGAAAACGCAGGTGCTTCGTCCCGTGGTGAAGCACCGTACCCCTCGGAAGGAGGCCACCGTGACAGATCAGATCGCCATCGTCGCGCAGATCTGTCCCGGCATGAAGCGGGCGCTGGAGCGCACCTTGGAGGCGGGACCGCCGTTCGACCTCGCGGCCGAGGGGTTCGAGCATCACGAGGTGTTTGTGGGAGACACGGACGTCGTCTTCGTGTTCACCGGCCCGGCCGCGACGTCCCAGCTGCATCGGATGGCGTCCCTGCCGGCGCTCCTCCCCAACATCGTCAAGATGACCGGCATACTGACCGCCCCGCGGCTGCTCCAGCAAACGTTCGGCTGGGAGCGAGAGCCCGCGGCCGAACGGGCAGATCATCCCGTTTCGGCGTAGCCCCCTGTTCGGCGGAGGGTCACATCCCGCGGGGCTGATCTCGTGTCCGAACCCTCGAGCGAGGTTGGGGTCGCGGTGGGTGCTTGATGGGGCGATCGCCCGATACCGCCCCGCCTGCGTTGCGGCGAGCCTTGATGTAGGCGGCCATGCCGTCCACCGCAGACGAGAGAAGGCGAGGAACCGATGCACACGCTCATCCAGCATCCGACGCGAACCGACTCCGACCGGCAGCCTCGTGGCACATTCGAGGCCGTCGATCTCGATGCGCTCGGTGATTGCGTGGGATACCGGGTCGACGATCCGAACGGTCGCGTCGGCACGGTCGAGGGCGTCGTCGCCGGAATCTGGACGGATCGACCGGACGCCATAGAGGTGCGCGTCGGGCTGTTCTGGCCAGGCATCCTCGTGGTGTCGGCCGACGCCGTCGCGGGAGTACATCGTGCGCGCAGGCGGGTGATCCTGCGCGAGAGCGTCGACCTCGCCGACGCCTACGTGACATGACGCCGCCGGGCCGCCTCTGCGAACCCGGCTCATGCTCGTCGCCACGCTGATGATCGATCCGGGCGCGCAGGGCTGAGCCGGGCGCGCGATGAAATGCGTGCGCGGCCGGCGCGTTGTCGCGGTCACGTTGACGTTGGTCTTTCAGCCGTGACTCCCTGGAGAGCAGCCTCGCGGCCGTTGCCCGCATCTGCATCCCTGGCGTGTACCACGACCACAGGACAAGGAGCGTGATGCACGCATCGCTGGCTGACCGAACCAAGGAGGACGCCCACCAACCCTCCATGCCCTCGTGACCCGACGACGAGCAGGTCATCGCCGGTCACGTTCTGAACGAGGACCTGGGCGGCGGGGCCCTCGACGAGCCGGCGGTCGATCTCGACGTCTCCCGCCTCCGCGATGACCGGGTCGGTCGCCCGCTCGAGCACCGCCTGAGCCGCGCGACGGAGGTTGGTGACATCGACACCAAGCGACTCCGACCCGTACCACCGGATCGCGCCAGACCCTCCTGTCACGTTTTCGTAGCCGAGCGTCCACGCGTGAACGATCCGAAGCGGCGCCTTACGCAGTCGCGCCTCCGCGAGCGCCCAGGCCAGGGCTTCCGCTGCTCCCGACGATCCGTCGACGCCGACCACGACGGCAGGGGAGCCCTGCGACCCCATGGGTTTGTTCACGCGCTGTTTCCTCTCCGTTTGGGCGTTTTCGGGTGCAGTCGGATGCCCCCGGCTCCTTTACCGATGCTTCCACGCGGGTAGGTGGAAGGCACCACGGCGGGGAACCGCCGGTCGCCCGGCCGCCGCAGCGGTCGCAGCGACGCCGAGTCGTGGATCGCGTGACGAGTACGTGGGGGCGCCGAGGCCTACGACGATCCACGTCGCCGGGCCGGATCGAAGCTCCGCGATCCTCGAGGATGGCTTCGCCTGCCCCTCCTGCGCGGCGTCGACTTCGCCACATGTGATGACGTTGTCTCGTTCGTCCCAAGGGTGGAGGCCGGGGATCGCGTCCTCGGCGAGGCGGCGGCCGGAAGTGTGTGTCCCGCGACCCCGGCTTGGCGGCTGCCAGGCCGCACGGGAATGGTTGCCGGCCCGCGTGGGTTCCAGGTCCACGTCGGGCGGGCGCGCCGCCCTTGCATCAGCATCGAGGGCGGGTGCGACGACCAGGCTGGGCGGTTCCTCCAGCCACATGGTCGGCCGCTGCTCGATAGGCCCCAGCGACGCCCTGTGAATCAGCCGGCGGAAGGCGTCGAGGAGCTCTGCGAACGCTCGTACACGTCGCCCGGCCGCGTTCCCGCTCCGGTTTCCAGGGCCTGGGCGCTGCCGCTCCCCGGCGAAAGGCCGAACTCGTGATAGATGGATCGAGCCTGCCTGCAACGCCTGACCGCGCTCATGCCACCACCTGGGTCCGCTCACCGACGGCCTCCTTTCCGTTCACCAGGTTGCGAGCCATGGGACGATCCGTCTGCGCGTCCCTCCGGGCCGCGGGGGTCGCAACGAGCCGCGCCACGCTTCGCGCTTCGGACGACCGCGCTCAGGGTGCCGGCGCACGAGGGGCGAACCCGAGTCGTAGCGGTCGGCCGCACAGCGGCCCGCGCCGATCCTGGATGGAAAGACCGTCGCGACACGGACAGCGGGCGTTCGCGTGCCGGGCACCGCGGGCTGCAGCGCCGGATCGATCGTCTCCGCCAGGTACGCATATCTCCCTGGCGTCCCATCGCGGCCGACGCTTACCTCGTCGATTCCGTCGGCGCGTCCGAGATCCGGCCGCCGGCCGTCCTGGCGACCGGCCGGGTACCAGGACAAACCTGAACCGACCGGCCGCGTTCGGAACTTCGCCGCTCAAGAGAGTCGTCAGCCGCCCCAACAAGGGTCGGGACGGTCAACGGAGCCCGCGGAACCGCCGGGTGACGCACGAGTCATCGACCGACTTCGAGCGCCTCTTCGACAGCCTGCGCCTGATCAGGCTCGGCGAGCCACGAGATCTGCGACCGCTTGCGCACGTCGACGGTCAGATTGAAGATATCTGGCCGGTTATAGTGGCCGACGGTGTCCATGGCGTACCGCTCGCGCGATGCGTGCGCCAGGTCGAGATCCGCGTACAGGACGACCTCCTCGTTGTGCACCGGCCCGACAAGCCAGTCCGCGTCAGGGCCGATCACGCCGCTCCCGCCGGTCAGCATCGTCTCGCGTCCGCCCTCCGGGTCGGACCCGGCAAACATCGGCTCCCGCAGTTCGAAGTCGTCTCCGACCGCACTCGCCGGCATGTAGGTGCCCGCAACCAGCACGAAGCAGCGCCCCTCGAACGCGTAGTTGCGGCTCCCCAGGTGCGCAAGCTCGTACCCCCACGGCCAGACCGCCACGTGGATCAGCTCCGACTGGGCATGCATCGCAAACCGTGTCAGCGGCATCCAGTGCTCCCAGCACACGAGGCCGCCCAGGCCGCCGTACGGCGTATCGAGCACCAGCAGCCCACTGCCATCCTCGCTCGCCGCCCAGATCATGCGCTCGGCATGCGTCGGCACGAGCTTTCGGTGCACCGCCACCTGACCATCGGCCATCAGGTAGAGCAGCGAGTTGTAGAGCGTGCCGCCTGACGCCTCGTTGATTCCCATCACCACATCGACGCCGCGCGCGACGGCCGCCTCGGAAAGCCGATCGCACGCGGGACTCGGTACCTCGAGCGACTCCTCGTGCAGCTTGGCAAAGCCGCGCTTGGCAGCCTCGTCGCCCCACCCGGCCGCGCCGTAGATCCACAGCGGATACCCCGGAACCCACACCTCCGGGAACGCGATCACCCGGGCGCCGGCATCGGCCGCCTCGTTGATCAGGGCGATCCCCTTCTCGATGGTCGCGTCGCGATCCAGAAAGACCGGTGACGCCTGCACCACCGCCACGCGGCAGGTGTCAGCGTGGCGTTCAGCTCCTGCGTGAGTCCCCATGATGTCGCCCCTCGGCTCGAACGGCGGAACGTCATTTCCCGTATGGTGGATATCGTTCCCGTGTAGTCTCGCAACCTACCATGACCGACCGCGACCGTCTCGTCCACCTCTCGATCAGCGACCTGCGCGGCCTGCTGTCCACGGATGAGCTCACCGCCGAAGCCCTCGCAACCGCCTGCGCCGATCGGATCGAGCAGCGCAATCCCGAGCTGAACGCCGTCGTCCACCTCGATCGTGCGACGGTCACCGCGCAGGCCCAGGCGCTGGATCGCATCCCGCCCGACCAGCGCGGCCCGCTCCACGGGATCCCCGTCGCCATCAAGGACGTGACCGAGACCGCCGACATGCCGACCACGTACGGCTCGCGCGCCTACGCCGGCTACCGGACCGGATTCGACGCCGCGATCGTCCGCCTGCTCCGCGCCGCCGGCGCCGTCATCCTCTGCAAGACCAACACCCCCGAGCTCGCCTGCGAGCCGGCCACGCGCAGCGAGCTCCACGGCGAGACCCACAACCCGTGGGATCTCGAGCGATCGCCCGGAGGGTCGAGCGGCGGCGCCGGCGCAGGCCTCGCCGCCGGGCTCTTCCCGCTCGCCCAGGGCACCGACGCGGGCGGATCGATCCGCATCCCCGCATCGTGCTGCGGCGTGGTCGGGATCAAGCCGACCCGCGGGCTCGTCACCATGGATCCGCTCGGCCACGGGGCGTGGGGCGGCCTGCTTCACAACGGGCCGCTCGCGCGCAGCGTGCGCGACACCGCGATCGCGCTCGACGTGATGGCCACGCCCTGCCGGCCCTCCGGCGAGCCCACCGCCCCCTGGAGCACGACGTTCGCCGACGCGTGCGACGCCGAGCTCCCACCCCTGCGCATCGCCGGCTCCGATGCCGTCCCGGGCGCCGCGGTGGACGTCGAGGTCGCCGCCAGCTTCGCCGAGGCGGCCGAGGCGTTCCGGACGCTCGGCTGCGACGTCGCGCCGGCCGCGCCTGACTTCTCTGACTTCGCCGAGCCGTTCATGACGCTCGCCTGCGTTGCCTTCGCCGGCATGGGCAGCGCGATGCCCGACGAGCGGCTGGCGCTGATCGGACAGAAGTGCCTCGCGCTGATGAAGCGCGGCTGGGCGATCGGCGGCGCCGAGTACTACAACGCCACGCTCGCCGCGCAGGCCGCGGCCTCGCGGGCGCTCCAGTTCTGGGACGAGTACGACCTGCTGCTGACGCCGACGGTGCCCACCGTGCCGCCGCGGCTCGGCGAGTTCCCGTCGACTGACGAGTACGACGGGATGTGGGCCGAGTACGGCTACTGGGAGACGTTCACCTCGCCCGCAAACCTCAGCGGCCAGCCCGCGATCGCGCTGCCCGCGACCCCGGGCCGCGAATCCCGGCTCCCCATCGGCATTCAGCTGATGGGCCGCCCCGGCGCCGACGCGCTGCTCCTGACGGCGGCCGCCGCCTATGAGAGGGCCAACGCATGAACGAGCTCGAGCAGTCCGTCGCCGACGCCATCGCCGCCGGCCGCGACGAGCTGGTGAGCCTCGTGGCCGACCTGGTCGGCTTCGATACGACCGCGCGCGAGCCGGCCGACCCGCCCCGGCGGGAGGCCGATTTGCAGCGCTACCTCGCCGGGCGGCTGGCCGCCGCCGGCGCCTCGATCGACCTCTGGGAGCCCGAGGAGGGCTCGCTCGGCTCGCCCCGCCAGGTGCCGCCCGGCCTCGCCTTCGGCGGCAGACCGCAGCTCGCCGCGACGTTCGCCGGGACGGGTGGCGGCCGTTCGCTGCTCCTGAACGGGCACATCGACGCGGTCACGCCCGACCCGGTCGACGCCTGGACGGGCGATCCCTGGCAGGCGGAGAGGCGGGAAGGGAAGCTGTACGGCGTCGGCGCGAGCGACATGAAGAGCGGCGTCGCCTGCATGGCCTACGCCGCCGAGGTGCTCGCCCGGCTCGGCGTGCGGCTGGAGGGCGATTTGATCGTCCACACCAACACCGACGAGGAGTCGTCCGGTTCGGGCTCGATCGCCGGGGTCCGGCACGGCGTGCGGGCCGATGCCGGCATCTGCACCGAGCCCACTCCGGGCGAGATCTGGGTGGCCTGCCGCGGGTCGATGTCGCTGACGGTGAGCGTCGCGGGCCGCGCCGGCCACGCCGAGATCGAGCACCCGCACTGGCGCGAGGGCGGGGCGGTGAACGCGATCGACAAGGCCTCGGTCCTGATGGACGCGATCCGCGAGCTCGACGCCGAATGGCGGGCCCGCCCCGACCGCACGCATTCCTACCTGCCGCCCGCCACGATCATGACCACGGTGATCGAGGGCGGCACCTGGTATGTGATCTACCCGGCCTCGTGCACCTTCACGGTGAACATGCTCTACCTCCCGGCCGACGTGGACGCGGAGGGGTGGGGGACGGAGATGGCGCGCCAGGTCGAGGAGCGGCTGCTCGCGGCCGCCGCGACCGACGAGTGGCTGGCCGAGAACCCGCCGACCTTCGAGTGGGGGCCCGATCTGCCGCCGTTCGAGGTCGACGAGACGAGCCCGATCGTGGGGACGCTCGGCGGTGCCGCCGCCGACCTCGGCATGCCGCAACGCCTCGGCGGCCTGGCGTCGTGGTTCGACGCGGCGTCCTTCACACGCTCCGGGGCGTGCCCGATGGTCGGGTTCGGCGCGGGCACCGCGGGCCGTCCGTTCGAGGGCCACAAGGCGGACGAGTCGGTTGTGATCGACGACCTGGTGCGCTGTGCCCAGACGCTCGCAATCACCGTGATGCGCTGGTGCGGAGTCGCGCCGGCTGACGGGTAAGGTCACAGCCGAATGCCGCGACCGCGCACCGATAGCGATCCCGAGGCCCCCAAGGTCCTCGAGAAGGCGCTGCGGGTGCTGGAGGCGTTCGACGACCAGACGCCGGCGTGGTCGGAAGCGGCGCTGCGCCGCCGGCTCTCGATGCCGTCCACGACGCTCAACCGCATCTTGCGCAGCCTCGAGCGGGCGGGCTACCTGGTGCGCTACGAGGATGGCCGCTACCAGCTGGGGGCCGCCGCGGTCCGGCTCGGCAACCGCGCCGGCCGCACCCTGAACCTGGGCACCGCGCTCGAGCCGCACCTCCGCGCCCTGGGCCAGGAGACCGGCGAGCTGGTGATCCTCGGCATTCCGGACGTCTCCGCCGGAGTGGCCCGGTACGTCAAGACGGTGGACTCGCCCAGCCGCCTGCGGGTCACGGCCGAGATCGGCAGCGAGGTGCCGCTCACCGCGGGGGCGACGGCCAAGGCCATCTTCGCGTTCCTGCCCGAGGATCGGATCGAGCAGATGATCGCGCAGGCGTCGCGGGCGATCGCGGCCGGCACCATCACCGACGCCGCGGTGCTGCGCGAGCAGGTGCGTCAGATCCGCG
Organism: Thermoleophilia bacterium; assembly: GCA_025928435.1. Next base: position 53,502 of record JAICJM010000002.1, read on the forward strand.
AGCGCGGCTGGGCGTTCAGCTGGCAGGAGACCTACGACGGCGCGTGGGCGGTCGCCGCGCCGTTGCTCGACGCCGACAGGCAGACCGCGTATGCCGCGATCGGCGTGGCGACACCCGTCTCGCGGCACAGCGAGGAGACCGAGCGGGCCGTCCGCGACGCGGTGCTGCGCACGGTCAAGGACGCCTCGCGCACGCTCGGCTGACGTGCCAGGAGGATGAAATCATGACCTCGCCCGAGTTCGACTACGTCGTCGTCGGCGGAGGCACCGCGGGCGCGGTCGTCGCCTCACGGCTGTCCGCAGACCCCGACGTGTCGGTCGCCCTGGTCGAGTGGGGCCCGGCCGACGAGCACGAGCCGCGCGCGCTCGAGCTGCGCCGCTGGGCTGAGATGCTGGAATCGGAGTACGACCTCGACTACCCGTCGGTCGACCAGCCGCGCGGCAACTCGCACATCCGCCAGGCCCGCGCCAGGATCCTCGGCGGCTGCTCGTCGCACAACACCATGATCGCCTTCCGGCCGCCTGCCCGCGACTTGGACGAGTGGGTAGCAGCCGGCGCCGAGGGGTGGGGCGCGGACGAGTTCCTCCGCTACTACGACCGCCTGGCGACGAACATCGTGCCGGTCGCCCCCGAGCACCGCAACCCCTACCTGGCGGATGTGATCTCGGCGGCCTCCACGGCCCTCGGCATCCCGGTGCGCAAGCGGTGGAACGACGGGCCGTTCTGCGACGGCACGGGCTTCCTCGAGCTCGGCTACTACCCGGAGACGGGCGTCCGCTCGTCGTCGTCGGTCGACTACCTGCATCCCATCGCCGCCGATCGAGCCAACCTCCACATGGAGCTCGAGACGCGGGTGCTGCGGGTGCTCATCGACCCCGGCGGCGACTCCGGCCGGCGCGCGCGGGCGATCGAGGTCGAGCGCCCCGGCGGCGGCCGCGCCGAGATCGCCGCCCGGCGCGAGATCGTGCTCTGCGCCGGCTCGATCGACACGCCGCGCCTCTTGCTGCTGTCAGGCGTGGGGCCGGCCGATGACTTGCGCGCCGCCGGCGTCGAGGTGGTGCACCACCTGCCCGGCGTCGGCGAAAACCTGATGGACCACCCCGAGGGCCTGGTGCTGTGGGAGGCCACCGAGCCGATCCCCGACATCGGTGCGAGCGACTGGGACGCCATCATCTCGCTGCGGCTGGATCCGGCGGCTTCGGTGCCCGACATCCTGTGCCACATCCCGCTGATGACGCTCGCCGACCACAGTGAGCGGCTGGGGTTCTCGACCCCCGAGCACAGCCTGTCGCTCACGCCGAATGTGGCCAAGCCGCGCAGCCGCGGCCGGGTGTGGATCGAGTCGCCCGACCCGGCCGCCCGGCCGCTGATCGACTACGGCTACTTCACCGACCCGGACGGCCACGACGAGCGCACGCTGCTGGCCGGCATGCGGATGGCGCGCCGGGTGGCGGCTACCGAGCCGATGGCGCGCTGGATCGCCCGCGAGGTGTTCCCCGGCCCCGGCGTGCAGACCGACGAGGAGCTGTCCGGGCTCGCCCGGGCGGCGCATCACACCGTCTACCACGTCTCCGGCACCTGCCGGATCGGCGCCGCCGGTGACCCGGCCGCGGTCGTCGACCCGCAGCTGCGCGTGCGCGGCATCGCCGGGCTGCGCGTCGCCGACGCCTCGGTCTTCCCGGTGATCACCACCGTCAACACCGTCGTCACCGTCCTGATGGTGGGCGAGCGGGCCGCCGACCTGATCCGCGCGGAGGGGTGAGCGGTCCGCTTGCACCCCGAGCCGGCGATGTGTAGTGTAGATCAAATTGGGATGGTTTTCCGAAGTTCGGGAAATAAGGACGGAGCGATGATCCGGTGACTCCGCGCCGCTACCTGCTCGCACTGGGCGTGCCCGGGCTGATCTGGGTCGTCCTGTTCGTCACCCTCGCCCTCTACTCGCTGCTCGCGATCGCGCTGGGAGGGCTCGACCCGCTGCTGCTGACGCCGGTGCCGGCGTGGAACCCGCTCGACTGGAGCACCGCCAACGTGCACGAGGTGGCCCAGGCCCTGCAGCCGTTCTCGGGCGACACGTGGATCGTGTTCCAGCGGACATGCATTTACATCCTGATCGCGCTGGCCGGGTGCATCCTGATCGGCTACCCGGTCGCGTACTTCACCGCGGTGCACGCCGGCCGCTGGCGGGGGACGATCCTGGCGCTGCTCGTGCTGCCGCTGCTGGTGAGCTACATGCTGCGGATGCTCGCCTGGGTCGGCCTCCTGTCCCCGCAGGGCTGGGTGAACGCGGTGCTCGTGCCGCTGCACGTCGTCCCGGCGAACTACGGGTGGCTCGACGGGCGGGCGATCACCGTCGTCTCCGGGCTGATGTACGGCTGGATCCCGTACTTCATCATCCCCGTCTACGCCGCCCTGGCGCGGTTCGACACGCGCTACCTGGAGGCGTCGCGCGACCTCGGCGCGGGCACCGGCTCGACGTTCTTCCACGTGACGCTGCCGATGTCGCGGCAGGGCCTGCTGGCGGGCACGGTGGTGGTGGCGCTGCCGATGTTCGGCGACTTCTTCACCAACGGGCTGCTCTCCGGCGTGAGCTCGACGGGCATGGTCGGCACCCTGATCAACACCTACGCCGAGAGCCAGACCAACCAGGCGGTCGCCGCGGCGCTCGCGGTGTGGCTGACCGTGTTCCTCGCCATCCTGCTGCTGCCCTACCTGCGCAGCTCGGCGCGGGCGGGCCGGGAGGTGGGCCGGTGAGGTCGCGCCTGCGGCATGCGTCCTGGGGCAAGATGGGCTTGGTCGCGATCGTGGTGCTCTACATCCTCTGGTCGCTGGCGCCGGTGGCGATCGCGTTCCTGTTCTCGTTCAACGCCGGCTATTCGCGCAGCACGTGGCAGGGGTTCTCGATGCAGTGGTGGACCGGGCCGAAGTCCGTGTTCAACCTGCCGATCTACACCGACGCGATCCGCCACAGCCTGCTGCTCGCCGTGCTTGCCGTGATCATCACCGTGCCGCTGGGCGTCTCGCTCTCGATCTTCCTCAGCCGCTGGCGCGGCATCACCGCGCGGCCGGCATCGTTCCTGGCGACCGTGCCGCTGGTCGTGCCCGAGCTGGTGCTGGCGCTGGCCCTGTTCTTCCTGGTCACCAAGGTGAACCTGCCCATCGTCACGCTGGGCACGTCGGGCCAGGTGGTCGGGCAGGTCACCTTCATCCTGCCGCTGGTGATCGTGATCACCATCGGCCGGCTCTCCTCGATCCCCACCGGCTACGAGGAGGCTGCCCAGGATTTGGGCGCATCGCCGCCGCAGTCGTTTCGGCTGGTGCTCGTGCCGCTCCTCCAGCCGGCCATCCTGGCCAGCGCGATCGTGGCCTTCGCGGTCTCGATCGACGACTTCGTGATCACGCAGTACATGTCGTCGACCTCGTCCACGCAGTCGGTGCCGATGCTGATCTACACCGCCACCAGGGGCGGGGCCACGCCGGCGCTGAACGCGATGGCCACCATCATGGCGGTGACGACGATCGTGATCGCCGCGGTCGGATTCGCCCTCTACCGGCTGCTCGCGCGGCGCGAGCAGATCACCGACGCGCCGGCGACCGCGCCCGCGCTCGCCGTCTCCCGGGAGGGCGCGCTCTGATGGCCGGCGGCCACATCCAGATCACCGACCTGTCGAGGCTCTACGGCGACGTCCTGGCCGTGGACCACATCGACCTCGACATGGTGCCCGGCGAGTTCTTCTCGATGCTCGGGCCTTCGGGCTGCGGCAAGACCACCACGCTGCGGATGATCGCCGGGTTCGAGGACCCGGACAGCGGCCAGATCCTGCTGGACGGCGTGGACATCCGGCACACGCCGCCCCACAAGCGGCCCGTGAACACGGTCTTCCAGGCCTACATGATCTTCCCGCACCTCGACGTGTACGAGAACGTCGCGTTCGGCCTGCGCCGCCAGCGCATCGGGAAGGACGAGCTCCGCCGCCGGGTCGGCGCCGCGCTCGAGCTGGTGCAGCTCGAGGCGCTCGCCAAGCGCAAGCCCTCGCAGCTCTCCGGCGGCCAGCAGCAGCGGGTGGCGCTGGCCCGCGCGCTCATCCTCGAGCCGGCCGTGCTGCTGCTCGACGAGCCGCTCGGAGCGCTCGACGCCAAGCTGCGCCACCAGCTCCAGGACGAGCTGAAGACGCTCCAGCAGACCGTCGGGATCACGTTCGTCTACGTGACGCACGACCAGGAGGAGGCGCTCACGATGAGCGACCGCATCGCCGTGATGAGCCACGGCCGGGTCGAGCAGATCGGGACGCCCCGCGAGGTCTACGACGAGCCGACCACCGATTTCGTCGCCGACTTCCTGGGCATCTCGAACCTGCTCTCCGCCCAGGCGGTCTCCGGCGTCGCCGGCGAGTGCCTGCTGCGGGTGGGCGAGTTCCTGCTCACCGCCCGCGGCGGCGAGACCGCCGCGCGCGGCCAGGTGAGATGCGTGGTGCGGCCCGAGCGGGTCGACCTCGAGCCCGCCGACGCAACCGGCCCGAACCGCGTGCCCGGGACGGTTGAGCGGCTCGTCTACCTGGGAAGCGCGACCCGCGCGATCGTGCGCCTGGCCACCGGCCAGGCATTGCAGTCGCTGATCCCGAGCGACGGGCGGCCGGTGGCGTTCGAGCAGGGCAGCGCCGTGCAGGTCGAGCTGCCCGCCGACGCGCTGCGCGTGCTCGACGGCGGCGGCCGTGCGCAGGACGGCCCAGATGCGGAACAGGTTCCCGGTGACCAACTGGAAGGAGCAGCGGATGCATGACCAAGACGAGGGCCCGCGGCTGAGCCCGCTGGCGAAGCGGATGACCCGCCAGGCGATGATGCGCAAGACCGCCGGCGGTGCCGCCGCGCTCGGCGCGTCGAGCTGGCTGCTCGCCGCCTGCGGAGGCTCGAGCAGCGGCGGATCCGGCGGATCCGGCGGGTCGACCTCGAACGACCCGTCGCTCCCGATCGGCACGAAGAACCGGCCGATCACCCTGCCCATGTCGTCGGACAACCCGGCGATCGCGTCGGGCAAATCGCCCGAGCCCGGCCCCTTCATCATCTACGACTGGGACTACTACCTGAGCCCGGCCGTGATCAAGAGCTTCGAGCAGAAGTACAACGTCAAGGCCCAGCTCACCACGTTCGCGTCCATCGACGAGGCGGTCAACAAGATCGCGTCGGGCGCCATCACCCCGGACGTCTGGGTGCCGGACGCCGAGCACATCTACCAGGTGGCGCAGAGCAAGCTGATCCAGCCGATCAACCACAGCTACATCCCCAACCTCGGCAAGGCGATCCCCGCCGCCGGCAACCCGTGGTATGACCGCGGCGCCCGGTACACGTCGCCCAACTTCATCAACACGTTCGGCATCGGGTGGCGCAACGACCTGGTGAACATCAACCCGGCGAACGAGAAGAACTGCTGGGACGTGTTCTGGGAGACCCCCAGCGGCACCCCGATGGGCATGCTGAACGCCGCCCCGTACGACGCGATCAGCATGGCGATGATCCGCAACGGCAGCACCCTCGAGCACGTCAGCGAGGACGACGTGACCAAGGCGGCCAACGACCTCTCCAAGCTGTCCAACGTGAAGTGGCAGTACACGAGCTTCCAGCCGCTCGGCACGGGCGTCGAGCACCTGGCGTTCGCCTTCAACGGCGACTTCGCCGTGATCGGCAACTACCTGTCCAAGTCGGTGCCGATCAGCGCCGTGGACTACTACTTCCCCGCGGCCGGCAACGGCGTGATCCTGAACGACTGCTGGACGATCCCCAAGTCGGCCAAGAACCCGGTCCTGGCGCACCTGTGGATGGACCACTTCCTCGAGACCGAGAGCGCCATCGCCAACTTCCGCGATGTCGGCTACCAGACCATGCTGACCGATCTCACCGTGGACAAGCTGGTCGCCGCCAAGGTGGCCGACCCCCACGAGATCGAGATGGCATTCTCGCCCCCGGCGTTCCAGGAGAACGGCATCCCGGTGCCCTTCTGGAACACCCAGCAGCTGACGTGGATGGAGCGTGAGTTCGCCCAGTTGACCTCGTAGCCGACGCGCCCCACTCAACTGATGTCGAGCAGCATCACGAACGGTCGCGAGACCGGGTGGACGACCCACGGGCGGAGCCAGAAGCAGGAACGGAGCACACGATGATCAGAACCGGAGACGAATACCGCGAATCGATCCGCGACGGGCGCGAGGTCTGGGTGGATGGCGAGAAGGTCGCCGACGTGACCACCCATCCGTCACTGAAGCCGATCATCGACGCCCGCGCGCGGATCTACGACATGGCGCACGATCCGAAGACGCGCGACGTGGTGTCGTACCTCGACACCGAGACCAACGAGCGCTGCCCGGTGGGCGCCAAGCTGCCGCTGACCCGGGAGGACTGGCACGCCAAGCGTACGGCGGTGGACGCGGTCATGGACGACCTGAACGGGATCGTCACCCGCGTCGGCGACGAGACCGTCGGCGAGATGTGGTCACTCTTCGACGGCCAGGACGTGCTCAACGAGATCAACCCGGCGTTCTCGGAGCACATCCGCGACCACATCCGCCACGCCGCGCTCGCCGACCCCTTCCACGTGTCGGCCAACACCGACGCCAAGGGTGACCGCTCCAAGCGGCCGCAGGATCAGGACCCGGACGTGCTGCTGCACGCCGTGCGCGAGACCGGCGACGGCATCGTGGTGCGCGGAGCCAAGTTCGAGACGGCCGCCGCATACGCCAACCAGGCGTTCGTCAAGCCGACCATCGGCGACTGGGGCGACGCCGAGCTCTCCGACTACGCGGTCGGGTTCGTGGCGCAGATGAACGCCCCGGGGATCAAGCACATCTGCCGCTCGTCGTTCGCCGGCCGCGGGCCGGACGCCGACTATCCGATGTCGAACCGGTTCGACGAGATCGACACCATGATCGTCTTCGACGACGTGGAGATCCCCTGGGAGAACGTCTTCTTCTACCGGCACACAAAGGCGGCGGCGTTCATCCGCGCGACACTGCACCGCTACTCGATGTTCCCCTTCGTCCAGCGGCACCTGCGGTTCGCCGACCTGATGATCGGCGTCGCGTACACCAACGCGGTGCAGACGGGCGTGAAGATGCACCAGGGCGTGCGCGAGCGGCTGGCCGAGCTGGTCTGCTACCGCGAGGGGATCAACGCCCACCTGACGGCCGCGATCGACATGGCGGAGACCAGCCCGGGCGGCCTGATGATGCCGAACCAGGCGCTCCTCTACACGGGCCGGGTGCTGGCGTGCTCGCAGCTTCCGCAGATCATGCACGCCGCGCGTGACCTGCTCGGCGGCCAGCTGTGCGTGACGCCCAACGCGGCGGCCTTCGCCGATCCCGACGAGGCCGTGTGGCTGGACAAGTACCTGGCCATCGGCGATGTCGGCGCCGAGGATCGCCGGCGGCTGTTCGCGTTCGCCCGCGACCTGCTCAACTCCGACTACGCCGGGCACCGGCTGACGTTCCAGCTGTTCGCCCAGTCGCCGCGGTTCTCACACCTGCTGGCCGTCTACAACAACTACGACTTCGCGGGGCCCGCCGACCTCGTCAAGCGGTACGCGGGCCTCGAGAGCGAGCTGCCCCAGCGCGAGGATCGGCTCATCTCCGCCACGCCGGCGGTCGACGCACCGAGCCAGGCCGGCACGTGAGCGACCTGAACGTGGTGAACGCCGCCGAGGTGGCGGTGGTGGCCGACCGTGGCGTGTCCCGGCGCGGGCGCGACCAGCGCGAGCTCGATCTGATCGCCGACGGAGCGGTGGCGATCCGGGGCGGCCGCATCGCGGCGGTCGGCCGCACCCGCGACGTGCTGAAGGACTGGGGAGAGGACGGCGTCACGACGCTCGACGCGTCGGGCAAGACCGTGCTGCCCGGGCTGATCGAATGCCACTCGCATCCGCTCTTCTCGGGCAGGCGCCACGCCGAGTACCAGCTGCGGCTGGACGGGGCGTCCCTCGGCGAGATCGCCGCGGCGGGCGGAGGGATCTGGTCGACCGTGGTCGCCACCCGTGAGGCGAGCGACCAGACGTTGACGGCCGCGCTCGACTCGGCGTACGCGCGGATCCTCGCCGCCGGCGTGACCACGCTCGAGGTGAAGTCCGGATACGGGCTCACCCCGGCGCACGAGCTACATCAGCTCGAGCTGCTGGACCGAAGCCGCGCGATCACGCCGCTCTCGCTGGTCATCTCGTACCTCGGCGCGCACGTCGTGCCGGACGGCGTCAGCGCCGACGCCTACACCAGCGAGGTGCTCGAGACGCTGCCGGCGGTGATCGACCAGGGCATCGCGGCGTTTCACGACATCACCTGCGAGGCGGGGCTGTTCACGCCCGCGCAGGCGTCGTCCATGTTCGAGGCCTCCCGCGTGCGCGGCATCCCGACGAAGGCCCACGCCGACGCCTGGGCGAGCTCCCATGGCTGGGAGACGGCGGTCGCCGGCGGCGCCGTCTCGGCCGAGCACCTCACGTACACGCCCGACGAGGAGATCCGCGCCGTCGGCAGCACCGACACGATCGCCGTGCTGCTGCCGCAGGCCGAGCTCGTCTACATGACCGAACGCCGGGCCAACGCGCGGCTCCTGATCGACCAGCAGGTGCCGGTCGCGATCGCGACCGACTACTGCTCGTCGATCCACGCCACGTCGCTGACCACCACGCTCGGCGTGGCCGCGCCGTGGTTTCGGATGACGGCCGCCGAGGTGATCGTCGGCGCGACGCTGAACGCCGCGTACGCCCTGAAGCTCGAAGGCGACCGCGGGTCGCTCGAGGCCGGGAAGCGCGGCGATCTGACCGTGCTCGACATCGAGCACCCCAACGAATTGACGCTCGCCGTCGGCCAGAGCGTCGTCTCCGATGTGGTCATCGGCGGCGATGTCCAGCAGTGCAACCCAGACAGGAGGACTCGATGAGCCACACCCGGATCCGGAAGTTCAACACCAGGGACACCTATCCCGAGCAGAACCTGGACAACGACCTGTGCCAGGCGGTCGTCGCCGGCAACATGGTGTTCCTGCGCGGCCAGGTCGGCCTGGACATCGACACCAACGAGTCGGTCGGGATCGGCGACGTCGCAGCCCAGACCGACAAGGCGATGGCCAACATCGACACGTTGCTCAAAGAGGCCGGCGCCCGCATGGAAGACGTCTGCAAGATCGTCGTCTACCTCACCGACGTCCGCTACCGCGACACCGTGTACCAGGTCATGGGGCGCTGGATGAAGGACGTCTTCCCGTGCTCGACCGGCGTGGTCGTCGACGGTCTCGCACGGCCGGAGTGGGTCGTTGAGATCGATGCCACCGCCGTGATTCCGGCCGACCGCATTCCGAACGCGACGGGCGCTTGAGAACGCCGAGACTGCCGAGCGACTCCAGCTCCAGACATTGCCCCCGCGGCCCGATTCTGGACGAAAAATGGCCCGATTTCAGTCCAGGTATTCGTCCAGGCCGAATTTCGCGAGGTTGAAATTTGGCTCCAGTAAAGGTCGGGACGGCGAGATTCGAACTGACGACCCGCTGCTCCCAAAGCACGGCGAGACTCCGCCTTTCGAGTCACAAAGACCTGCAAATAAGGCCTTTTCGGCGCGACAAGGGCGACATCGCCCGGCAGGGCCGGCTCACGCTCGTGTACGCCGCCCGCGACCCCGAGTACAACGATGCCGTCGTCCTGGCGGGCGTCATCCGCCACGGACGCCGGACCTGACCGATCGGGGGCGCCTTCCAACTGAACGTGTTCATGCCGCGACGATGCCAGGCGCCGCGAACACGTCCATTGCGACACCACAATCGGGTCCTACGGCCCTGCGCGATCTACCTCCGGCAGGAGCCTGTTCAGCGGTCATGGTGCCGCATTTCGGGTGGGCCGGCCGCCAGTTCGGCGGTGAGTTGGGTGAGGCCGCGTAGAAGGCCGGCGGCGACTCTCCGCTGCCGGGGGTTGAGATCGGCGTAGAAGGCGCGTTCGCGCTGGCGCGCCCAGTCGTGGTGCGCGTCGAATCGGCGTCGTCCTTCCGCTGTGAGCGTCACAAGGACGCCGCGCCGGTCGGTCTGGGAGGGAGCGCGGCCGACAAGGCCCCGCCGCTCGAGCGTGTCCAGGATCCGGGTGGCCGTCGCCGCTGTGATCCCGGCCGCCTCGGCCAACTGCCCAACCGCCGCTGTGCCGTGCGCCGCCAGCGGCTCCAGCAGGCCGTACTGGGACACCGTCAACGAGCGGTGCATCGCCCGACCACGAGCCCGCCGAACCGCACGGGCAAACTCGTCCATTGCGGCCAAAAACACCTCGACCTCGTCGGCCGGGTCCTGCGTGCTGTCGGGGTGGGCCATCGGAGCCGGGAGCCTATCACGAGTTAGATTGCATGACAATAGTTAGCATGCTATTGTTCGTGGTGTTGGAAAGACTGTCTACGGCGACCGCCGCAGACGGACTCGAGAAAGGGGAGCTCATGAGTACCCGATTCCTCACCAACGCGACGGTGGCGCTCTTGGCCGGCTTCGTGGTCGTTGCGAGCCAGGCGTTCGCCAATTCGACGACCGCGTGGGTGGCGTTTGCGATCGCCATCGGCATCGGCGTCATCGCGTTGGCCGCACAGCTTGACCGGTCGCGCGGGCTGGTGCAGCGGGGGCTCGACGGCGGTGCCGTCATCCTCGCCGGCTGGACTATCATCGCCAGCTTCATCTTCAGCGGATCGACCGTGATGTGGATCTCGCTGGCAGACGCACTCGGCTTCGTTGGTCTGGCGTTCGCCGGGCTGACGCTGCACGAGATCGCCACGTGGAGGGCGCAGCGCGGGCTGACCCCACTTCGGCTGGTACAGCGCGAGTCGACGGCCAGGGTCACGGACAGAGCGGCCGCCTGACACACAGGCGGCTCCGTCAGGGTCGCACGCCAGGCGTTCTGGCGCTGCGGCCCGCGGGCTGTCGCCTCTTACGTTGAGTGAGGATGACCGGCTCGTTCCACGTATTGCATCTGCAGGCAACCGCCGATCCGTGGTGGTTCGCTGCGGCCGTGCTAGGCGAGCTCGGCGCGTACGCGGGATACATCCTGGCCTATCGCGACTTCGCCCGCGTCAAAGGGCGGCCCGACCTCGGCTAAGGAGTTGATCGGCGCGATCGTCGCCGTCGGCTTCGGCGCCTTCGCCCTCAGCCGCCGGCGGGCCCGCTGTCGACCCGCCGCCGTTGCCGCCCCGGAGCCGTTTCGGCCCTTCTCGCCGCCGCCGACGGCGAGAAGCCGGCGGGCGCTCTCGGTGAAGAGCCGAATGGCTGGGCTCAGACTCGGCTCCAGTAAAGGTCGGGACGGTCAGATTCGAACTGACGACCCCCTGCTCCCAAAGCA
>JAICJM010000208.1 GCA_025928435.1 Thermoleophilia bacterium
ATCCGCTCGAACTGCTCCGGGACGTGGGCCCGGTCGCGGTCCATCGTCTCCGCCAGCACGAGCCCGATCGTGAGCCCGTGCGGCATGCCGTAGCGCCCGCCCAGGGCCTGGGCGAGCGAGTGCTCGGCGCCGCAGTCCGAGATGTTCATGCACAGGCCGCCGAGCAGGCTCGCGCAGGCCATCTGGGAGCGCGCGTCGTGATCGGAGCCGTCGCGGACGGCCCGTACCAGCGCCTCGCCGGCCAGCCGGACCGACTCGAGCGCGATCCCGTCGCCGATCGGCGTGCGCACCTTCACGACCATGGCCGCGATCGCCTGGGCCAGCGCGTCCACGCCCGTGTGGGCGGTGACGGCCGGTGGCAGGACCCAGGTGAGCGCCGGGTCGACCAGCGCGTGCTGGGCCCGCAGGTGGGGGCTGGCGATCCCCGCCTTGCGGTGCGTGGCCTCGTCCGTGATGACGGCGCCGCCGGACACCTCGGAGCCGGTGCCGGCCGTCGTCGGCACGCAGACGAGCGGGATCTGCGGCGGCTCGTACGTCACGCCGCCCCCCGCGAAGCGCAGGTAGGGGCCGCCCTGGCCCGCGACCAGCCGCGCCGCCTTGGCCGTGTCCATGGCCGAGCCGCCCCCGATCGCGACCACGGCATCGCAGCCCGCCCGCGTGAGCGCCTCGGCGGCCTGCTCGACCAGCGCGACCGTCGGCTCCCCGGGCGCCTTCTCGAACGTCGTCGACCCCGAAACCGCGGCGAGCGCGTCGGCGACCCGTGGCACCAGCCCGGCCAGGCCCTCGTCGATCACGATCAGCGGCGCCGTGGCCCCCTCCTCGGCCAGCACCTCGGCCACGTCGGCGGCCACGCCCTCACCGAAGCGGATCTTGACCGGCAGGTGGTTGCCGAACGGCGGAACGGCGCTCATGCGTCCTCCAGTGGCTCGCGCACCCGGGGCATCGTGGCGGGTAGGTTACTGCCTCGCCCTTCGCAGGAGGACCCATGCCAGAGAGCCGTTTCGTCGCCGCGCTCACCGAGCAGATCGGATACGAGTTCGGCGCCAGCCAGCAGTACACCGCGATCGCCGTCCACTACGACGACGAGACCCTCCCCCGCCTCGCGGCGTTCTTCTACCGCCAGGCGCTCGAGGAGCGAAATCACGCGATGATGATGGTGCAGTACCTGCTCGACGCCGGCGAGAAGGTGCGGATCCCGGGAGTGGATGCGCCCCGGACCGAGTTCGCCGACACCGTCGAGCCGGTGGCGCTCGCGCTCGAGCAGGAGCGGCGCGTGTCGGGCCAGATCAACGCCCTCGCCGGCCTCGCGCGCGACACGGGCGACTACGCCGGCGAGCAGTTCATGCAGTGGTTCATCAAGGAGCAGGTGGAGGAGGTCGCGAGCATGTCCGACCTGCTCAAGGTCGTCGAGCGCGCCCGCGAGAACCCGCTCCTGGCCGAGGAGTACCTGGCCCGCGAGACCGCCGCGGAGGCCGCGGACGCCACCGCTCCCGCCGCCGCGGGAGGCGCGCTCTAGCCGTGCCCGTCCCCGAGGCCCGCATGGGCGAGACGGCGGGCGGCCTGGAGCCGCGGACCGACGGCTGGTTCGTCGTCAACACGGCCGCCGCCGGCTGGTGGCACAACGACGAGTTCGGCCAGAAATGCCGCTTCGAGGCGCGCGAGCGCCCCTTCCCCCAGATCGCGATCAGCCTGGTCGTCCTGCACCCGGGCAAGCCGAACTGCATGTACCACGGGGAGGAGGTCCAGGAGGACTTCCTCGTGCTCTTTGGGGAGTGCCTGTTGCTGGTCGAGGGCGAGGAGCGGCGACTGCAGGCGTGGGACTTCGTGCACTGCCCCGCGTGGACGGAGCACGTGTTCGTCGGTGCGGGTGACGGTCCCTGCGCCGTGCTCATGGTGGGCGCGCGCCCGGACGTCCAGGTCGTGTACCCGGTCTCCGAGCTCGCCCGCCGCCACGGCGCAAGCGTCGAGCGGGAGACGCGCTCGGCGGACGAGGCCTACGCCGCCGCCCCCGACTCGGAGCGCCGGCGGCCGCAGCGCCTCGGCCTGCCCTGGGAGGGCTAGAACCCGACCTGGTCGAACGCCGGCAGGGGGCTCTTCGGGAGGCCGGTCCGTGGACCGCCGGCGTTGTAGGTCCCCGGAGCGACGTCGTTCGGCGTGTCCGGGTAGAAGACGCTCGCGAGCGTCTGGATCTGGCGCCGGCCGACGCCGAGCTCGAACTGGCCGCCGCCGTACATGCGCACGCCCCGGCTCTCGCACGCCTCGATGCACTCCAGCAGCCGCTCGATCGTGCCGAACCGCGACGGCTTGATGTTCAGCCACCGCACCTGGACGGGCAGCGCGTCAACGTCCGCGAGCGAGTGGATCGGCGCGTCGAAGCTCAGCCGGTCCTCGGCGCCCCGCAGGGCCTCCCGGCACTCGCCCTCGAGCGAGGCGTCCTCGATCACGACCTCGGGGAACTCGGTCGCGACGGTGCGGTAGAGGACCGGGTCGGGCGTCACATCGACGGCGGTGCCGTGGTAGTAGGCCTTGAAGTCGAGGACGCGCACGCGCCCCGTCCCCGCCAGGCGGGCGATCAGGTCGGCGTCCCAGGTCTCCTCCGGGTCGAGCTTGAACTCGAGCGCCGGGTCGACGTCGATCCAGGCACATACGTCCGCGCGGGTGGACGCGACGAACCGCACCGGCCGCGCCTCCCGGCCGAAGGCGGCGGCCAGCGAGCTGCCGCGCTGCTGCAGCGCCAGGTCGAGGATCGCGCTCTCGAACGCCCACCGGCGGTAGTCGCGGGACGCCTCCATCTCGGGCGCCGCCGCGAACAGGTCATGGCCGTCGACGGCGGCCGACGCGGTGCGCAGCGTGTGCGCCCCCGCGACCGGCAGCCCCTCGGGGAACCCGTCGTGGTCCGAACCGGTGTAGGTGACGTCCTCACCGCGCCCTTGCAGGCCTTTTCCGTTCATCACAACGGTTGTTGTGATGCGGGTGAACCCCGTTGAGACCTCGAGCGACGTCCGCTCGATCTCGTAGCCGTCGATGCTGACGGGGGTCTCGGCGATGGCGTCGAAGAGTGGCACGGGCCGAGCATACCCCGCGCCCCCCTTGATCGCGCACCGGGCGCGGAGTACGGTGGCCGGGTGTCCACCTTCCCCACCGTCCGGGTGGCGGTGGTGCAGGCCACCCCGGTCATGCGGGACGGTGATCGTCGAGGCGGGCCGCGGCCAGATCGTCGCCGGGCCGCTGTACGGCGGTGAGGGCATGCTGATCCACGACTGCGACCTGTGCGTCGACCTGCGGGCGAAGCAGGGCTTCGACGCCGTCGGCCACTACAGCCGCGAGGACGTGCTGCTCGACGTCCTCGCCGCCTGGCCGGCGGCCTCCGCCGACGGCACGGTCAGCCCGGATCCGGCGCCGGCGGCGTAGCGCCGCCCGCCGCGGCGTGGATCGCGAGGACGGCCGCGAGCGTGTCGGCGTCCCCCGCCCGTTTGTCCGGACGGTGCCGCTTCACCCGGGCGAAGCGCAGCGCGACGCCGCCGGGGTAGCGGGTGCTGCCCTGGAGGCCGTCGAACGCGATCTCGACCACGAGCTCGGGCCGGACGTGGACGACGTGGCCCTCGCGGCCCGTCTCCAGCTCGAGCAGGTGCGCCGTCTGCCAGGCCAGCATCCGGTCGGTGAGCCCCTTGAACGTCTTGCCCAGCATCACGAAGCCGCCGCTCTCCGGGTCGCGGGCGCCGAGGTGCAGGTTGGACAGCACGCCGTGCCGCCGCCCGTGGCCCCACTCCGCGGCCAGGACCACCAGGTCGAGCGTGTGCACGGGCTTCACCTTCAGCCAGCCGGCACCGCGGCGGCCGGCCTCGTACGGCTGGGCCAGCGCCTTCACCATCACGCCCTCGTGACCGCGGGCGAGCGCGTCGGCCGCGAATTCCTCCGCCGCCTCGGGCGCCGGCTCGGAGAGCCGCGGCACCGCCAGGCCCGGCGCGAGCGCAGCGAGCCCCGCCGCCCGCTCCGACCCGGGCCGGTCGAGCAGGTCGTCGCCGTCCAGGTGGAGGATGTCGAACGCGACCGCCGTCAGCGGCACCGACGCCCGCAGGGCGGCGACGTCGCGGCGCCCCGCGATCCGGGCCGACGTGATCTGGAACGCCAGCGGGCGCCCGTCGGGCGTCAGCGCGATCGCCTCGCCGTCGAGGATGCAGGCGCTCGCCGGCAGGCGCAGCGCCGGCTCGACCACCTCCGGCACGCGGGAGGTGATCTCGTCCAGCGTGCGCGTGAACACGGCCACGTCAGACCCGCTCCGGTGCACCTGGATGCGGGCGCCGTCGAGCTTCCACTCGATCGCGGCCGCCCCCAGCCGCTCGAACGCCGCCGCCACGCTCCCGGCCGTCTGGGCGAGCATCGGCAGCACCGGCCGGCCCACCTGCAGCCTGTAGCCGCGCAGGCCCTCGACGCCCTCACGCAAGGCGGTCGCGGCCACATCGCCGAGGTCGCCGCGCAGCATCAGCGCCCGGCGCAGCTCCGTCGCGGGCACCGCCGCCGCCCGCGCCGCCGCCTCGGCCATCACGCCCTCCCCGGCGCCCTGGCGCACCTCGCCGGCGACCAGGCCGCGCAGGAGTCGCTGCTCCGGCGCCGTCGCCCGCCCGAACAGCTCGTGCAGGAGCTCGCGCCGCGCGCCCGCCGACCCCGAGCCGGAGAGCGCCGCCATGCGCGCGAACGCGGCGTCGACCTCGAGCACCCCGAGCGCGGGCTCGGCCGCCGCCTCCGGCAGGTCGCGCAACGAGGCCCAGCCGGCGCCGGTCTGGCGCTGGAGCAGCCGCCCGGAGAGGAACGCCACGGCGGCCGGCACCTCCGCCGGGTCGAGCTCCGCCAGACACGCCGCCAGGCGGGCGATCTTGGCGCTGCGGCCGGACTCCGCCCGCACGTCCTCGGACGCCGCAGCGACCTCGGCGAAGGCCGTCACACCCGCACCCAGCGGCCGCCGATGACCTCGGTGCAGGTGTCGGCGAACGCCGTCGCGGTGAGGGTCGGCTCCAGGCCGGCCCGGCGGGCGAGCCCGACCTGCGGCGGCGGCGGCCCGCCCCGCAGCGGCAGCGCCCGGATCGGCGTGCCGTCGACGGCCCGCATCGGCGCCGGGCGGGCGTTCGCGAGCGTGTAGCCGTACCCCCACGCCACCAGGCTGCGCAGGAGCTCGGGGTCTGTCACTCGCCGGGCCACAGCCGGCTCCAGGGCGGCCGCCCGGAAGAGGCCGAGGAAGTAGTTGCGCGAGAGGGGCAGGTCGAGCAGCAGGAAGGGATCCGCGGCCAGGTCGGCGAGCCGGGCCGACTCCGCCCCGGCCAGCCGGTGGTCGGCCGGGACGAGCGCGTAGGGCGGCGCGGCCGCCAGCGGCGCGAAGTCGACGGTCGGGTTCAGGCCCAGGTCGTACGTGATCGCGACCGCGATCGTGCCCTCGCGCAGGCGCGCCAGCAGCTCCCCTTGGTGGGCGGGCACGAGCGTCACAGTCGCCCGCGGCCACCGCCGCTCGAACGCGCGGCAGACGGCCGGCGCCACCGCGGGCGCGAGCGTCACCAGGCAGCCCACCGGCAGCTCGCCCGAGACCTCGCCCCGGAGCGCGGACGAGCGCTCGTCCAGCCGGGCCGCGGCGGCCAGGACGTCGCTCGCCTGCGCGAGCAGCTCCCGGCCCGCAGGCGACGGCGTGGCGGCCCGGCGGCGCCCGCGCACGAGCAGCTGCACGCCGAGCGTGCGCTCGAGGTCGGCGATCGCCCCGGAGACCGTCGCCTGGGCCAGATGCAGGCGGTTCGCGGCGGCGCCGATGCCGCCGCCCTCGCACGCGGCCACGAAGCAGGACAGCTGGCGGAGGGTGAAGCGGCCGGCCGGATCGTTCATCGTCGATTCCGATGATAGTTGATGCGAAAGCCCGATTTGACCGATGTAAGCGGGTGGGCGACGCTCCCCGTCATGATCAGAACAGGCGCCGAATATCGCGAATCCATCCGGGATGGGCGCCGGGTGTGGATCGACGGCGAGCGGGTCGAGGACGTCCGCCTGCACCCAGCTGCCGGCGATGATCCACCTGGCCCGCGACCTGTGCGGCGGCCCAGCTCTGCGTGACGCCCGATGCGGCCGCGTTCGACGCTCCCGAGACCCGGCCGCTCCTGCAGAAAGTACTATCGCGTCGGCCGGTTCGGCGCCGACGACCGCCGGCGGCTGTTCGCGTTCGTGCGCGATCTCCTGAACTCCGGCTACGCCGGCCACCGCCTCACCTTCCAGCTCTTCGCCCAGTCGCCCGCCTTCGCCCACCTCGTGCACGTGTACACCACCTACGACTTCTCGGGCCCCGCCGACCTCGTCCGCCGCGACGCCGGCCTGTCCGAGCCGCTGGGGGAGGGCGCGTGAGACGTCCTGTGTCAACCCTGGGTTGTGGTGAGGCGGTTGAGGCTGCCGTGGTGGGTGGGTTGGTAGGTGGTGTGGTCTTGCCAGAGGCGCCAGATGATGCGGAGCCAGGCGCGGCCGGGGATGGGCAGGGCGTGGGCGTGGTCGTGG
>JAICJM010000156.1 GCA_025928435.1 Thermoleophilia bacterium
CGCGTGGTCGAGGCGCTGCGCGACCGGCGTGTGATCACGCACGGGCTCAAGCACCCTGCGCTGGTGCCCGCCGGCGACACGGCCATCGCCGCCTACCTGCTCGACCCGGGCCGGGCCGACTACGAGATCGACGACCTGGCCGAGGAGGCCGGGCTCGGCCTGCAGGTCGCGGCCGACGAGGAGACCTCGGCGCTCGTGCGCGCCGCCGCCGCCGCGCGGCGCCTGCACCCGCGCGCCTCAGAGCGGCTCGGCGAGCGCGAGATGACCGACCTCTACCAGGACATCGAGCTGCCCCTCGTGCCCGTGCTGGGGGCGATGGAGGCGGCCGGGATCAGGGTCGACACCTACCGCCTGGCCGAGATCGCGGCCAAGCTGGCCGACCAGGTGGAGGAGCTCGAGGCCCGCTGCCACGAGCTGGCCGGCGGGCCGTTCGTGATCGGGTCGCCGAAGCAGCTCGGGGAGGTGCTGTTCGAGCGGCTGGGCCTGCCCGCCGACCGCAAGGGCAAGACGGGCTACTCCACCGACGCGCGCGTGCTGGCCAAGATCCGCGACATGCACCCGATCGTCGACGTGGTCGAGCAGTGGCGCGAGCAGTCGAAGCTCCTGAACACCTACCTGGTGCCGCTGCCCGACCTGATCGACTCATCAGACAGGCGCCTGCACACGACGTTCAGCCAGACGACCGCCGCCACCGGCCGGCTCTCGTCGATCCGCCCCAACCTGCAGAACATCCCCATCCGCACCCCCCTCGGGCGCGAGATCCGCAGCGCCTTCGTGGCGGGCGAGGGGTCGAAGCTGCTCTCGGCCGACTACTCCCAGGTCGAGCTGCGCATCCTCACCCACCTCTCCGGCGAGCCGGCCCTGCACGAGGCCTTCGCTCGCGGCGAGGACATCCACCGGGTGACGGCATCGCAGGTGCTGGGGAAGCCGCCGGCCGAGCTCACCCGCGACGAGCGCAACAAGGCCAAGGCCGTCAACTTCGGGATCATCTACGGCATCAGCTCGTTCGGGCTCTCGGAGCAGCTCGGAATCTCCCGCGAGGAGGCGCAGAGCTTCATCGACACCTATCTGGCCCGGTTCCCGCGCGTGAACGAGTTCATCGCCGCGACGATCGAGCGCGCCAAGACCGACGGCTGGGTCACCACGCTGTTCGGGCGGCGGCGGCCGATCCCGGAGCTGCGCGCGTCGAACTGGCAGACGCGCAGCCTCGGTGAGCGGCTGGCGGTGAACACGGTCATGCAGGGCAGCGCCGCGGACATCATCAAGGTGGCCATGATCCGCATCCACCAGCGCCTGCGCGACGAGGGCCGCCGCTCGAAGCTCGTCCTGCAGATCCACGACGAGCTCCTGTTCGAGGCCGCCGACGGCGAGATCTCGGCCCTGCGGACGCTCGTCGCCGAGGAGATGACAGGCGCCTACCCGCTCGACCCGGCGCTCGCCGTCGACGTCGGCGTGGGCGCGACCTGGCTGGAGGCGAAATGACCTGGACGCAGATCAACGGCACGATCAGCGCGCTGCCCGCGCGCCGCGGCGAGGAGCCCGGCACCTACCTGTGGATCGACGCCGGCGAGCGCGGCGAGCAGGTGGTCGCCGAGCTGTTCCTGCCCGCGGTGGCGGCCGACAGCCTCGACAGCGCGCTCGGCGTCGCCATCGGGTCCGTCCGCGTCTACGGCGACGACCGCGCCGGCGAGGTGCGGCTCGAGTTCGGCCGCGTCCGGGACGGGCGGGGCGTCGTCTCCGCGCGCGGGGCCGGGGTCGACTCGGACATCGTCTTCGCGCTCAGCCACCACCCGCCCGACGGAGGCTTCTGCCCGCATTGCGGCTCGGAGCTCGCCCTCGAGGTGGTCAAGGTCATCACACCGCCCGACGGCGGTGTGATCGGGATGCCTGCCGGACGCTGCACTCGATGCGGATCCTGAAAGCGGCCGCCGTGATGGCCGCCCTGCTGGCGGCCGTCTCGTGCGAGGGCCACTCGGGGGCGAGCGCGCCGAAGGCATGCAGCGGGCTGCGCCGACCGGGCGTGCCGCTCGCGTTCGCCCCCGCCCGCCCGCCGTCGTTTGCGCGGGCGCGTTGCATCGGTCTCCAGTACGCCGCCGTGGTCGGGCAGCTCGGATGGGGGCGGCTACCCAAGACCATGCGCGGCAGCGGCAGCCTCCTGGCCTGGCAGCAGCGTTCGCTGCTCTACGCGTGCAACCGCTGCGGCCTGGCCGGATTCGGGCTCGGTTGGGTGCGCGCCCACCATCCGGGCTGGATTCTGCACTCGGCTGCGGGCACCGAGATCCACCCGAACGAGCATCCGGGGTGGGTGCTCCTGAACTTCACCGACCCCAAGTACTACTCCGCCTGGGCGCAGCACGTGCGCCACAGCCTGATCGCCGGCGGGTGGACCGGGGTGGAGGTGATCGACGCGGGCAACGACCCCGACTGGAGCGACGTGCCCGTCGACCCGGCCACGGGCGACCTCATGACCGAGCGTCACCGGCGCCATTACGTGGCCCGTGCGCTCGCGCTCGTGCGGGCGACGCTGAAGATCAAGGGCTACTCGCTCCTGGCGGACAACGGCCCGCCGTCGGTGGTGAGCTTCGACCAGATCAACAGCACGGACGCCGTGACGGTCGGCGAGGGATTCGGACGTCTGGCCGGAGCGGCGTGGGATCAGGTGTTCCACTACTTCCAGAAGGCGGGCGGGTGGGAGTCGGGCGTCTACGTCCGCGACGACCCCGGGCTGACGCGCGACCAGACGATCTACGGCCTGGCGTCCTTCCTGCTCGTGGCGATCCCGCGTGGCTCCGCCTACATGGGAACCGGCGGGGCGAGCTCGCCGATCTACCAGATCTCCCCCGGCGCGGCCCCGACAACCCCGGCCACGAAGGACGGCGGGGTGTGGGTGCGGACGTATCCGAACGCCGTCGTGGCGGTGAACCCCTCCGACGTCGCGGACAGCATTTCGATGGGGTCGGCGGGCCACGTGACGATCCCGCCGCGCTCCGCCGCGATCGAGTCCGGGGGGCATCTGCTCACCAGCGGGTGAGGCCGTTTGTATACTACGGCCCGCGGCGGGTCACCTCCCCGCCTATTGCGTGCTGCAAACGTTCCACCGAACTTTTACGTCCCATTCTTGATGGCAACGACTGATACCGACACCTGGATGATCGAGGTCGACGGGGAGCTCATCCCCGACTACGACCGCACCCTGACCAACTTCAACGAGGGCGACGTCGTCACCGGCACCGTGGTCCGCGTCGACAAGGACGAAATCCTGGTCGACATCGGCTACAAGTCGGAGGGCGTCATCCCCATCTCCGAGCTCTCGATCCGGCGGTCGGTGAACCCGGACGACGAGGTCGAGATCGGCCAGGAGATCGACGCGCTGGTGCTCCAGAAGGAGGACGCCGAGGGCCGGCTGATCCTCTCGAAGAAGCGGGCCCGGTTCGAGAAGGCGTGGCAGCGCATCGAGGCAGCCGCGGAGAGCGGCGAGCCGGTGGAGGGCAAGGTCATCGAGGTCGTCAAGGGCGGCCTGATCATCGACCTCGGCGTGCGCGGCTTCCTGCCCGCGTCGCTGGTCGACATCCGCCGCGTGCAGGACCTCGAGGAGTACCGCGACCAGACGCTCCTGTGCAAGGTGATCGAGCTCAACCGCAGCCGCAACAACGTCGTGCTGTCGCGGCGGGCGGTGCTCGAGGAGGAGCGCAAGGAGGCCCGCCAGCAGATCCTCGACCGGCTGTCGCCGGGCGTCGAGGTCGAGGGCCAGATCTCGAACATCGTCGACTTCGGCGCCTTCGTCGACCTGGACGGCATCGACGGGCTGATCCACATCTCGGAGCTCAGCTGGAGCCATGTGAACCATCCGTCCGAGGTGCTCGAGATCGGCCAGAAGGTGCGGGTCAAGGTGCTCGACGTCGACCGCGACCGCCAGCGCATCTCGCTGGGCCTCAAGCAGACCCAGACCGACCCCTGGCAGCGGGTCATCGACGAGACGCAGCAGGGCGACGTGGTCGCCGGCCGGATCACCAAGGTGGTCACGTTCGGTGCCTTCGCGGAGATCGTCTCCGGCGTCGAGGGCCTGATCCACATCTCGGAGCTGGCCGAGCACCACGTCGAGAACCCGCGCGAGGTCGTGCAGCAGGGCGAGGAGGTGCGGGTCAAGATCATCGAGATCGATCCCGACCGCCGCCGCCTGTCCCTGTCGCTGCGCCGTGTCGAGGCGGGCGAGCCGGTGAAGACGATCGACCTTGGCACGCCGGGCGGGCGCCAGGAGGCCGAGGTGCCGGAGCTGGGCCTGTCCGAAGACGTGTTCGCCGACCAGCCGCAGGCGGCCGAGGACGAGCCGGAGGCTCCCGAGGCAACGGCCGGGCCGGAGGCCGAGGCGGAGGTCGAGGACGAGGCGGTCGCCGGCGAGAGCCCCACCGACGACGCGACCGAGGACGACGCACCCGCCGACGAGACGCCCGCCGAGGTCTCGGCGCCGGATCCTGGCGACGGGACGGCCGACGAGGGATAGGGCGCCCGGCGCCCCCGTGCTCGTGGGGCTGACGGGCGGCATCGGCAGCGGCAAGTCGGAGGCACTGCGTGCCTTCGGCCGCCACGGCGCCGCGACGCTGTCGAGCGACGAGGGTGTGCGCCGCCTCTACACCCGCGAGCCGGTGAAGCGGGCCGTGCGCGAGCATTTCGGCCCGGGGGCGATCACGCCGGAGGGCGAGGTCGACCGGGCCGCCATCGGCGCGGTCGTCTTCTCCGACGCGGCCGAGCTGCGCTGGCTCGAGGGCCTGCTCCTGCCGCTCCTCGCCGAGGAGTTCGCCGCGTGGCGCGATCGCGAGATCGGCGGGGGCGCGCGACTGCTCGTCCACGAGGCGCCCACGCTGTTCGAGGCCGGCGTCGACGGCCGCTACGACGTGATCCTGACCGTGACCGCCCCGGCGGACATGCGTGAGTCCCGTCGCCCCGGCGCGCGCCGCCAGATGGCCCACCAGCTGCCCGAGGACGAGAAGGCCGCCCGCAGCGACTACGTGTACGAGAACACGGGCACGCTCGAGGATCTCGACCGCTACGTCGCCGGGCTCGCGGAGCAGCTGACGGGATGATCAGGCGGGCCCTGGCCGGCGTGGCCGCGCTCGTGATCGTCGCCGGCGCGGGGTTCGCCTACCTGCAGCACTCCCAACCCGACTGGTGGGTGCGCTTTCGCCATCCGCTCAACTACCGGGCCGACGTCGTCGGCTACGCCCGGATCTACCACCTCGATCCGGCGCTGGTCGCCGCGGTCATCTACGAGGAGTCCCGGTTCCGGCCGGACACGCAGTCGAGCGCCGGCGCGATCGGCCTCATGCAGCTGCTGCCGTCCACTGCGCGCGGGATCGCGCTGCACACCGGCGGACACAAGTTCCGGATCCCCCAGGACCTCTACGTCCCCGATCTGAACATCCGCTACGGGTGCTGGTACCTGGCCCACCTCGAGCACAAGTACGCCGGCCATCCGCACGCCGGCGACCTGGCGCTGGCCGCCTACAACGCCGGGCAGGCCAACGTCGACCGCTGGATCGCCGCGACGCCGGCCGGCCGGGCCGTGAAGATCCGGTTCGACTCCACCCGGGACTACGTCGCGCACGTGCGGGTGACCGAGCGCCTCTACGGGCGCGCCTACGACCTGCGCTGAGCGCCGAAGCGGGCGCGCAGGATCGAGAGCAGGCCGTTGCGCAGCGGCGGCACCGCCTGCGCCAGCGGCACCAGGAACCGGAAGGCGACTCCGCGCCCGCGCGGCAGGCGCAGCGTCTCGAGGCCGGCAAGGCCCGGGATCGCGCGGATGGCGGCGCGCTCGCGGCGGTCGATCGCCCATGTCCAGCGCGGCGGCCGGTACGCCTCGGCGTCCGACTGCGGCTGACGCGCGCTGCGGTCGCGCATCCGCGGGGAGACGGCGTCGAACACGATCCCGCCCGCCCGGATCCGGGCGGCGCAGGTCGCGAGCAGGCGGTGCACCTCCCCCCGGGTCAGGTACATCAGCAGGCCCTGCGCGGTCACGAGCACGGGGGCGGAGGTGTCGACCTCATCCATCCAGCGCTCGTCCGTCGCCGAGCAGGCGACGAGGTGGACGCGCGGGTCGCCCGGGAGCAGCTCGCGGCGCAGGGCGATCGTCTCGGGCAGGTCGACGCCGACCCAGCGCGCCGTGCCCTGGTCGACGCGCCAGAACTGGGTCTCGAGCCCCTCGCCGAGCGCGACGACCGTCCCGCCGGGATGGCGCGTCAGGAACCTGCGCACCTCGCCGTCGAAGCACGCCGCCCGCAGAGCCTGCCACTGGGCGAGGGCGGGCGCCGCGTGGCCGAAGCGGCTCTCGAAGGGGAAGTCGATCGAGTCGACGAGCTCGACGGCCCGGGGATCACGCAGCACGGCGTCGGGCCGGCGGGCCTCGGCGGCGCGGTGATAGAGGTTCCAAAGCAGCGTCTCGGGCACGGCGTCGAGTTGCACCGGCATGGCGGTCCCGTTCCCGGCCGGGCCGATCCCTTAACTCAGGCGAAGTGCCGGGCGATGCTCGCGACCGACCTGCGAACGGCCTTCGCGAGCCGGGGGCGCAGCACGACCGGCTCGAGCAGCCGGCCGAGGCCGCGGGCCTCGTACTCGAGCCGCAGCGCGACCGTGCTCCCGCCGTCGCGCGCCGCCACGTCGACCGTCTGGCTGAACGCCGCGAAGGGCATCCCGACGCCCTCGACGAGCCGCAGCACGGACCGCCGCGGCGGGGCGAGCTCGGTGTACTCGCCGACCCAGGAGGGCGCCGTCCGCCGGCCGCGCAGGTGCAGGCGCACGCCGACGGCGGGGACGCTCGCGTCCTCGAGCCGGGCCAGGTCGGCCATCGCGTCCCACTGCTGGCGCCGGTCGGGATCGTGCAGGAACGCGAACACCTCCTTCGGCGCCGCGTCGACGGAGACGCGCTGCTCGATCACCACGCTCACCGGCCGAAGGTACCATGGAGCCGTGCTCGAAGGGGCCCGGAATCTGGCGGCGGGCCGTCGCTACGGCGTGGTGAGCGCGGTCCCCGGCCGCCGTGGCGGCCGCGCATACCTGCACCTCTCGAAGGCGATCGACGAGGCAGTCGACCGCACCCGCGCGTGCGACGCCACCCATCCCGGCTGGCACGTCATCCGGATCGAGCGCGGCCACCTCCCCCGGGTCGTGTGGCCCGACGCCTCGGGCGACGACGGCGACGGCGAGGAGAGCCTCGTCCCGCGCCGCCCCCGCCGCCCCGCCGGGAGCGGCGCGATCGCCCTCCCGGTCCCCTGACGGGGCGCCTGGCCCCGCTGGTACAGTCGCTCGCGGTGGAGGCGATCTCGATCCTGGCGCCCGACGACCTCGAGGCGGTGCACGAGCGCGCGATGACGATCCTCGAGGAGATCGGCACGGACGTGCGCCACGAGGAGGCGCTGCGGCTGCTGCGCGAGAGCGGCCAGGATGTCGATGGCGAGCGGGTGCGGTGGGACCGCGAGTTCGTGATGGAGATGGTCGGGACGGCGCCGGCGACGTTCAGGCTCGAGCCGCGCAACCCCGACCGCGCCGTCACGATCGGCGGCGGCAAGCCGGTGCTGGCGCCCGTCGGCGGTTCGCCCTTCTGCTCCGACCTCGAGCGCGGGCGCCGCGACGGCGGCATCGCCGAGCACGTCGAGCTCGTGAAGATGGCCCACGCCGCCGGCCTGATGACCTGCCTGCAGAGCGGGACGGTCGAGGCGAACGACCTCAGCGAGCACAGCCGCCACCTCGAGATGGACTACTCGATCCTGCGCTGGTCGGACAAGCCATACGTCTGCTACGGCACCTCGGGCGAGAAGGCCCGCGACGCCGTCGAGCTGGCGGCGATCGCCTGCGGCGGCCGGGAGCGGATCGAGCGCACGCCGGCCATCATGGGCGTGGTCAACCCGAACAGCCCGCTCGTCTGGGACTTCCTCATGGTGGACGCGCTGGTGGAGTGGGCGAAGGCAGCCCAGCCGGTCGTCGTGACGCCGTTCCTGCTGGCGGGGGCGACGGCGCCCGTGAGCGTCGCCGGCGGGCTGGCGCTGCAGGTGGCCGAGGCGCTGACCGGCGTCGCGCTCGTGCAGCTGATCCGGCGCGGTGCGCCCGCCCTCTTCGGCTCGTTCTTCACGGCCGTCGACATGCGCACGGGCGGCCCGGCGTTCGGCACCCCCGAGTCGGTCGTCGGCACCCTCGCGGGCGGCCAGCTCGCTCGCCGCTACAACCTGCCGTACCGCGGGGGCGGGGGGCTCTGCTCCTCGAACGCGCTCGACGCGCAGGCCGCCGCCGAGACCATGAACACCCTGTGGGCAACGATGCTCGCCCCGTCCGACTTCGTGCTCCACGCGGCCGGCTGGCTCGAGGGCGGCCTGACGGCCTCCTACGAGAAGCTCGCGCTCGACCTCGAGGTGCTGCGCATGTTCGAGGTGCTCGACCAGGGGGTGACGCTGGGCGAGGAGGAGTTCGCCCTCGACGCGATCCGCGGCGAGGGGCCCGGCGGCATGTTCCTCGCCGCCGACCACACGCTGGCGCACTTCCGCGACTGGACGTTCATGAGCCCGCTCTTCCGCTCCCAGTCGTACGTGACGTGGGAGAAACAGGGCTCGCTCACGGCCGACCGCGCCGCGACGGCCGAGTGGAAGCGGCTGCTCGAGGCCTGGGAGGACCCTGGCATGGAGTCGGGCCTGGAAGAGGAGCTGCGCGAGCACATCGAGCGACGCACGGCCGAGCTCGACGCAGAGCACGCGTAGATGCCGCGCCTGCCCCGCCACGACGTGCTGTTCGAGCCGGTCCGGATCGGGCCGAAGACGCTCCGCAACCGCTTCTACCAGGTGCCGCACTGCACGGGCTTCGGCGTGGAGAAGCCGTGGACGCAGGCGGCCTTCCGGGGGATGAAGGCCGAGGGCGGCTGGGCCGCCGTCTGCACCGAGTACTGCTCGATCAGCGCCGAGTCGGACGAGTCGCCGTACGTGTCGGCGCGGCTGTGGGACGACGAGGACGCGCGGGCGCTGCGGCTGATGACCGAGGAGGCGCACCGGCACGGAGCGCTGGCCGGCGTCGAGCTCTGGCACGGCGGCCTCTACGCCGAGACGCGCGAGTCGCGGCTGCCGCCGCTCGCGCCCTCGCAGCTCTCGAGTGACTTCGACGGGATCACCGTGCCCCGCGTCATGACGACGGCAGACATCCGGCGCGTGCAGGAGGAGTGGGTGGCCGCCGCCCGGCGGGCGCGGGACGCGGGCTTCGACATCGTCTACGTCTACGGCTCCCATACATACCTGCCGTCCCAGTTCCTCTCGCCCGTCTACAACCGTCGCACGGACGCGTACGGCGGCTCGTTCGAGAACCGGGCCCGGTTCTGGCTCGAGGCGATCGAGCTCGTGCGCGAGGCGGTCGGCGACGACTGCGCGATCGCGGTCCGGATCGCCGCCGACACGCTCGAGGGGTCGGGCGTCGAGCTGGCCGAGGGGCTCGAGTTCATCCGCCGGGCCGACCCGATGGTCGACCTGTGGGACGTGACCATCGGCGCCCTGGCCGGCTGGCAGCGGCTCGACGCCGGGCCGTCGCGGTTCTTCGAGCAGGGCTATCAGCTGGAGTGGTCGGGCCAGGCTCGGCAGGCGACGGACAAGCCGATCGTGGTCGTCGGCCGGTTCACCGATCCCGACCGGATGGCGGAGATCGTGCGCGGCGGCACCGTCGACCTGATCGGCGCCGCCCGCCCGTCGATCTCCGACCCCTTCCTGCCGCGCAAGATCGAGGAGGGCCGCTACGACGAGGTGCGCGAGTGCATCGGCTGCAACGCCTGCTACTCGCGCTCGATCTGGGGCCGCCA
>JAICJM010000324.1 GCA_025928435.1 Thermoleophilia bacterium
GTCAACGACGAACTGATCGAAGACCCGGCCGGCGAGCTCGGCGGCGACATGGAACCGAATCGCGCGGAAGTCGTCGACGTCGTCGAATGCGTCGGTGCGGAGGGCGGTGAACCTGAAGAAGTCGTCGAGATCCAGCTCCTGCGCGGCACCGAAGTCCTCGACCGCGGCGCCTTCGTCGTCGGCGCGGCCGAGATCCATGTCCCGGGTCGGCCGCGTGGCCGCGCCGAGGCGGAGCTCGAGTGCGAGGGCGCCCTTCAGAACCCAGCGGTCGGGCGCGACCGCCACGAGGCGACGCAGGAAGAGCTCGACGGCAACTCGCCTCCGGAGACGGGCTATGCTCATACCGGTCCTCGCCGACTCGGCCTTGAGCCGGTCGTCGAGAGCCTGCCGGAACGCAGCGGCGGTCGCGTACCTCATCGATCTGGCAGCAGGGTCTCGAGGACGCGCGGCTTGCGCTGCCGCGCAGCTTCCTGCTCGATCTGCCGGCGTGTGAGCAGCCCCAGACGCAGCGCCTGGTTGGCCGCCATCGCCGCCTGCTCGGGCTGTAGCCTCGCCGCCGTGTCGACGAGCGTTCGCGCCGGCGCCGTAACCGGCATGGACTCCCGCCACACCCTGCCCACCTTCTCGTCATCCGGGTGGGTGTGAATGACCACGCCCGGCGGCCGCCGAAGCCCCCGGTGCCTGCGCGAAACGAGCAGGTGCACCCTGTCTGGGACGTTGTCGCTCAGGTCGAGCAGGGCGAGCGCACTCTCGTGCGAGACGACGGCCCGGTCCATCCCGGCGGCCATCCATTTCTCGCGAATGTCGTCGTGGTACGCGGTCGGAAAGCCGGCAACGCGGTAGAGACCCCGCCGAACCCGCGCGAAGCGGCCCTGGCGGACGTGATGATTCAGAAGCTGACGGCTGACGCCGTGCCGGCGCGCCTGGTCGGTGGTGAAAAACCCGCTCTGCTGGTAGGACTCAGCCTCGAGACCACGAATGTCCGGACGGTCGTCATGCATAGGTAAAGTATAGCTTTACTTTTGCGCTACGGCCGCTTCCTGGCGACCCGGATCCGGCGGGATCGCGATCCCGGTATCGACATCTCCGACCACGTCGCGCTGACTCACCTGCGCATCCAGCACTCCGGTACGGGCGAGATCGAGCTCGGCGAGGGCGCCCAGGCGGGCGTTGCCCTCCCCGGCGGTGGAGCCGGCCCGGACGGCGACCCGCCGGTCGGGTTCCTATCCGAGGTGGTCCAGGCGATGAACGAGCCCTTCGGGATCGACTTCAGCCGCGCCGACGCCCTGTTCGTCGAGCAGGTCGTCGAGGAGGCGGCGGGCGACGACGACCTCGCCCAGCAGGCCCGCGCGAACACGCTCGACAACTTTCGCTTCGGGTTCAACCAGGCGTTCGAGAACCTCGTCCTCGAGCGGCACGCGTCGAACGCCGAGCTGATCGAGCGGCTGGCCGACCAGCGCGTGTACGACGCCATCCGCGACCTCGCGATGCGCGAGGTGTACGGCCGGCTGCGAGAGACGGGGTAGGCCGCTCGGGTGGGGACAGTCCCCACGCGTGGGGACTTCCCCTATCGCAGCTCCATGTCGACGAAGTCCCAGTCATGGTCGCCGAGGCGGCGGGTGTGGCGGCCGGTCTCGGCGAACCCGCAGCGCTCGTATACGCGGATCGCGCGGGCGTTGAAGGCCGCCACCGCGAGCGTGATCCGGCCGGCCCCGTGCAGGCGGGCGAGGTCGATCACCGCGGCGGTGAACGCCTGCCCCAGGCCGCGGCCGGTCAGGTCAGGGCGCAGGCCGAGCCCGATCTCGGTCGCGCCGTCCGCGGCGGGCTCGAGCTGGGCGAAGCCCTCGAGCTCGCCGTCGGCATTGCGGGCCGCGTGGTACTCGTCGCGCCGCTGCGCGGGGTCGAGCAGCTCGTCGACGCCAGCGGGGATGAAGTCGGCGTCGTAGAACGCGTACTCGCCCGGGTAGTGCCAGCCCGCGATCTCCTCCGCCTCGCCTTGAGTCATCGCGGTGAACGTCCAGGCGCTCACGAGGTGAGGACGCGGCCGTCGACGCCCGAGGCGTCGAGCCCGAGCCCGTCGAGCGCGGTGGCCGCGACGTCCTGCACGTCCGCCTCGCCGTCGGGATGCGCGCCGCGCACGAGCACGAACGCATCGTCTTGGGTGTGCATCCCGGTCAGCCTGCCCTTGCCCTGGAGGTCGGCCGTGCGCACGGCGCCCTTCAGATCCCAGCCGTTCTTCGAC
>JAICJM010000192.1 GCA_025928435.1 Thermoleophilia bacterium
CATGTCGAGCACGTCGGCGATCGACTTGCCCTTGAACTTCACCTCGAGCGTCTCGCGGTTGTAGCGGCGCCCGTGGCAGGCCTCGCAGTTGATGTAGACGTCGGGCAGGAAGTGCATCTCGATCTTGATCGTCCCGTCGCCCCGGCACGTCTCGCAGCGGCCGCCCTTGACGTTGAACGAGAACCGGCCCGGCTTGTAGCCGCGGGCGCGCGCGTCGGGCGAGGTCGCGTAGAGCGCGCGGATGTGATCGAAGACGCCCGTGTAGGTGGCCGGGTTCGACCGCGGCGTGCGCCCGATCGGCGACTGGTCGATGTCGATCACCTTGTCGAAGGCGTCGATCCCCTGCACCGTCCGGTGGGCGCCCGGCTTCACCCGGGCGCGGTTCAGCCGGTTGGCGAGCGACTTGAACAGCACCTCGTTCACGAGCGTGCTCTTGCCCGAGCCGCTGACGCCGGTGACACAGATCAGCTTGCTCACCGGCAGGTCGACGTCGATGTCCTTCAGGTTGTGCTCGGAGGCGCCCTGGACGCCGAACCACCCGGCGTCGTGCATGCGCCGATCGGGCACCGGGATGGCGCGCCGCCCGGACAGGTAGGCGCCGGTGATCGAGCGCTCCGACTGCATCACCTGGTCGGCCGTCCCGATCGCGACGACGCGGCCGCCGTGCTCGCCCGCCCCCGGCCCCATGTCGACGATGTGGTCGGCCGCGCGGATGGTCTCCTCGTCGTGCTCGACGACGATCACGGTGTTCCCGAGCTCGCGCAGGCGCTCGAGCGTGGCCAGGAGCTTGGCGTTGTCGCGCTGGTGCAGGCCGATGGACGGCTCGTCCAGGATGTAGAGGACGCCCATGAGCGACGAGCCGATCTGGGTCGCGAGCCGGATCCGCTGGGCCTCGCCGCCCGACAGGCTGGCCGCCGCCCGGCCGAGCGTCAGGTACCCGACGCCCACGTCGGCCAGGAACGTCAGCCGCTCGCGGATCTCCTTGAGGATGCGCACGCCGATGGCCTTCTCGGTCTCGGTCAGCTCGAGGGCGTCGACGTAGTCGATCGCCGACATCACGGACATGCGCGTCACCTGGGCGATGTTCAGGTCGCCGACCGTCACCGCCAGGCTCGTGTCCTTCAGCCGGTCGCCCTGGCAGGCCGGGCAGGGCTTGAGCGCCATGTACTCCTCGATGCGCTCCTTCTGGTAGCTCGAGTCGGTCTCGCGGTAGCGCCGCTCGAGGCTGGGCACGATGCCCTCGAATGCCAGCATGTAGCTGCGCTTGCGGTTCATCCGGTTGCGGTAGCTGACGTAGAGCTTGTCGCCGCCCGTGCCCTGCAGGAAGAGGTTCCGCTGCTCCTCCGGCAGATCGGCCCAGGGGGTGTCGAGGTCGACCTCGTAGCGGTCGGCGATCGCCTGGATCACCTGCGTGTAGAAGTTGGAATTGATCACCGTCCACGGCACGAGGGCGCCCTGCGAGATCGAGAGCGTCGGGTCGGGCACCACGAGGTCGGGATCGATCTCGCGCTGGGTGCCCAGGCCGGTGCAGCGGGGGCACGCGCCGTGGGGCGAGTTGAACGAGAAGATGCGCGGGGCGAGCTCGGGCAGCGAGATGCCGTCGTCGGGGCACGCGAATTGCTCGGAGTAGGTGGTGGTGGTGCCGTCGACGACCGCGATCTCGACCAGCCCCTCGGCCAGCCTCAGCGCCGTTTCGACCGAGTCGGTCAGGCGGGTGCGCAGCCCCGGCTTCATCACCAGCCGGTCGACGACCACCGAGATCGAGTGGCGCACCTGCTTGTCGAGGTCGATCGGCTCCTCGAGCAGCAGCTGCTGCCCGTCGACCTTGACGCGGGTGTAGCCGTCGCCGCGCAGCTGCTCGAACAGGTCGCGGTACTCGCCCTTGCGCGTCCGCACGACCGGCGCGTCGACCGTGAACCGCGTCCCCTCCGGGAGCTTGAGGACGTGCTCGACGATCTGCTCGGCCGTCTGGCCGGAGATCTCACGCCCGCACTTGGGGCAGTGGGGATGGCCGACCCGGGCGAACAGCAGGCGCAGGTAGTCGTAGATCTCGGTGACCGTGCCCACGGTCGAGCGCGGGTTCCGGGCGGTCGTCTTCTGGTCGATCGAGATGGCCGGCGAGAGCCCCTCGATCGAGTCGACATCGGGCTTGTCCATCTGACCGAGGAACTGACGGGCGTAGGCCGAGAGCGACTCGACGTAGCGGCGCTGGCCCTCGGCGTAGAGGGTGTCGAACGCGAGGCTCGACTTGCCCGACCCCGACAGGCCGGTGATGACGACCAGCCGGTCGCGGGGAAGGCTGACCGTGACGTCCTTGAGGTTGTGCTCGCGCGCACCCCGGATGACGATGTGCTCGTGTGCCACCGAACTCCTTAATGGCTGGAAACCGCATGTTCAAGCGGAAAACAGCCACATTCTAGCAATGCCTGATTCGCCGAACGTGTGTTCGGTATCGTACCATGGCGGCCCGGACGGCAGGAGGGCGAGGTGGCTCAGCCGGTGGCGATCTCGCACCACACGCAGGTGCCCGACCCGGTCTCGACGCCCCAGTCCGAGGCGAGCCGGTCGACGAGCTGGAGGCCCCATCCCGAGGTGCTCGTGGGATCGACGCTGCGCAGCACCGGACGGCGTCCCGACGACGCCGGGTCGGCGACCTCGATCCGCAGGCAGCGCGCCCTCCGCTCGATCACGACGTCGATCCAGCCCTCCCCCTCGGCGATGCCGTGCAGGAGGCTGTTCGTGACGAGCTCGGAGACGAGCAGGCGGGCCGACTCGATCACCGCCTCGGGGACGCCCGCCTCGAACCGCGTCACCGCGCGCCGCGCCTCCGCGACGACCGCCGGGTCGCACGCGAGGCGCAGCCGCTCGCACGACGTGGCGGGGTTCACCGATGCCTCGCGCTCGCTCGCTGCTGCCTCCCTCCCACGCCCCGTGATGCGGACGCGCTCCATGACCCTTCCGGTCGAGCTTCCCGGCCGACGGGCCCACCCCATCTGGCCTGGTGGTTGTTTCCACCCCGGAGCGTAGCTCGTGCGGACGCGAAGCGGTATGCCAGCGGACCGATCACCGCCCCGGTGAAGCGCGGACGGGTCACCGCTAGCGCAACGGGGCGGGCGTGAGCGTGGCCGGAGCCCAGCGCGGCCGTGCGTCCGCGCCGTCCTCGACCAGGCCGAGCAGGAGGCCGAGCAGGAGGTCGGGATCGGGCAGCCGGCGCAGCCCGAACAGGAGCCCGCGGCGCCCGCCGGTGCCGACGACGACGCCGCCGTAGTGCAGGACGCGCCCCGCCGCGGGCGCGAACACCTCGACGTCGCCGATCGCCTGGAGCGGGACGATCGACGCGCGCGATCCCAGGCTGCCGGCGAGCAGGAGCGCGCGGCGGTCCGTCACGACCAGCACCCGCCGCTGCCAGCGGGCCACCACCCGCACGACCCGCAGCAGGGCGCCGACGGCGAGCGCCGCGGCGGCGAGCACCGGCACGAGCCGGATCGCCGCGGGCAGGTCGAGGTCGGCGGCCGCGATCGCCGCGGCGGCTGCAAGCCCCAGGACGATCGCCGCCCGCAGGAACGGCCAGGCCAGCACGATCCCGTGCTCGCGACTCACGAGGTGGACGCGCTCATCGGGCGCGAGCAGACGGTCGATCTGGGCCATGCCGGAGAGCATTCGCCGTCCGGCGGCCGGTTTCCTTCGACCCGACGGAAAGGGTCTGACCCCGCCCGGCGGGCACCGCTAGGCGCTCGCCGTGGCCTCCAGGTCGCGGCGCAGCTCCTTGATCTCGTCGCGCAGCTTGGCCGCGTACTCGAACCGCAGCTCCTCGGCGGCCGCGAACATCTCCTCCTCGAGCTCCACGACGAGCTTCTGGATCTCGTCGCGGCCCATGCCGTCGGTCTCGCCGCCGCGCCGGCGGCGGCCGGGAACGTGCGGCTGGGACTCGAGCGAGAGGAACTCCGCGATGTCGGAGACGCCCTTGCGGATCGACTCCGGCGTGATGCCGTGCTCCTCGTTGTAGGCGACCTGGATCGTGCGCCGGCGGGCGGTCTCGTCGATCGCGTACCGGATCGCCTCCGTGACCTTGTCCGCGTACATGATCACGCGCCCGTTGACGTTGCGCGCGGCGCGGCCGATCGTCTGGATGAGCGCCGTCTGGCCGCGCAGGAAGCCCTCCTTGTCGGCGTCCAGGATCGCGACCAGGGACACCTCGGGCAGGTCGAGGCCCTCGCGCAGCAGGTTCACGCCGACGAGGACGTCGAAGTCGCCCAGGCGCAGCTCGCGGATGACCTTGATCCGCTCGAGCGTGTCGATCTCGGAGTGCAGGTAGCGCGTGCGGATGCCCGACTCGAGCAGGTAGTCGGTCAGGTCCTCCGACATCTTCTTGGTCAACGTCGTGACCAGCACCCGCTCGCCGGCCTCGGCCCGGGCCCGGATCTCGCCCAGCAGGTCGTCGATCTGGCGCCGCGTCGGGCGCACCTCGACCTCGGGGTCGATGAGCCCGGTCGGCCGGATGATCTGCTCGGCCACGTGGGTCGAGTGGCGCAGCTCGAAAGGCCCCGGCGTCGCCGAGACGAAGAGCAACTGGTTCGCGCGGTCCAGGAACTCGTCGAAGCGCAGCGGCCGGTTGTCGAGGGCGGACGGCAGCCGGAAGCCGAAGTCGACCAGCGTCTCCTTGCGCGACCGGTCACCCTCGTACATGCCGCCGATCTGGGGCACGGTCTGGTGCGACTCGTCGATGATGATCAGGTAGTCGTCGGGGAAGTAGTCGAGCAGCGAGTGGCCTGGCGTGCCCGGGGCGCGGCCGTCCAGGTGCCGCGAGTAGTTCTCGATGCCGTTGCAGAAGCCGACCTCGCGCAGCATCTCCATGTCGTACTCCGTGCGTGAGCGCAGCCGGTGCGCCTCGAGCATCTTGTTCTCCGTCTCGAGCTGCGCCAGCCGCTCGCGCAGCTCGGCCTGCACGGACTGGATCGCCGGCTCGAGCTTCTCGCGCTCCATGGCGTAATGCGTCGCCGGGTAGACGCCGAGGTGCTCGAGGCGCGCGTAGACCTCGCCCGTCATCGGATCGAAGTGGGTGATCGCCTCGACCTCGTCGCCGAAGAGGCTGATGCGATAGGCCGTCTCCATGTTGGCCGGCTGCACCTCGATCACGTCGCCCCGCACGCGGAAGCGGCCGCGGCCCATGACGACGTCGTTGCGCTGGTAGTGGATGTCGACCAGCTTGCGCAGGATGTCGTCGCGCGACTTCTCCTCGCCGACGGAGAGGAACAGGACGAGGTCGGAGTAGCTCTCGGGCGAGCCGATGCCGTAGATGCACGACACCGATGCCACGATCACGACGTCACGGCGGGCGAACAGGGCGGCGGTCGCGGCGTGGCGGAGGCGGTCGATGTCGTCGTTGATCGAGGAGTCCTTCTCGATGTAGGTGTCCGACGACGGGAGGTAGGCCTCGGGCTGGTAGTAGTCGTAGTAGCTCACGAAGTACTCGACCGCGTTGCGGGGGAAGTACTCGCGGAACTCGTTGCAGAGCTGGGCGGCCAGCGTCTTGTTGTGCGCGATGACCAGCGTGGGCCGGTTGAGCTGCTCGATCACGCGCGCCATCGTGTGCGTCTTGCCCGTCGCGGTGGCGCCGAGCAGCGTCTGGTAGCGGTCGCCGCGGCCGATGCTCTGGGCCAGCTCGGCGATCGCGCGGGGCTGGTCGCCGGTGGGCGAGTAGGACGCGGAGACTGCGAGATCGGGCATGAGGCTTTCAGTGTATCCGCGCCCCTGTACCATCGCGGGGGTGTCCGCGCCGGTCCCGCTCAGCCACCCGGAACCGCCTCTCGGCGAGGGCGAGATCGAGCTGAGGCCGTGGGAGGATGGCGACCTGGACGCGATGGTGGCGATGTGCCGCGACCCCGACGTCGCCCGCTTCACCCGCGTCCCGGATCCGTACTCGGAGGCCGACGCGCGGGCCTGGATCGACGCCCAGCCGGGCCGCCTGGAGGCCGGCGAGGGGCTGACGTTCGCGATCACCGCCGGCGGCGGGCCGCCGATGGGGAGCGTCGGGCTGCGCATCGACCCCGGCGACCGCGACATCGCCGAGGCGGGCTACATGGTCGCGCCCGACGCGCGCGGGCGCGGCCTGGCGACGACGGCGCTGCGGCTCGCCTCGCGGTGGGGGCTGCGCGACCTCGGCCTCGCCCGCGTCCACCTCACGACCCACCTCGAGAACGCCGCGTCGCAGCGGGTCGCCGAGCGGGCAGGGTTCCGGCGCGAGGGCGTCCTGCGCTCGTGGGAGGAGATCGGCGGCGAGCGCACCGACCTGGTGATGTACTCGCTCGTCGCCGCCGACCTGTGACCACGCCGATCGCGCTCCCGTCGTTCCTGGACGACGGCCGCGCCGGGCTGCGGCCGTGGCGGGAGGGCGACGTGGCCGCGATCCTGGCCATGTCCCGCGACCCGGACACCATCCGGTTCACGAACGTCCCGGACCCCTACGACGAGGACTCCGTGCGCATCTGGCTCGCCCTCCAGCCGGCGCGCCTGCGAGCCGGTGACGGGGCGGCCTTCGCGGTGGTCGAGCTCCCGTCCGAGGTCGCACTCGGGGCGATCGGCGTGCGCGTCCTGCACGGGCGCGGGATCGCCGAGATCGGCTATCACATGGCCCCGGAGGCCCGCGGCCGCGGGCTGGCGACGGGGGCTCTACGCCTGCTCTCCGACTGGTCGTTCGCGGCCCTCCCGGTGGCGCGGCTGCAGCTGACGACGCACGTCGCCAACCCGGCCTCGCAGCGGGTGGCCGAGAAGGCGGGCTACACCCGCGAAGCGCTCCTGCGCTCGTGGGCAGATCAACGCGGCGAGCGGGTCGACCTGCTGATGTACTCACTCCTGCCGGGGGAATGAGCGAGCCTGTGAAGCCCTGGCTCGGGGGTCCGTCGGCCGCGGCCATCCGTGACGCGGTGCGGTGCGTCGAACCGCAGCTCGCGGGAGAGGTGCGGCTGACGAGGGGCAGCTCCTGAGCAGCATCCCGTTCTGGCAGCGCGGGACGGCCTGGCTGGGCGTCGGGCACGTCGTCAAGTTCGCATGGTCGGAGGCCGGCGCGGCCCAGCTCGATCGGGAGCGGCGGGTGCTCGTCGCGCTGGCCGGGACGTCGTACCGCCGCTGGCTGCCGCCGATCGAGGCGACGGCCGAGCGGCCGGTGCTGATCGTCACCCGCCGCGTGACGGGCACGCCGTGTGAGGGCGCAGTGACGGCCGACCCCGCGGGCACGGTGGCAGAGGACCTGGCCGACGCGTTCGCG